>DASSJS010000442.1:0-9205 GCA_035691085.1 Longimicrobium sp.
AAGGACGCCATCGGCCGCGGCGTGGACGTGAAGGTGGTGTACCATGCGCGCAGCAAGAACCCCGCGAAGGACAAGACGCGCGAGAAGAACGAGGCGGCCATCAAGGCCGCCGGGCTGGAGGCGGTGGTGACCCCGCGCAAGGAGAACCCGCAGACCGCCATCATGCACGACAAGTTCGTCGTGTGGCTGCAGAAGCAGGGGAGCGGCGATCCCAAGCCGGTGGCGGTGTGGACGGGCTCCACCAACTGGACCGACGGCGGCGTGTACGGCCAGCTGAACGTGGGCCACGCCATCTACGAGGACGACGTGGCCGCCACCTACGAGTCGCTGTTCGACGCCCTGCGGCAGGACCTGGACGCCTCGGACCAGAAGAAGCACCTGGCGGCGCTCACGCCCGTGTCGCTGATGCTTCCCGGCGAGCACAAGATCATCCCCATCTTCTCGCCGCAGGACAGCGACACCATGCTGCACCTGTACGCGGGCCTCGCCGACAACGCCAAGATGCTGCTGGTGTCGGCCCCGTTCGCGCTCTCGCCGGTGATCCTGGCCGTGCTCGCGAAGAAGCGCGACGACGTGCTGCGCTTCATGCTCCTGGACAAGATGGGAAGCCTGGGGAAGGGCGAGGAGGTGCACATGATCCAGGGCGACCCGTCGGACTCCATCGCCGTGGCCACCACCATCTCGTCGCCGCTGCACGACTTCCAGGGGAAGATCCTGGAAGGGAAGGAGGGATTCCACCACGCGGGGATCCACATCCACTCCAAGATCATCATGGTGGACCCGTTCGGCTCGGACCCGGTCATCATCACCGGCTCGGCCAACTTCTCCAGGAACAGCACCGAGGAGAACGACTCCAACTCGCTGGTGATCCGCGGCTACACCTCCGTGGCCGACATCTACGCCACCGAGTTCATGCGCATGTTCGAGCACTACCACTTCCGCGCCAAGCACGAGGCGGCGCAGGGGAGCACCAAGGCGTCGGACAAGCCGCTGGGCCTGGTGGAAGACGACAGCTGGTCGGACAAGTACTTCGTCTCCGGCAGCACCGAGGAGAAGGACCGCCGCATGTTCGCCGGCACGATGTGATTCGCGCGGTGTGACGCCCGGAATGGAAAGCCTGGTGGCCTGACCCGCTGACCGGCGGCTGAAGCCGCAGCAACAACCACAAAAAGCCTCGCAAACCGCGCGAGGCTTCACCAGCTCCGTGGCAGCTCGCGGCCGGCGCAGCCGGAGGACGACCAGAGACGAATCGGGCGGGGAGCACGGTGCTCCGCGCCCGATCGTCGTCCTGCACCCCGTTTCGACGCGCGTCACGCCGCCGCCGGCATCCGCAGCCGCGCGGTGGGGTCGCGCTCGAAGGCGTTGCTGCGCCGCAGCACCTCCAGCGCGCCCTGCAGGTCGGTGAAGTCGATCGCATCGGAGAACGCCTGCGCGAATTCCAGCATCTTCAGCAGCGGCTCGGGCTCGCGCTGGCGCGAGAGCGCCCGCAGCGCCAGCAGGTAGTCGTCACGGTAGCTGGTGGGGATGAAGATGCGCCGCTGCCGCCCGGCGATCAGCTCGGCGTTCATCATCACCCGCGCCAGCCGGCCGTTCCCGTCGTCGAACGGGTGCACCTCGCTGACGATGAACATCATCAGCGCCGCGCGCCGGAAGGGGTCGGGGATGGAGCGCAGCATGTCCCACCCCTGCTTCAGCGTGCCGCGCACCAGGGCGGGCTCCACGAACACGGTGAGCCCGGCGCGGTTCACCTCCAGCTTGAACTCGCCCGGGCGCTTGTCGGGGCGGCCGCCCATCAGCGTGGCATGGTGGCGCCGCAGCGTGGCGAGGAAGCCGTCGAAGTGCGAGCCGGGGTACACGGCGCTCCGCCCCATCTCGCGCGGGTTGGAGACGATGCGGTAGGTGCCCAGGATGTCGTGCGCGTCCTCGGGCCGCGCGCGGGGGATGCGGTTCTCGAACACGATCGCCACCGCCTCCTGCACTTCGAACTCCGTCCCCTCGATGAAGTTGGAGAAGTAGGCGTCCACGAACGCCAGGTTCTCGAACGGCCTCCCCTGCAGGTGATCGTCGTACCGCAGGCGGGGCTGCCAGGCGAGCAGCTCGGCCAGCAGCGTGTTGAACAGCTCCACGCGCGCGGAGTCGTACGGCTCGCCGATGGCGCGCGCGAGCCCCGCGCCGGTTTCGAGCTCGGCGTTGCGTGTACCCAGCAGCGTGCCGACCAGCGCCCGCAGCTCGGCCGCCGCCTCCTCGGCCTCCAGCTCCGGAGCGATGGCGATGGCGCGGTCGCGCAGCGCGTTCGCCTCGTCCTCGCCGCTGAAGCGGATCAGCCGGTCCAGCCGGTCCTCGATCTCGGCCCGCGGCAGCGACGGCGACTCCAGCCCGCGCACCCGCCGCGTGCGCAGGCACTCCACCATCGCCCGCGCCGGCGATGCCAGCCACAGCGACTGGATGAAGCGGTTGTCGCCCTCCAGCGGACCCGGCCCGGGGATCTGCCGGATGCGCAGCCCGGGAAGGCGGACGATGCGCGCGTAGGGGCCGGTGAGAAAGATCGACCCGCCGGGCGTGGGCCGCCCCTCGAGCGCGGTGCGATGGCTCACCACCGCGTCGGGGAAGAGCAAGCCGACGATCTGCCACAGGTTGCGGCGGACCACGGACTCGGCCGGCTCGGCGACGTTGGTGGTGTAGAGCCGCCCCTCCAGCCGCTTGATGGTGCCCGTGCGCACCCCGCGCGACACCACGCCCGAGAGCTGGGCCGTGCTCAGGAACACTTCGGGGAGGTCGGCCATGGGAAGCGATATTTTACTACGTAAGGAAGCAGAAACGGGATTTCTGCCAACATAATACTACATAAGACCCCCAAAATGAAGATATTTTACTACGTAAGCAGAAATCGTACTACGTAAGACTCACCCGCTGGTGCCCCGCGCCCACTCCGCCGCGGAGGCAAGGTCCGGCGGCAGCGGCGAGTCGAAGCGCATCGGCTCACCCGTCCGCGGGTGGGTGAAGCGCAGCTCGGTGGCGTGGAGGAACTGCCGGGGGACGCGTTTCGCCAGCGCCGCCGCCCAGCCACGCTCGGAGCCGCCGAAGCCCTTCTCCCGCGCCGCGGCATAGGTGGCGTCGCCGACGACGGGGTGGCCCAGGTGCAGGAGATGGACGCGGATCTGGTGGGTGCGGCCGGTCTCCAGCTCGGCGCGCAGCAGGTCGGCGGCGCGCCAGCGCTCCAGGCGGCGGAAGTGCGTGCGCGCGGGGCGGCCGCCGGGAACGACGGCCATCTTCTTCCGGTCGGTGGGGTGGCGTCCGATCGGCGCGTCCACGCTCGCCGTCTCTTCCGGCAGGTGGCCCCAGCAGGCGGTGAGGTAGGCGCGCTTGATCTGCCGTCGCTTCAGCTCGTCGCTCAGCGCGCGGTGCGCGTCGTCGTTCTTGGCGACCAGGAGAAGGCCGCTGGTGTCCTTGTCCAGCCGATGCACGATCCCCGGCCGCAGCACGCCGCCGATGCCGGAAAGGTCGCGAACCTCGTGGAGGAGCGCGTTGACCAGCGTACCCGTGCGGTGGCCCGCGGCCGGATGCACGACCAGCCCGGCGGGCTTGTCGATCACCGCCAGGTCGGCGTCCTGGTAGACGATGTGGAGGGGGATGGCCTCGGGCGCGACGTCCGAAGGCTCGGGGGCGGGGACCGCGACGGTCACGCGGGCGCCGGGGAGGACGGGGTCCTTCTTGCGGGCGGGGGCGCCGTCCAGCGTCACCCGCCCGTCTTCGATCCACTGCGCCGCGCGGCTGCGGGAGACATCGAGCGCCGCCGCCAGCCACGCGTCCAGCCGGCCGCCGGCATCGTCGCCGGCGGTCAGCTCCCGCGCCTCACTCGGCGGGCTCGACGGCATCCAGCTCCTGCTCCTGCTTCTGCTCCTCGCGCCAGAGCGAGTACGCCAGCAGCAGCGCGCCGCAGGTGACCGCGATGTCGGCCACGTTGAACACCGGCCAGCGCGTTTCCCCCACCCCGAAGTCGAGGAAGTCGATCACGCCGCGCGAGGAGCGGATACGGTCGATCACGTTCCCGATCGCCCCGCCGGTCACGCTGGCGATGGCGATCAGCCGCGCGCGGTCGCTCCACGGGGTGCCGCGGAACATGAACCAGAGGACGACCACCGCGACGGCCGCCAGCGCCATGAACACCCAGCGGCTCGCGTCGCCCAGGTGCAGCCCGAAGGCCGCGCCGGTGTTGTAGATGAAGGTGAGGCGGAAGAAGTCGCCCCACACCTCCACCGGCGTGTAGGGGCGCAGAGACTTCAGCACGATGGACTTGGTCACCTGGTCCAGCACGATCACGCCGGCGACCACGATTCCGTACAGCGCGATCTTGCGGCGCGCCTCGCTTGCCGGGGTGGTCGCCGCCAGGGGCGCGCTCTGCGTCATCTCGGTCACTTGCCTGCGGGTTTCGGGGGCACGCGCGCCAGCGCGATCACGGCGGTGATGCCGTCCAGGTCCACTTCGCGGTCGGCTTCATACCCGTGGAAGTCGGTGGCCGATCCCGTCTCCAGCTCCAGCGCCAGCGTTTCGCCGCGGATCAGCTCGCCGCAGGCGCGCACCGCGTCGGCCAGGTCGGCATCGTCGCCGAACACGCCCAGGCGGATGCGGTCGCTCACCTCCAGCCCGCTGTCCTTCCGCAGTTTCTGCACCCGGTTCACCACCTCGCGGGCGACGCCCTCGGCGCGCAGTTCGGGGGTGAGCGCGGGGTCCAGCGCCAGCGTGAAGCCGCCCTCGCTCTCGATCACGAAGTCGCCCTGCGCGTTCTGGATCACCTCGAAGTCGCCCTCGGCGAGCGTGAACGGCTCGCCGTCGACCTCGACCGCCGTCTCCTCGCCGCGCCGGAACGCGGCGATGCGGTCCGACGGCATCCCGCGGATGGCCTCCGCCACCTTCGGCGTGTTCTTGCCGAAGCGCGCGCCCAGCGCCTTGAAGTTCGGCTTTGCGGTGAAGGTGACCAGCTCCTCGGCGGCGTGCATGAACTCCACCGCCTTCACGTTCAGCTCGTCGCGCAGGATGGCCAGCAGGTCACCCCCCGTCTCGATCCCCTCGGGGATCACCGCGTAGACGGTGCCCAGCGGCTGGCGGACGCGGATGCCCACTTCCTCGCGGGCCGCGCGGCCGAGGGTCGACAGCGTCCGCACGGCATCCATCCCCCGCTCCAGCGCGTTGTCCATCCGCGCGGGGTCGGCCTGCGGGAAGGCGGCCAGGTGCACGCTGTCGGCGTCGCCCACCAGCGCGCGGTGCAGCCAGTCGGAAAGGAACGGGGCCACGGGCGCTATCAGCCGCGCCACGGTCACCAGCGCCTCGTGCAGGGTGGCGAAGGCGGCGCGGGTGTCGTGCCGGTCGGCGCTCCCCCAGAAGCGGTCGCGCGAACGGCGGACGTACCAGTTGGACAGGTCCTCGATGATGAACTCGCCCAGCGCGCGGGCGGCGTGGGTGAGCTGGTACTCGTCCAGGTCGCCGGTGACCACGGCCGTGAGCGACGCCAGCCGCGACAGGAGCCAGCGGTCCAGCACGGACCGGGTCTCGACGGCAGGATCGTCCCCACCCGGCGTCCACTCCTCCAGATTCGCATAGAGGGCGAAGAAGCGGTACGTCTGGCGCAGCGTGTCGAAGGTCTTGCGCTGCACCTCCTTCACGCCCTCGGGGTCGAAGCGCTTGGGGAGCCAGGGGTTGGACGACGACATCAGGTACCAGCGGATGGCGTCGGCGCCGAACGTGCCGATCGCGTCCCACGGGTTCACGATGTTCCCGCGCGACTTGGACATCTTCAGCCCCTCGACGTCCAGGATCATGTCGTTGACGACCACGTTCCTGTAGCTGGGGCCGCGCCCGAGCAGGGTGGAGATGGCCAGCAGCGAGTAGAACCACCCGCGCGTCTGGTCCACCCCCTCGCAGATGAAGTCGGCCGGGAACTGCCGCGCCTGCTCGTCGCCGTCCAGCCGCTCGGCGTTCTCGAACGGGTAGTGGTGCTGCGCGAAGGGCATGGCCCCGCTGTCGAACCAGACGTCGATCACCTCGGGGGTGCGCCGCATGGTGCCGTGGCATCCCTCGCAGGTGCAGGGGAAGGTGACGTCGTCGATGAACGGGCGGTGGGGATCGAAATCCTCCGCCAGCCCGGGCGCCAGCTCGCGCAGCTCGGCGAAGGAGCCGACGAAGCGCAGGTGCTCGGGCGTCCTGTCGCACACCCACGCCGGGAGCGGCGTGCCCCAGTAGCGGCTGCGGCTGATGGCCCAGTCGACGTTGTTCTCCAGCCACTCGCCGAAGCGGCCGGCGCCCACCTCGGGCGGGAACCAGCGGATGGCGTCGTTGTTGGCCAGCAGCTCATCGCGCAGCTGCGTGGTGCGGATGAACCAGCTGTCGCGCGCCATGTACAGCAGCGGGCTGCTGCACCGCCAGCAGTGCGGGTAGCTGTGCTCTTCCTTCGACGAGCGGAAGACGATCCCTCGCTTCTTCAGGTCGATCAGCAGGTCGGTATCGGCGTCCTTCACGAACACGCCGCCCACCAGCGGCAGATCGGCCCGGAAGGCGCCGCGCTCGTCCACCGGCTGCAGCACGGGGAGATTGAACTGCTGCCCCACCGCGTAGTCGTCCGCGCCGAACGCGGGCGACATGTGCACGATCCCCGACCCGTCCTCGGCGGTGACGAAGGTGGCGGGCACCACCTGCCACGCGTTGCCCGCCTGCTCGGCCGTGCCGTACTGGCGCGGGTCCACCCAGTCGAACGGGCGCTGGTAGCGCAGCCCGACCAGCTCGGATGCCGGGATTTCCGCGCGGATGCCGTCTTCGGAGCCGAAGAGCGCCGCCACGCGGGCACGGGCCAGGATCAGGCGCCGGCCCTCGTGATCGACCTCCACGTAGCCCAGCTCGGGGTGGACGGCGAGCGCCACGTTGGAGACCAGCGTCCACGGCGTCGTCGTCCAGACGAGAAATTCGCGGCCATCGGGCTGTCCGTCAGGCCCCAGGACCGGGAGCATCACGTAGAGCGACGGGTCCTTCACGTCCTTGTAGCCCTGCGCCACCTCGTGGCTGCTGAGGCCGGTGCCGCAGCGCGGGCAGTAGGGCAGGATCTTGTGGCCGCGGTAGAACAGGCCGCGCTCGGAGATCTGCTTCAGCAGCCACCAGACCGACTCGATGTAATCACGGTGGTAGGTCACGTACGGCTTGCTGTAGTCCAGCCAGTAGCCGATGCGGGCCGAGAAGCGCTCCCACTCGTCGGTGTAGGTGAGCACGCTCTCGCGGCACACCTCGTTGAAGCGCGCGATGCCGATCTCCTCGATCTCGCGCTTGCCGCTGATCCCCAGCTTCTTCTCGGCCTCGATCTCCACGGGGAGGCCGTGCGTGTCCCACCCGGCGGTGCGCGGAACGTAGCGCCCCTGCATGGTGCGGAAGCGCGCCACCGTGTCCTTGATCGTCCGGCTGAGCACGTGGTGGATGCCTGGCCGGCCGTTCGCCGTCGGCGGGCCCTCGAAGAAGACGAACGGGCGCGCGCCGCTCTCGCGCATCCGCTCCTGCGAGCGCGCGAGGCTGGCGCGGAAGGTGTCCTCGGCCTGCCAGCGCGCCAGGACTTCGTCTTCCAGCTCGCCGGTGGTCTTGGGAAGCTCGGGATACTTTCTCGTCACCGTAGTTACCGTGTACCGCAGTTACAGTGAATTGCTCAGCCAGTTACAGATCCGGCGCCTCGTCATCGGCCATCAAGGCGTCCGGAAGGACCGACAATATAACGGGCGCGGCAACCCGCCGCGCCCGGAGAATGGAATCTCGTCGAGTTCCTGCTACCGCGCCGCCTCCGCCGCCGGCCGATGCCGCCCGATGTGCGTGCCGGTGCCGGTGAGCGCCTGGTCGACGTATGCCACCGGGCGAAAGACGTAGTACAGCGGCCGCGCGCCGGCGGGATAGATCACGTAGAGCCGCCCGTCGCGCTCCACCGCTCCGTCCGCGTAACGCGGAAGACGGCGTACGCGCATACCATGGAGGTCAACAGCGCCAACCGGGTCCGTACCATCGTAGTGCGAACGCGTTCGTTCCGCACCGTTTCAGTGCGGACGGACGAGTGTGTCACGATCGGTGAACCATCCCCAAATCTATCTCTACCATATGCTTGCGTGCAATCCAGACGTGTGGCGCAGCACGTGCCAAGAGGCCGGGCAAGATCCCCACATCCCACCATCCCCCACCCGCCGATTCGCCCGGCCCACGGAGGTCCTTTCCCATGCGACACATTCGCCCGTTTGCAGTCGCCGCCGCGGCCTGTCTCGCCGCCGCGGCGTGCGGCGACACCGCCACGGCACCCGCTCGCACCACGGATAGCGGCGCGCGGCGCATCGTCAACGGCACGTACACGGGGTCGAGCTTCGGCAACGTGGGCGCGCTGCTGGTGGACTTCAACGCCAACGGCAGGGTGGACGGGAACGACCAGGACTGCACCGGCAGCCTGATCTCGCCCACGGTGTTCCTCACCGCCGCGCACTGCGTGGAGTTCCTGGCGCCCGGCACCCAGGTGTACGTGAGCTTCGAGCCCAAGCTGTATCCCACCCCCAGGACCTACATCAAGGCCACCAGCTGGACCTTTGACCCGCAGTACGGGCACGACCAGGCCAACCTGCACGACTTGGCCGTGGTGATCCTCCCCAACGGATCCACCAAGGGGATCGCGCCGCTCAAGCTGCCGCCGGCCGGCTACCTGGACCAGCTGCAGGCGCAGGGCGGGCTGAACAACACGCTGTTCGTCAACGTGGGCTACGGCGTGTCGGCGGGGCGCACGGGCGTTCCCTCGTTCGGCTACGACGGCACGCGCAAGTTCAGCAAGAGCGAGTACATGGGGCTGCAGCCGTACTGGCTGGGCCTGCTGATGAACACCAGCGCCACCGGCGAGGGCGGCGACTGCTATGGCGACTCGGGCGGCCCCAAGTTCATCGACGGGCACACCGACATGGTGGTGGCCACCGTGACCACCGGCGACTACAACTGCCGCGCCACCACTTGGGACTACCGCCTCGACACGCAATCGGCGCGCGACTTCCTGGGCCAGTTCGTGGCGCTGCCGTAAGCGCGTCAGGCTCGACGTACACAGAAGACCGACACAGAAGACCAACACAGGAGAAGGGCGAGGGAGCCGATCCCTCGCCCTTCATCTTTCCATCGGCGCGATGTGCTGGCGGACAAGCGTCACCCCGGCGCCACC
>DASSJS010000443.1:0-3272 GCA_035691085.1 Longimicrobium sp.
AGCTTCCGGGTGGAAGCGCTTTGCCCGCGCGATGGGGAACTTCCAGTCCCGCCTGCTGCTGGGCGCCCTCTACTTCATCCTCCTGGCGCCTTTCGCCCTCTTCTCCCGCCTCTCGGCAAACCCGCTGGCCGCCCCCGCGGACGGCCCGTCGCGCTGGCGCCCGCGCGCCGCGCCGCCGGCCACGCTCGAAGCCGCCCGCCGCCAGGGCTGATGCTGGTCCTGGGCATCTCGTGCCACTTCCACGATGCGGCCGCCGTGCTGCTGCGCGACGGCCAGGTGGTGGCGGCGGCCGAGGAGGAGCGCTTCTCTCGCGTGAAGCACGACGCGCGCTTCCCCCGGCACGCCATCGACTTCTGCCTGCGCCAGGCCGGCGTGGCCGCGGCCGACGTGGACTACGCGGTGTTCTACGAGAAGCCGCTGGCCAAGTTCGAGCGCATCCTCCTCACCTCGCTGCGCACCTTTCCGCGCGGCTGGCGCGGCTTCGGCGAGTTCGTGCTGGGGTGGATGGACGAGAAGCTGTGGATCCGCCCCGCCATCCAGGAGGCGCTGGGGATCGCCGCCGAGCGCATCCTCTTCGTGGATCATCACGTCTCCCACGCCGCCAGCGCCTTCTTCTGCTCCCCGTTCCCCAGCGCCGCGGTTCTCACCGTGGACGGAGTGGGCGAGTGGACCACCACCGCCCTCGGCACCGCGTCCGCCGACTGGGGCGAGGGCGGGACGAACGCGATCGTCCTGGACCGCGAGGCGCGCTTCCCGCACTCGCTGGGGCTGCTGTACTCCGCCTTCACCGACTTCCTGGGCTTCGAGGTGAACGAGGGGGAGTACAAGGTGATGGGGATGGCCGCGTACGGATCGCCGCGCTTCGAGCCCCAGGTGCGCCGGGTGATCCGCGTGGAGGACGATGGCTCGTTCGCGCTGGACCTGCGCTACTTCTCCTTCCATCACTCCGACCGCCGCGCCTTCAACCGGCGTTTCGTCGATCTGTTCGGCCCGCCGCGCCCGCCGGGAACGCCCTTCGACCCCGCCGACGCGCGCAGCCGCCACTACGCCGACGTGGCGGCCAGCGTGCAGCGCGTGGTGGAAGACGCGCTGCTGCGCGCCGCGCGCGACCTGCGCCGGCGGACGGGGAACACGCGGCTGTGCATGGCCGGCGGCGTGGCGCTGAACGGCGTGGCCAACGGCCGCATCCTTCGCGAGAGCGGCTTCGAGGAACTGTGGATCCAGCCCGCCGCGGGCGACTCCGGCGGCGCGCTGGGCGCGGCGCTCTACGCGTATCACGTCCTCCTGGGCCAGCCGCGCGTGCACACCATGGAGCACGCCTACCTGGGCGAGGCGTACGATGACGCGGCCGCGGTGGACGCCATGCGCGCGGCCGGGCTGTCGCCCCGGGTGGTGGATGACGAGGGCGAGCTGGCGGACGTGGCCGCGGGCGCGCTGGTGGAGCAGCAGGTGGTGGGGTGGGCGCAGGGGCGCTTCGAGTGGGGCCCGCGCGCGCTCGGCAACCGCAGCATCCTGGCCGACCCCCGGCGCGCGGAGATGAAGGAGGTGGTGAACGAGCGCATCAAGTTCCGCGAGCCGTTCCGCCCCTTCGCCCCGGCGGTGCTGGAGGAATGCGCGGCGCCGCTCTTCGACCTACCCGAGCCGGAGCGGCAGTACCCCGCGCGCTTCATGCTCCTGGTCGTCCCCTGGCGCGACGGGGCGGGGGAGCGGACGCCCGCCGTCGACCACGCTGGCACCGCGCGGCTGCAGACCGTGCGCGCCGAGTGGAACCCGCGCTACCGCGCCGTGATCGAGCGCTTCCAACAGGCCACCGGCGTTCCGCTGGTGATGAACACCTCGTTCAACCTGCGCGGCGAGCCGATGGTATCGTCCCCCGCCGACGCCGTCTCCACCTTCCAGCGCAGCGGGCTGGACCTGCTGGTGTTCGGCAACGTGATCGCCCGCAAGCGCCCGTGAGCATGCGCGACACATCCGCCGCCCCCGCCGCCGGAGCCCCGTCCGGCTCAGACGCGAAACGAGCGCGTCCGCGGCGCGGCTGCGGGGCGCTGCTGGCGGTGGGCTCGCTCCTGCTGTCGCTGGCGCTGGCCGAGGCGGCGCTGCGGGTGGCGCACCCCCTGCCGGACCCGTACGCCCGCTACAAGACCGAGCCCCTGGCGTACCCCAACACGCCGTACGTGCCCAGCGCGTGGGCGCCGGGCGAGCGCATCGCCATGCGCGCCGAGCCGGGGCTGCCGGGGGTGGATACCACGCGGCGCTGGTTCACCACCAACGCGCTGGGCTTCCGCGGCGGCCCGCTGGCCATCCCGAAGCCCGCGGGCGAGGTGCGCGTGTTCATGGTGGGCGGGAGCACCACCGAGTGCTTCTTCCTGGACGACCGCGAGGCGGTGAGCGCGCGGCTGCAGGCGTACCTGCGCCAGGCGCTTCCGGGGGCGAACGTGCGCGTGTACGCCGCCGCGCACAGCGGCGACCGCAGCTGGGACCATGTGGCCATGGTGTCGCAGCGGATCGCGCACCTGCAGCCCGACGTGATCGTGGTGTTCGCGGGGATCAACGACGTGAACGCCGGCATCACCGGGCGCGACTACCTGATGCGTGACGTGGGGAAGCCGCTCCAGCGGGGGACGCTGGCCAAGATGGTGGTGAGCGAGCTGCAGGTGGCCCGGCTGGTTCACCTGGCGCTGGCGCCGCGCCCGGCCCGCGCGCGGGTGATCACCAGCGAGGTGGGGAAGGCGGCGGAACGGGTCCGCTCGCTCCCGGTCACGCCTTTCCCGCACCGCCCCGATCCCGCGCCGTACGCGGCGAACCTGGCCACGCTGGCGGGAATCGCGCGGGCCCACGGCGCGCGGATGGTGATGATGACGCAGGCCACCACCTGGATGGGCCCCGACCCGCGCGCGCGGCGATGGTTCTGGCTGGGCGGCACCCGCGCGCACCACCCCGAGGCCGCGCTCGATTCGGCCATGCGCCAGTACAACCGGGCGATGATCGACGTGGGCGCGCGGCAGGGCGTGCCCGTGTACGACCTGTTCAACCAGATCCCGCGCACCACCGAGTACTTCTACGACGACGTCCATTTCAACGTGCGCGGCGCCGACACCGCCGCGCGGCAGCTGGCGCGCTTCATGGTGGAGCAGGGCGTGTTCGGCCGGGTCCGCGCAGCGTCGGCGGCGGCCGGGCCATGGTAGGGCTGAACTGAAGTTACTTGAAGTAAATTGAAGCACCCGGAATCTCGAGATCCGCTTCAATTCGCTTCCATCCGCTTGATTGATAAA
>DASSJS010000444.1:0-6453 GCA_035691085.1 Longimicrobium sp.
GGCGCGGCGCCAGCGCGCGAAGGCGCCCCTGTCGGGCACCGTGTTGATCGGCCTGCTGCTGGGCGCCGCGCTGGGTGCCGCGCTGCAGTGGGCGTATGGCCGCGACGGGGCCACCGCCACGCAGACGGTGAGCTGGGTGAGCATCGTGGGCGGCGGCTACGTGCGGCTGCTGCAGATGATCGTCTTCCCGCTCGTCCTGGTCTCCATCCTCTCCGCCGTCACCCGGCTGAGTGATGCGCGGGCGCTGGGGAAGATCAGCCTGGGCGTGCTGGGAACGCTGATGCTCACCACCGCCCTCTCGGCGGTGATCGGCATCGGCGTGGCGCGGCTGTTCGGCCTGACGGCGGATGGGCTGGTGCACGGGGCGCGCGAGCTGCAGCAGGGCGCCGCCATCCAGGCCAAGAGCGCCGAGGTCGCGAACCTCGACGTGCCGCAGCTCCTCCTCTCCTTCATCCCCACCAACCCGTTCGCCGACCTGGCGGGCACGCGCCCCACCTCCATCATCGGCGTGGTGATCTTCGCCACGCTGCTGGGGCTGGCCTCGCTTGGGCTGCGCCGGAGCGACCCCGAAACCGGCGGGCGGGTGGTCGCCGCCATCGAAGCCGTGCAGAAGCTGGTGCTGCGGCTGGTGCGGATGGTGATCCGCCTCACCCCCTACGGCGTGCTGGCGCTGATGGTGAAGGTGGTCGCGACCTCCAATCCGGGCGACATCCTGGCCCTGATCCGCTTCGTGGCCGCCAGCTACCTGGGCCTCGCGCTGATCCTGCTGGTGCACGCGGCGCTGCTGGCGCTCACCGGCGTGAACCCGCTGCGCTACTACGCCCGCGTGTGGCCGGTGCTGACCTTCGCGTTCAGCAGCCGCTCCAGCGCGGCCACCATCCCGCTGAACGTGCAGGCGCAGACCGACCGGCTGGGCGTGCCGCCCACCATCGCCAACTTCGCGGCCAGCTTCGGCGCCACCATCGGGCAGAACGGGTGCGCCGGGCTCTACCCCGCCATGCTCGCGGTGATGATCGCACCCAGCGTGGGCGTGAGCCCGGCGGACCCGCACTTCCTTCTCACCCTGGTGGTGGTGGTCACGCTCGGCTCGTTCGGCATCGCGGGTGTGGGCGGCGGCGCGACGTTCGCGGCGATCGTGGTGCTCTCCACGCTCAACCTGCCGATCGCGCTGGCGGGGCTGCTGATCTCCATCGAGCCGCTGATCGACATGGGCCGCACCGCCGTCAACGTGAACGGCGCGATGACCGCCGGCGCCATCACCAGCCGCCTGCTGCGCCAGACGGAACCGGCGATCTGGGCCGATGACGAGAAAGCAGCCGCCCTCACGACGTCCCGCCCGGCATTCACCGGCGGCTGAAGCCGCGGCACCAACAACGAAAAGCCTCGCGAACCGCGCGAGGCTTTGTGCCATTCGGACACCTCTCCCGGACCCGAAATATCGCCCCGGGCGGCTAAAGCCACGGCTACAACAACGGGAAGCCTCGCAAACTGCCGCGAGGCTGTGGACGCGGTTGCCGTGGCGATGTGCGGAATGCCGCGCATCTACGGCACGTGTGCGCAGATCCTTGTGGATGAGCACGATGTCGATGTAGCAGCCTCGCGCGGTTTGCAAGGCTTCGTGCCGTGCCTGGCCGGCGGGTTCACCCGCTGGAACGCGCCCTCCACCCGAAGAAGCCACGCGCCGTTTGCGAGGCTTTTCGTGGTTGTTGCTGCGGCTTCAGCCGCCGCCGGTGCCGAGGCGGCGCGGAGACGATCATCCGTCGCCCGCCGTGGATCCGGCTTCAGAGCTTCTTCACCAGCACCAGCACCTCGGCGGGGTGCACGTCGCGGATCTCGATGAAGGCGGGCTCGCCGGGGTGGCTCACTCCCTTCACCACCAGCGTGGAGCCCACGGGGTGCGTGCCCTGGTACGCGCCGCCGGCCGCCGCGTGCGCGGTGTTGGCCACCACGGTGAACACCGTTCCCGGCGGGCAGATCTCGGCCGCCACCAGCACGTCGCCGCCGCGCGCGTCCGCGCCGTTGGGGTTGATCACGCAGACGGCCTCCTCGGTGTCCAGGATGCGCGACCACGCCATCATCTCGCCCGCGGGGTGGATGTAGAACGCGTCGCCGAACACGCGCGTCGGCCGGCCGTACTGTCGCCCCAGCCGCAGCACGGGGTGGGCGCGCCGCACCCGGCACAGGCTGGCGATGCGCACGTACGCCGGGCTATCGGGGTCGAAGCAGTGCCGCCCCGCCGTGCCGAACGCGCCGAAGCCCGGGAGCGCCGGGTCCTGCTGGGCGACCTGCGTGGCCAGGTCCTGCCCGTGGTGCGCGCGCGGGTGCTCGGGGCCGAACATGGCCTCGCGCAGGTAGCGGTCGGCAAAGTCGCCGCCGCCCCACCCCTGGTCGCGCAGGAAGCGCAGCTGCGTCTGCGCGGGCCCCGCGAACGCCTGCTCGGTACCGTAATAGATGCACGGGATCCCCAGCGTGAACAGCTGGATGGCCGTGGCCGCGGCGGCGTGGTGGTCCTTCACCGGCGAGCCGTCGGGGATCTCGGCCGAGAAGCGCAGCTTGGTGCCGAACACGTGGTCGTGGTCGTCCAGGATCGACACGTGCCGGTTGCCGAAGGCGCGGTGCGACTCGAAGCCCTGCTTCTGCTCGTCGAACTCGCGCCAGTACTCGCCGGGGTCCACCAATCCCTTGGCCACTCCCTGCAGCCGCAGCCGCCCGTCGCCGATGTCGAGCGCGGCGGCCAGGTTGCGCTGCATCACGGCCAGCTGGTCGAGCACGAAGTCCTGCAGGCTGTCACCCCCCGCGATCTCGCCCACCAGCAGGTAGTTGCGCTTGCCGATGGCGTCGGTGAACTCGCGGATGGCGCCGCAGAAGTTGCGGGTCTCCTCCAGCGCCATGTGCTTGACCGTGTCGATCCGGAACCCGTCGCAGTCGGTGAGCGCGATCCAGTACTTGTAGCACTCGGCCAGGAACTCCAGCGCGCCGGCCGCGTCGAGCGCGATGTCCTTGAGCGCGAAGAAGTCGGTGCGCTTGTGCTCGGCGTGCGGGTCGCCGATGCCGCCCGCGCCCAGGTCGCCCATCCCCGCGCGGCTGTACAGGCGCTCGGACTGGAGCTCGCGCGGCCACACGCCGTCATCGGCCGCGGTGATGGCGGCGGGATCGGCCGTGAACCCCGCCTGCTGCCCGTTGCGCCAGGCCAGCCCCCATCCGCCGCCCGCCGGGTCGCCCGCCGCACCGTAGAAGCGCGGCCACGGCAGGTACGGCGGCTGGTTCACCGCGGCGCCCGGGCCGGCGTTGGGCGGCACGTATCCCCAGTTGTCGCCCGTGTGGTTCACGATGATGTCGAGGATGATGCGCATCCCCCGGCCGTGCGCCGCCCGCACCAGCTCCTGCAGATCGGCACGACTGCCGAAGCGCGGATCCACCTCCAGGAAGTCCTGGATCCCGTAGCCGTGATACGAATCGAGCCGCGCGCGCTGCTTGAACACCGGCCCTACCCACAGCGCGGTGACCCCCAGGTCCTGCAGGTACCCCAGCCGCCCGCGGATCCCGTTGATGGTGCCGCCCTGCCACCGCTTCCCCGACTCGGCCCACTGCTTCCAGCTCCACCCCGGCCGGTCGGCCGCCTGGCGCAGCGCCACGATCTCGGCGCGCGTCAGCAGCGGGCGCCCGCCCTCGCCCCCGTCGCTGAAGCGGTCCGGGAGGAGGAAGTAGAGCACCTCGTCGCGCCAGTCCAGCGGCGAGGGGAAGTACTCGATGGCATCGCGGCGCGCCTGGTTCAGCAGCGCGCGCACGGCATCGAGCGACTCCGGGCGGTGGGTGCCCAGCAGGTCCGCGGGAGCCGGCATGAGAGTCGTCCCCAGTGTGCAGGGAAAACGCGGCCCGGCGGGCGCCCGGCCTGGAAGGCGGTTGCGGCGGCGGAGGAAGATGAAAGAGACTCCGACGCCCGAGCAAGCACGCTAATCGGCGCGAACCGGCCGGGCAAGGAGAGCCTTCGAAGCTCGGCCCGATACCCGGCGGCCCGGCACCCGGTCTGCTCGTGCGGACCGCCCGCCCGCATCCTCGCGGATCGATTCGTATCCACCGAAATGAAGAGGGGGGGGGGCGCTCCTCATGCCGAGGCGCGCCCCCTCATCATCCCGCCGCTCGCGTTTGAACGCACTCACGCACTCGCGCACTCACGCACCGGTTGACGATCCCCGCCCACGCGCCCGATTACCTCACCATCACCGGCACGAACGCCTCCGTATCATCCCACTGCAGGCGGAGTATGCCACCCGCGCCGTTGGGCTCCAGGACGATGGTGAACTCCTCCACGGGCGTGGCGAGCTTGCGGGTCTGCATGTCGATGCGCACCAGGTCCTGCGCGGCGTCGTACTCGGTGCCCCACTGGCCGGTCTGCCGGTTGACGATCAGCTTCCAACCCTGCTGCGTGGGCAGGCTCCACAGCGTGTACCTCCCCGCGGGCACGGCCTGCCCGCCGATCACCACGTCACGCGTGGTGGTGAATCCGGTGGCGGCGTTGGCGCCGGTGCGCCACACCTCGCCCCAGGGCACCACGTTGCCGAAGATCACCCGGCCGCGCTTGAACGGCCGGCCGTAATCCACCGCCAGGTGCGCGCCGCCCACGTCGGCCACCGCGCTGTCGCGCGGGCTCAGCGCGCCCATCCCCTGGTGCGCCGCGTCGCGCCGGGCGAACTCGGCCGCGAAGGCGTCCACGTCCACGTCGGGCACGCGCGTCACGATGAACTTCTGCGTGCTCTCCATCCCGTTCAGCCCCATCAGCCGGCCGCGCGCGTCGGTGGCCACGCGCTGCACGCCGGCGAAGTTGGCCAGCCGCACCGAGTCGGCGCCCAGCATCCGCACCGTCATCGGGTACGACTCGTTGGCGCCGATGGGCACCAGCGACACCTGCAGGCTGTCGGCGCGCATGCCGCGGGCGTGCATCATGGCCTGCTCGTAGAACACGTGGGAGTAGCCCATCAGCGGAAACGCGTGCGCCGCCGCCACCCGATAGTCGAACACGCTGTCGCCGCGCTGCACGCGGGTGAACACGCTGTCAGCGGTGAACTGCACGTTGGCCACGGTGGGCGGCTGCGTGCCGCCGGGGACCCGCGACGTCATCTCCATGCGCTGCACGGTGCCGTCGGGGTTCAGCACGGCATCGTAGCTGAGCGCCACGGTGCGCGGCGAGCGCGACACCATCTCGCCGGTGACCTGGCTCCCCGCGCGGGTGAACTTTTCCACCGCCAGCGTGTCGGTGCCGATGGTGACCACGAAGGCGCCGGTCTCGGCCTGCTGCGCCGGCGCCGGCGCGGCGGCGAGCGCCAGGGCCGCCACGGCCATGCTGGCGCGGATGATGGACGTCATGTCGGAAAGAACTCCGGGTCCGGTTGACTGCGTCGTGTTCCGGGATATGGGACGTACAAGGTCGTGTTGAGGCGGAGTGTGCACAAGATTCGCATGGGGCCGGAAGTGCGGAAGTGCGGAAGTGCGAAAGTGCGAAAGTGCGGAAGTGCGGAAGTGCGGAAGTGCGGAAGTGCGGAAGTGCGGAAGTGCGGAAGTGCGGAAGGGCGGAAGGGCGGAAGTGCGGAAGGGCGGAAGTGCGGAAGGGCGGAAGGGCGAAAGCGCGGAAGCGAGCGTGTGGGATGAGTCTCGCGTCACTCATGGGGATTCGGGAGAGCGGATGGCGTACGGGCTGATCGAGTTTCTGGAAGAGGGAGAGGGACGGGCGATGCTGGTGCGCACGCAGAACGGGCAACCCACCGGCGCCGACGGCGTGATGGACCAGCTCGCCGCGTTCGTGGAAGAGACATCGCCCACCCTGCTGCGGCAGGGCTCGCCCGGCGCGCTGTACATGGCGCAGCTCTTCGCGGCCCGCGAGCACGAGGCGGGCCGCGAGGTGCGGGTGGTGGGCGGCAGCGGCGAGCTGGGCATCACCGCCGCCCAAGTGGAAGCGCTCGAGGGCCCCGGGTACCTGTACGAGGTCTCGTTCCCGCGCGAGGGCCAGCGCGGCCAGCCCACCATCCGCGCCCGCTCGCTCGAAGAGCCCGGCGTGCAGGAGGATGCGCCGTAAACGCGCGTCCTCCTGCCGGTGCTCGCGGGACAGGGATTGCTGATTTTAACGCAGAGGAAGCAGAGGGAGCAGAGAACTTCACCCGCAGTTCTCTGCTCCCTCTGCTCCCTCTGCGTTGAAAAACAGCAGCCTCTCGTATCCGCTACCGCTCGCGCCCCATCGCGAGGCCGCGCTGCTCGCGGAAGCTCTGCTCGGCGGCCTGCAGCGTGTCCCACGCGCGCTGGGCGTAGTGGTCTTCCAGCACCTCGCGCGGGGCGCGCTTGGTGGGCCACGGCGTCGCCACGTCTTCGGGCCGGCCGGGGTAGAGGCCAACGGACGCGCCCACGATGGCCCGGGCCACCTCGGCGCGCGTCTGGCGCTCCAGCCGGCCCAGCACCGCCAGC
>DASSJS010000445.1:0-14280 GCA_035691085.1 Longimicrobium sp.
GCAGCGCCTTGCTCATGTTGTACAGCGCCACGTCCGGCTGCAGACGGTACAGGAACCAGAGCCGCTCCTGCGCGAACGACAGCGGCACGTCCGACCCCGCCGCCACCCGCGCCGGCGCGGCCGCCCGGTTGCGGCCCTGCAACCGCGCCTGGATCAGCGCCTGCTTCGCCGGCGACAGCCCTGCGCGAGGCTGCTGGAGGCTTCCCTCTGACGACATGCTCGTTTCCGGGGGTCACGCGTTTCGGCTCGCCAGGCCAGCCCTCGGCTCGGGCATGACGGGCGAAGTTCCGGGAAGATCGGCCAGCTCCTGGTGGAGTAATAACCCCGCCAGGAGCAGGTTAGCAAGACCTTGTTTGTTCCTTAAACGGATGGATTTAACAAGCGATGCAACGGATCCGTGGCGTTCCTGTGATAACCTTTTGGCCTGTACATCCCAAGCGAGAATTGATCGATCAGCCACATCGAACGCCGTGTTTCCGAGAGGAGCGAGCCCGTGAACAATCGATTCTGCTACTAACCTCAGGACTCGTAACGAGCGTTACCGGAGATCGGAAACAGCACGATCGAGGTCGGGGAGAAGTGGGGGAGGGTGTGCCGCGACAGCGCTCTCCATTCGTAAACGCGAATCGTTGCCGGGGAGTTCCCGTCGCGCCGCTCGAACGCCAGCCACAAACGGAAACCAGCCCGCCGGAAGAACCCCGCGCGGGGGGAGATGCCGGCCGCGGCGCGACCGGATGGCGTCGCCCCCGGACGTCACGGCCGGCGTGCTCAGCCGGCCGGCTCGGCGACGGGCAGGAGCCGGGGCGAGGGCGCGCGCCGCGGGGGCGGAGCGCCGGCGGGCGCGGCGAGCGCCACCAGCTCCTCGCGCGACAGGGTCTCGCGCTCCAGCAGCCTGCGGGCGCAGCGGTCCAGCGCGGGGCGGTCGCGCTCCAGGATCTCCACGGCGCCGTCGAGCGCCAGCGCCAGCAGCACGCGCACCGCCTGCTCGATCTCGCGCGCCGTCTGCTCGCTGTACATCCGCGACTCGGGGGCGATCAGGGCGTGCCCGCCGGCCAGCTCGCCGCCGGGCGCGGCGTAGACGGCGTTGCCCACGGTATCGTCCATCCCGTAGCGCATCACCATCTCGCGGGCCAGCTCGGTGGCGCGCACCAGGTCGTCGGCCGCGCCGGTGGAGAGCTCGCCGAACACCACGCGCTCGGCCGCGCGGCCGCCCAGCAGCACCGCGAGCCGCGCCCGCAGCTCGGCGCGGGTGGCGATGTAGCGGTCTTCCCGGGGCTGCTGCAGCGTGTAGCCCAGCGCGCCGATGCCGCGGGGGATGATCGACACCTTCTGCACCGGGTCGGCGCCCGGCGTGGCCAGCGCCACCAGCGCGTGCCCCGTCTCGTGATAGGCCGTGATCTCGCGCTCGCGCGGCGAGAGCACGCGCGTGGTGCGGGCGATGCCCGCCACGATCCGCTCGATCGCCGCGGTGAAGTCCTCGAGCGCCACGGCGGCGGCGCCGCGGCGGGTGGCGGCCAGCGCGGCCTCGTTCACCAGGTTGGCCAGGTCGGCGCCGGTGAACCCCGGCGTGAGCGCGGCCACCTGGCCCAGGTCGGCACCCGGCGCGGTGCGGATGGCCCGGGCGTGCACCCGCAGGATCTGCAGCCGCCCGCCCCGGTCGGGCCGGTCCACGGCGATCTGCCGGTCGAACCGCCCGGCGCGCAGCATGGCGGGGTCCAGGATCTCGGGGCGGTTGGTGGCCGCCAGGAGCACCACGCCGTGCTCGGGGCTGAAGCCGTCGAGCTCGGCCAGCAGCTGGTTGAGCGTCTGCTCCTTCTCGTCGCTGGCGCCGGTCACCATCCCGGCGCCGCGCGCGCGGCCCAGCGCGTCCACCTCGTCGATGAAGATGATGCACGGCGCGCTGCGGCGGGCCTGCTCGAACAGGCTGCGCACCCGCGCGGCGCCCAGCCCCACGAACATCTCCACGAACTCGCTGCCGTTGATGGAGAGGAACGAGACCCCCGCCTCGCCCGCCACGGCGCGCGCCAGCAGCGTCTTTCCGGTCCCCGGCGGGCCCACCAGCAGCACGCCGCGCGGCATGCGCGCACCCAGCCGGCCGAAGCTGGCCGGGTCGCGCAGGAACGCCACCATCTCCTGCAGCTCGGCCTTGGCCTCGTCCACCCCCGCCACGTCGGCGAAGGTGACGCGGACATCCTTCTCCACGTACACGCGGGCGCGGCTCTTCCCCATCCCCAGGACCCCGGCCTGCCCCGCCGCGCGGCGGATCACCAGGCTCCAGAACCCCATCATCAGCGCCAGCGGCACCAGCCACCCCATCGCCTGGCCGAACCACCCGGCGCGGAGCTCGCCGTCGAACGGCACGCCGCGGGCGCGCAGCGTGTCGGCGAGCGCGGGGGCGTCCACGCGCCGCGCGGTGAACAGCGTGTCGCGGCGCGCGCCGGACGGCTTCAGCACGCCGCGGACCTCGGTGGCCCCCACGGTCACGCGGGCCACGTGGCCGGAGTCGAGCTGGGCCAGGAACGCGCTGTACGGGATGCGGCGGGCGGGGGACGCGGCCAGGATCTCGGCCACGACGTAGAGCAGCAGCACCCCCACCAGCACCAGCGTGCCGGGCGCGCGTCCGTTCCGCGGCGCCTCTCCGTCGGGCCCGGCGCCCTGGGGCCGGCCGTCGCGATCGGGTCTCATGGGTCCGCCTTCCGTCCGGGTACGGCGCCGGGGTGATGCGAGGGACGGCGCCCCTCGCCCCAACGTACGCCGGGAAGCGGCCCCCGCCCGTCAGGCAGGGTCCGCTCCCGTGACCGAATCCCGACGACAGCCCTTCGCACCGCGCCGGAAAAGGAGGGCGAGGATGGCCGCCGTTCGGCACAGCGGCCCCCCCGCCCCTCGCGGAAGCGGACGCCGCCGCGCCCGTCCACCGAACCGTCGCGGCGCGGCCCCGCTCATTCGGGGCGCAGCACGCCCAGGCGGAGCGCCAGCCGCACCAGCTCGGCGCGGTGCTCCAGCCCCAGCTTGCGCATCGCTTGCGAGCGGCAGGCATCCACCGCCCTGGGCGCCAGGTTCAGCCGCCCGGCGATCTCGCGCGAGGTGAAGCCCCGCGCGGTGAGGATCGCCACCTCGCGCTCCTGGGGGTCCAGCCCGGCCAGGGAATCGTTCGCGGCCGCGCGCCGGGCGTGCGCCACGTCGCGAAGCAGCACCTGGCTCCCCGCCGCGTCCAGGAACACGCGGCCGCCGGCAACCGTCTCCAGCGCGGGGTACAGGTCCAGGTGCGCGGCCGACTTGCGCACCAGCCCGCTGCCGCCGGCCTCCAGCACGCGCAGCAGGCAGCTTTCCTCGGGCTCGGCGGTCAGCACCAGCACGCGGGTGGCGGGGTTCGCGGCGCGGATCCGGCGCGTGGCCTCGATCCCGTCGATCCCCGGAAGGTGAAGGTCCATCAGCACCACGCCGGGGTCCAGCCGGGCGGCCATCTCCACCGCCTGCTCGCCCGTGGCCGCCTCGCCCACGAGCCTGAACCGGTGCCCCGCGGCCGACAGCACCTCGCGCAGCCCCCGCCGCACCACCGAATGGTCGTCCACCAGGAGCACGGTCACGGTGCCGGTGGCCGCGGCGGGTGCCTGGCCGCCCTCCGCCGCCGGCCCGCTCTCCGCCCCCGCCTCGCCGGCAGCGGCGCAGGGGAGGGTGAAGAAGAAGGTGCTCCCGCGGCCCGGCTCGCTGGCGGCCCAGATGCGGCCGCCGTGCGCCTCCACGATCCCGCGGACGATGGTGAGCCCCAGCCCCGCGCCGCCGGCGGGCGTCGCGCGCCCCTGCCAGAACGCGTCGAAGAGCCGGGGCAGCTCCGCCGGATCGATCCCCCGCCCCGAATCGGCCACCGAGAACAGGATCTCGGCGCCCACCGACGAGGCGCGCACCGACACCTCGCCGCCGCGCGGCGTGAACTTGAGCGCGTTCCCCACCAGGTTGCTGAACACCTGCATCACCCTCGACACGTCGGCGTGCACCAGGGGAAGGCCGCTGGCCACCTCCACCCGCAGCGTCACGCCGGCGCCGGCGGCGCGGGCGCGCAGGGGCTCCACGGCCTCGTCCACCAGCGGCGCCACCGCCTGCGCGCGCGGCTCCACCCGCAGGCGGCCGCCCTGGATGCTGCGCGCGTCGAGCAGGTCCTGGATCAGCCGGTCGAGCTGGCTGGCGGCGGCGAGCACGGCGCCCAGGCAGCGCCGCTGCTGCGCCGGCTCCACCTCGTTCTCCAGCAGGAAGCCGGCGTTCAGGGCGATCCCCGCCAGCGGGCTGCGAAGGTCGTGCGCCACGTATCCCAGCACCTTCTCGCGCGCCTCCACCGCCAGCTTCAGCCGCTCGTGCAGCCGCTCCTTCTCCACCCCCAGCCCCACGCGGCGCGCCAGCTCCACCGCCAGCTCCAGGTCGTGCTCGCCATAGGGCCGCCCGCCCTGGGCGCGGGTGAGGATCATGGCGCCCAGGATGCGCCCCTGCGCCAGCAGCGGCACCGCGATGGCGCTCCCCGGCCGCAGGCGGCGCAGCAGCCGCAGGTGGGCCTCGTCGGCCGCCAGCTCGCGCAGGCGCGCGGGGGAAAGGTCCTTCACCAGCACCGGCTCGCCGGTGTGCAGCACGCGGCCCACGGGGTGGCGCTCGGGGCTGGCGCCGTGCGGGTAGCGCTCGAGCATGGCGGCGACCAGTCCCCGGATCTCGTCGCTGGCGCCGGCCACCTCCACCACCTCGGCGCCGCCGTCGTCGTCCAGCAGGTCGATCACGCACCAGTCGGCCAGCGCGGGCACCGCCAGCCGGGCCACGCCGCGCGCCACGTCGCGGACGCCGCGGCTGGAGGCGATCACCTGGCCCGTGGCGTCGAGCAGCGCCTTCCCGGCGTCGTGCCGGTCGCGCTCGGTCATGTCGCGGATGATCCCCTCCACGCGCCCGTCGTCGAGCAGCACCGCGGCGATCTCCACCGGGATGGCGGCGCCGCCGCGGGTGCGCAGCACGCGGCGGGTGACCAGCGTGCCCGTGCGCGCCAGCTCCTGGCGCCGCAGCGGGGCCTCGGCCGGGCCGCCCGCGTCCACCAGCTCGCCCAGGCGCATCCGCAGCAGCGCCTCGCGCGGGTACCCGGCCAGCTCGCACAGCCGGTCGGTCACCTCCAGCAGGCGGTCCCCGGCGTCGCACACGAACACGCCGTCGTGCAGCCCCTGCACCAGCCCGCGGTACTTGCGCTCGCTGGCGGCCAGGGCGGCCTCGGCCTCCCTGCGCCCGCTGATGTCGCGCACGAACAGGCTGTTCATCTCGGCCCCGGCGGCGTCGCGGAACACCTGCGACGACACCTCCACCGGAACGCCGCTCCCGTCGGCGCGGCGGAACACCAGCTCGCCCGAGAAGCGCCCGGTGCGGCGGCGCTCGTCGATGGCCGCGGCGATGGCCGGGTCCGCCGGGTCCACCACGGCGGCGCGCCCGGCGGCGCGCAGCTCCTCCTCGGTGTAGCCGAACATCCGGCATGCCGCCGGGTTGGCGGCGATCACCCGGCCGTCGGGGGTGGAGAGGAAGATCCCGTCCACGCTCTGCTCGAACACGTCGCGGTAGGCGGCGGTGGCCTCGCGCCAGGCCGCCCAGGTGCGCGCCCGGGCCAGGGCGTGGCGAAGGGTGTGGTGCAGGAGCGGCGCGCCCAGCCCGTCCAGCCCGATGCATGCCTGCGCGCCCGCGGCCAGCGCCGCGTCGAGCGCGGCGTCGGCCACCTCGCCGGGGTCGTCGGCCAGCAGCACGATGGCCGTGTCGGGCCAGGCGCGGTGCAGCGTCTCGACCGCGTGGAGGGTGGACGGATCGGCCGAGGGGCCGCAGACCAGGACCAGGCCGGGCGTTTGCCCGGCCAGCAGCCGGCGGGCCTGCGCGGGGGCCGCCGCGCGCAGCAGCGGCCCGGCCGCGGGGCAGGCGCCGGCCACGATGCGGGCCACCGTATCAGCGCGGCCGGCGTCGGCGTCCAGGAGAAGGACCTCCCAGCGGCCTTCGCGGCCCGGGTCCATCGCCTCGCCCGGCGCGGGGGCCGGGGTGCCCGGGCGCGGGGGGAGGCTGCAGCGGATGACCTCGCGCCGCGCCGCCGCGCGGGCCGCGGGGGCGTGGCCGGCGGCCGCATGCGCCCGGATTGAATGGTCTCGCGACATGATCGTTTCATCTTTCTTTATCTACGGAGAAGCCGTGGCCACGGGGCGGGGGGCGCGGGGCCGGTGGCCGGAGGTGCGGCCGTGGGCGTACCGCGGACGGCGCTTCCCGGCGGCGGCCGGCCCGGGGGACGCGGCACCCGGGCCGTGGAGCAGTCCGGTGGATCAGGGGACCTCCGCGCGGCCGGCCCGGTTCGGGCGGGGGCGGCATCCTCTCGCACCTGCATGATAGCCGCGCGGGAGGCGGGGTGATGTCGGGTGGAGGGCTCGCGCCTTGTGCGGGGAACACTTACGAGCCCATGGCGTTCCGCCCTGCCCCGCGGTTCATCCAGGGCCGTCCGGGCGCCTCGTGTGCCGCGGCTTTGTCCCGATCAGCAGAGGGGCGTTGACTGGGACGCAGAGCACCAGAGGACCAGAGCACCAGAGGACCAGAGGGCTCGTGGCCGACCCTCTGGTTCCCTGGTCCTTCGGGTGGGTGTGGTGAGGTTCCGCGTGGACGCCGTCGTCCCCGGGGGACGAAGGCGAGCGATGCGCGGCGCGACGGCGGCGAGCTGCTCGTCTTGGCTCCGATCGACCGGGCGGAGGCGGGACGGTGCCCGCGCTCACCACCCGGCGCGGCTCCACAGCGCGAGCACGATGCAGCTGCCGCCCGGGCCGCCGAGCTCCGCCGGCGCGCCGCCGATGGCGTAGACCTCGATCCCTTCCAGCTCCATCGGCCGCGTCCATTCGTCCACCGCCGAGCCGCCGCGCACCCGCATCCCGTCCAGGTACACGGCGGGGAGGCAGCCGCCGGGGCCCCGCACCAGGTAGCCGAACCCCGGGCGCCCCGGAACCAGCGTGATCCCGGGTGCCCCCCGCAGCAGGTCCGACGTGCGGAAGGCGGTGGCGCGGTCGATCCGTTCGCGCGTGACGTACCAGCCGAACGCGCTTTCGCCCGCCCGGCGGTGGAAGGCGCGCACCCAGCCGGGCGGGCGCCGCGCCGCCGCCACCACCTCCAGCGGCCGCGGCGACACGCTGTCGGCGAACATCCGCACGCGCAGCTCCAGCGAGTCGCCGCGCGCCAGCTCGAACGCGGGCGACACCACGGCGCGCAGCCCCTGGGCGGTGGCGGCCAGGTGGAACCTCCCCGGCGCGGGCTCGAGGCGGAAGCGGCCCGCGGCGTCGGCCAGCACGGCCAGCGTGTCGCCGGCCGCGCCGACCAGCCGGACCTTGGCGGCGGCCACGGGCGTGCCGGCGCCCCCCGTCACGCGGCCGCTCACCACCTGCGCGGCGGCCGGCGCGGCCAGGCACACCAGCGCGGGTACCAACAGGCGGGTACGCATCACACCCCTCCCGGATCACGAGTGCGCGTGGGTCGCCCCACGCCGGCGGATGCGCCGGTGCGGGCGGCCCGCGACCCCGCGCCGCATCGGGCTCTCCGGGGGGATCGAGCGCACGGCGGCGCTTCACCTCTCCCCGGGCCGCGATCCGGCACCCGGTCCACGATGCGCCAACCGCCGCGCGCCGTGCGTCGGGCGATGGCGGAGAGGGTGTGGGGGCGGCGGCGCCGCGCGGGAACCGGCGCGCGGCGGGCGCGTGTCGGCCACCCTCCGGCAGGGAGGAGGAGGATGCCCGACATCCCGGCCGCGGCCCGCGCGTACCTTTCCGGAGAGGCGAGGGGCGTTCGCGGGCGCCGGCATCGGCGACGGAACGGGGGAGGATCGACATGTCCACCGCACGCGCGCGAAGGAGCAGGCACAGGCGGCGCGCCCACCGTTCGGGCGTGCCGCACCCGCGCGCGCCGGCGCCACCCGCCCGGGCCGACGCGCAGCCGGACGCGGCGCTGCCGTCCGCCACCCCCGGCGACGCGGCGGCGCCCGCTTCCCCCGCGGCATCCGGCGCCGACGGCGCGCCGCCGCCCCAGCCGCAGATGGCGATCGGGGCGCGGGTGCCGCTGTTGGTGCTGGCGCGGCGGTTCGCCACCGTGCACCGGCACCTGCTGGGGCTGGCGTTCGGCGCGGTGGTGGCGCGGGTGGGCGCCCTGCCGGCCGAGCGGCGGCGCGGCCTTCGCGCGCTTCCGGCGCGGGCCGCCGCGTGGGCGGCGCGGCGCCTGATGGACGGGGAGCTGGCCGGGAACCCGTTTCCGGCGCAGCTGCGCCGGCGGCTGGAGCTGCTGGGGCCCACCTACGTGAAGCTCGGCCAGATCATGGCCATCCGCGAAGACCTTCTCCCGCGCGCCGTGTGCGACGAGCTGAAGAACCTGTTCGACCACCTTCCCCCGGTGCCGCTGGCGCAGATCGAGCGGCTGGTGGAGCTGGGGCTGGGGCGGCCGCTGCGCGCCTGCTTCCGCGAGATCGATCCCCGGCCGCTGGGCTCGGCCAGCATCGCGCAGGTGCACCGCGCCCGCACCCTGGCCGGCGACGAGGTGGTGGTGAAGGTGATGAAGCCCGGGATCCGCCAGGCCGTGGTGCTGGACCTGCGGCTGCTGCGCCTGCTGGGCGTGCTGCTGCAGGCGGTGATCCCCCGCTACCAGCCGCGGCGCATCATCGCCGAGTTCAGCGCCTACACGCTGCGCGAGGCCGACTTTCGCGTGGAGGCCGACAACGCCGCGATGTTCGCGGCCAACTTCCGCGACGACCCCGGCATCGTCTTTCCCCGGGTGTACCGCGAGCTCTCCAGCGACACGGTGCTCACGCTGGAGCGGATGGTGGGCCTCAAGCCCGGCTCGCCCGAGCTGCTGGCGCTCCCCGCCGCCGACCGGGCGCGGCTGATCGACCTGGGCGCCTCGGCCATCATCCGCATGCTGTACCGGGACGGCTTCTTCCACGCCGACCTGCACGCCGGCAACCTGCTGGCGCTTTCCGGCACGCCGCCGCGGGTGGGGTTCATCGACCTGGGGATGGTGGGGCGCTTCGAGGAGTCCACCCGGCGGCGGATGCTGTACTACTACCACGCGCTGGTGAGCGGCGACGTGGAGGGCGCGGCGGCGTTCCTGGTGGACATGGCCGGCGTGGGCCCCGGCGGCGACCCGGCCGGGTTCCGCCGCGCCGTGGTCGACCTGTCGCGGCGCTTCTACACGCACGCCCGCGAGGGCGAGTTCAGCGTGGCGCGGCTGATCCTGGAATCGGTGGGGCTGGGGGGCCGCTTCCGCGTGTTCTTTCCGGTGGAGATGACGCTGATGGTGAAGGCGCTGGTCACCTTCGAGGGGGTGGGCCGCATGCTGGACCCGCGCCTGGACGTGGCCGCGGTATCGCGGCGCCACGTGGCGGCCGTGTTCAAGCACCAGTTCTCGCCCGGGCTGCTGGCCCGGCAGCTCTTCCGCGGCGCGCCGGGGCTGGTGGACGTGGCCGTGCGCCTTCCCCAGCTGGTGGTGGAGGGCGTGCGCTACGCCGAGGAGGCCGTGGGCCGCCACCCCCCGGCGCGTCCGCTGGCGGGGGTGCGGGGCGCCATCCTGGCCGGCGCCTGCATCGTGGCCGCCGTGAACGCGATGACGGCCGGCGCCTCGCCCTTCATCTCCCTCGCGCTCTTCGCCCTGGCCGCGCTGCTCGGCATCTGGGTGAGGTGAAGCCTGTCCCCGGCCATTCGCGTATCGCGGCTTGGCCCTGGGGAGCATGGGTTGATCCGGACACCGTCTGGCGCTCCGTGTGACGCGGCTTTGTCTCCATCCGCGGAGGGGCGTTGCCTGGGACCCGGAGCACCAGAGGACCAGAGCACCAGAGGGTCCGTCACGGACCTTCTGGTGCTCCCCGCGTGCCCTCCCGTGGTCCTCCGTGCCCTCCGTGTTTCTCCGTGCCCTCCGTGTTTGAAACAGGGCCATCTCGGTTCGCAAGTCGCCGGGCGAACCGCGCCGGGGCAGCCGGAGCCGTGAATGCGGCGGTGGGCGACCGCCAGCGTCCGCCCCGCACGAGAGAGGGGGGTTGGAGGACATACGGCGCGCGGCGGCGGACTAGCTTCGAGGGTGATGCGGAGGTCTTGCGATGGACCCTGAGCGGGGGAGGTGCGCGATGCGCGGGCGAATCGCGGTGCTGGGCGCGCTGGCGGCGGTGCCGGCGGTGGTCGCGGCGGCCGTGCCGGGCGAGCTGGCGGTGCAGCCGGGGAGCCGCGTGTGGGTGGCGGGCGAGAGCAACACCAGCTCCTTCCGCTGCGAGTCGGCCGCGCCCAGCGGCGGGGCGGCGGCGGGGCTCGACCTTCCCCGCGCCGGCACGGTGGGCCGCGCCGAGATCGTGGTTCCGGTGAGCACGCTGGCGTGCGGGGTCCAGACCATGGACGAGCACCTGCGCGACGCGCTGCGGGCCGGCACCTCGCCCGACATCCGATTCGCCGCGCGGCGCGTGCGCCTGGCGCCCGCGCGCGACGGGTGGACCGCCACGCTCGAGGGCCCGCTGAGCATTGCCGGCCAGACGCGCCCGGTGCGGGTGGTGGCCGCGGTCACGCGAGAGAACGGCCAGCTGCGCGCGCGCGGCGCCACGCCGCTGCGCATCACGCGCTGGGGAATCGCCCCGCCCACGCTGATGAAGCGCGAGGTGGTGGTGCGCCCCGCCGTCACCGTCGGCTTCGACGTGCTGCTGAAGCCGTAGCGCGGCCGCTCCCGCGAAGCACGATCCACGCGCCTTCCTCTCCTCCCAGCGAACGGCGCCGGCCTCCCGAGTGCGGAGGCCGGCGCCGTTCACCGATCCCTGATTCCGTCCATCCGTCGATCCGCAGTTCGCCGGCCTGCATTCCGCCGATCCGCCAGATCCGCCAGATCCGCCCCATCCGTCAATCCGTGGATCCTTGGATCCGCCGATCCCTGGATCTCCCGATCCGCCGCTTTGACCACCGTGCCACCCGATCCGTCAATCCTTCGATCCGCCGATCCGCCGATCCGCCGATCCGCCGATCCCCCTGCTCGCCCTCGGGATCACCAGAAGCGGTAGCCCTTCGAGACCAGGTGCGGGTGGTACATCAGGAAGAACGGGCCGTAGGCGATCAGGATCAGGATCACGGCGAACGCCACCCACACGCGCAGCCGGTCGAGCCGCGGCTCCCACCCGGCCAGCGCGGGGGCGGTGATCGTCTCGCTCCACGGGATGTCGGCCGGGCCCTCGCCCTTCTTCCCCGCCACCACGGTGCCCACCAGCACGATGAAGAAGAGCACCGCGCCCAGCGACATCAGCGAGCCGCCCACGGCGGTGACGGCGCCGGCCAGCTTCCACCCCGGCTGCGTGTAGGTGGCCTGCGCCATGAAGGTGCGCCGCGGCATCCCCGCCAGCCCGCCCGAGATCATCCCGCGCGCGAACACCAGCACGCCCACCGCGTAGATCCACCCCTGCGCCACCGCCAGCCGGGGCGCCCACAGCCCGCGCCCGGTCAGGTACGGCACCAGCCAGTAGGCGATCCCCATGAAGGTGAGCGCCACCGCCGTCCCCACCGTCATGTGGAAGTGGCCGGGGACCCAGGTGGTGTTGTGCACCACCTGGTTCATGGTGTAGCTGGCGTTCACCAGCCCCGTGGCGCCGCCCAGCACGAAGGTGAGCATGGCCAGCAGCTGGGCCGAGAGCGAGGGGTCGCCCCACGGCAGCCGGGGGATCCACCCCAGCAGCCCGCGCCCGCCGCGCGCCCGGCCGCCCATCTCCAGCGCCGCCATCACGCTGAACGCGGTGGCCAGCGAGGGGAAGAAGATCACGAAGGTGAGGAAGCCGTGCACCGCCTTCAGCCCCTGCCCGATCCCCGGGTCGGTGTACTGGTGGTGCAGCCCGGTGGGGATCGACACCAGCAGGAAGATGATGAACACCACGCGGGTGTACAGGTCGCTGATGATCTTTCCGCCGGCCTGGCGCGGCACCAGCGCGTACCAGCTCACGTACGCCGGGAGGAGCCAGGCGTAGACGATGGCGTGCCCGGTGAACCAGAAGAGGGTGCGGTTGAGGAGCGGGTCCACCCGGGGCAGCCACCCCGCGCTCCAGGGGATCAGGAAGCCCAGGAAGCTCACCGCGATCCCCGCCGACGCCAGCCACCACATGATCCAGCTGGTCACGCTGACGAAGGCCAGCAGGGGGATGCGCTGGCCGGGGTTCTCGCGCCGCCACGCCACCAGCGCCGCGATCATCGCCGCGGTGGCGATCCAGGTGCTCACCACCACCAGGGCCAGCCCCAGGTAGTGCGTCCAGTGCGCCTGCAGCGGCGCGTAGGCCGTGTACAGCACCGAGGCGCGGTTGGTGGCCATCGCCCAGGCGCTCATCGCCACGCCCGCCGCCATCACCCCGAACGAGGCGGTGACCAGCGCCTGGTTCAGCGGCCGCGCCAGCGCCCGCGCCGTCATCAGCATCAGGAAGCCGTTGCCGAAGGCGAAGGTCATCACCAGCGCGTTGGTCACGCCGTGCACGGTGAGCCCCTGGTAGTAGCTGTGCAGCCGGGGGTACACGGGAAGGATGTTGATCCCCGCGTACGAGAGCGCCTGGGCCAGCCCGTGCGCCACCCCGGCCACCATGGCGCCGAACCCCAGGTACACGAACCAGCGGAGGATGCGGCGCTGCGCCTCGGGGAGCGCGAAGCCGGCGGGGGATGCCACGATGGGGGCGCTCATTCCACGATCACCCTTGCGCTCATGGTGTGGTGGCCGATGCCACAGTATTCGTGGCAGACCAGGAGGTATTCGCCGCGCTCGCGGAAGGTGTAGGCGTTCCGCGAGACCTGGCCGGGGATCAGCATCATGTTCATCCGCGTGCGGTCGATGGCGAAGCCGTGGATCACGTCGATGGTGGTGGCGGTGAAGGTGACCTGGGCGTTCGCCGGCACGCGGATCACGCTGGGGTTGAAGCCGAACGCCTGCGCCACGATCACCGCCTCGTACCGGCCGGGCCCGGTCTGGCGGACCCCCGGGGTGTTGAACGGCGGCGTCTGGTAGACCCGCGCCGGGTCCACGTTCCCGGCCACGCCGGGAAGGTGCACGCCCATGGCGGCGGTGGCGTACACCAGCGCGCCGGCGAACAGCACCAGCAGCACGGCGCCCACGCCCAGGAACGCCTTCTCGAAGGTGTGTATCCTCATCGGTGCGGCTCAGCGGGAAAGGAGGGTGAGGTACAGCATCCACCAGATCCCGCCGATGATCATCAGCATCACGATCATCAGGAACAGGGTGCCGGTGGCCACCGGCTCCTCTCCGGGCGCGATCTCGCTCTCGGTGCGGCCGGGGGCGCCGGCGGCGGGCGGGGTGAGGGTCTCTGGGTCGGCCATGCGTGACCTGTCGGGGGTGCGGGAAAGGGCGTGGCGGTCCGTCACGAGCGGTCGAGCGGGGCGGGCGCCTCCCACCGCCGCACGGTGCGCGCGAGCACCGCCAGCAGGGCCACGAACAGCGCCAGCACGGGGATGGAGAAGAGCAGCCGCATCCCGCCGCCGTGCCCTTCCAGCAGCCCGTTGACCGTTTCCCACAGGTACAGGAAGAGGGGGATGCCGAACGCGGCGAACGCGAGGATGACCAGCAGCAGCGTGCCGAACGCGGGCGTGTCGCGTCGTTCCATGGCGGGGCGCTGTTCCCTGGGAGGGGGGTGAGTACGGGCCAGAGGCCTGTCCCGGCGCATCTTACCGCGCGGCGCGGCTTCGTTTGTCGGGAAATGCTCGATTGCGCGTGTCCGGCTTTGCTGGATGGATGGCGGCGCCGCGCGCGAGGCGGCGCGAGCCGGGGAGGCGCGTGACGCGCCGGCGGCGGCGTCGGCCCGCCGCGGCGCGCGGGGAACGCCGGGGCGCCGCCTGCAGCCAGGGGATCAGGGCGAACCCCACCGCGTTGGGGAGCCAGAAGGAGAGGAGCCGGTAGGCGAGCACCACCGTCACCGCCGTGGCGGCGGGGATGCCCAGGGCGTGGTACATCGCCGCCATCCCGCCCTCCACCACCCCCAGGCCGCCGGGGACGATGGCGATCTTCCCCGCCAGCAGCGGCAGCCCGTACCCCGCCAGCAGCACGCCGAACGCCGGCGTCCGCCCCGCCGCGGCGAAGAGCAGCCACAGGCACGCCAGGTCGAACCCCGTGGCCAGCGCCGCGGCCGCGAGCGCCGGCTTCCACGCCCCCGCCCGGGCCAGTGCCGCCCACCCGCCCTGCCCCGCACGCGCGCCCCGGCGCACGCCGCGGCGGCCCGGCCGCGCCACCGCGGCCCGCAGGCGCGCCGCCAGCGCCCCG
>DASSJS010000446.1:0-12192 GCA_035691085.1 Longimicrobium sp.
TGTTGGGCGCGGTGCGGGCGGCGGCGGCCACGGGCGGAGCGGCGCCGGGGCGGCCGATCCCCTCGGGGCGCACGGAAATGTAGTAGTCCTTGATGAACAGCGAGTCGATGCGGATGAAGTTGCTGTCCGGCAGGTCGCCGAACTTGACGCCGGGCTTGGCGCGCGGGATCACCACGCCCAGGGTGTCCATCCACACGTTGAACTCGGCGCGCGAGATCTTCATCAGGTAGCCGTCCACGTTCACGCCGCCGCCGTTGAAGATCCCCCGCAGCTGCTCGGGGGTGGGCGCGGGCTCGAAGCGCACCAGGATGCGCCGGCCGGTGGGGGTGCGCACGTACACGGCGGAGCGCCGCACGCCGCTTTCCGCCGTGCCGGTCAGGTGCACGATGCGCCCCAGCTCGCGGTCGGTGAGCCGCTTCACGTTCTCGAAGCTCTCGATCACCACCGGCTGCACCGGCGCCCGGTCCTTGCCGAAGTTGGCCGCGGCACCCACGCCCCGCACCGTGCCCTTGGCCGTGGGGTCGCCGAAGAGCGCGGCCGCCAGGATGGCCAGCCCGGCCACGCCCACGATCATCGCCGTCCAGAGCCAGACCCGGTGGTTGCGCCCGCGTGTAATCCGGATATCCATGAAACGCCTTCAGGGGACAGGGAACAGGGTACGGGGAAGAGCGGGACCAATCCTGGCCGGAACGGGTATACCGGCGCGTCGCATCCGCCGGGTGACCGATTCGGCGGGAGACGGGGGCCCGTCCGCGGGCTGTCCCCTGTCCCCTCTCCCCTGCCCCTCGCTGTTCGCAAGCGGCGTTCCCCGTTCGCTTTCGCGGCTTGCCGGGCCTTGAGAGGGGCGGTTATCATGTTCCGCCGCGCCACACGGCGCAATCCGCTTCAATCCCGCGAACTCCGGAGGATCTCCGTGCCCCGTCCCGCGCCCGAGAGGCCGCGGCGCTCATCGCTGACGCCGTTTTACGTGATCCTGGGCCTGGTGCTGCTGGCAGGCATCGGCGTGTTCCTCGCCAACCGCCGCGGCCCGGGGGGCGGCGGTGGCGGCAACCTGGTGAACAAGCCCGCCACCCTGGCGCCGCTCACCAACGAGCAGCTCCAGCGCGTGCAGGGGATCTCGCGCGGCCGTGCCGACGCGCCGATCACCATCTACGAGTTCGCCGACTTCCAGTGCCCGCACTGCGCCGAGTTCGCCACCCTGCTCGAGCCGGTGATCATGGAGCGCCTGGTGGACACCGGCAAGGCGCGCTACGTGTTCTATGACTTCCCGCTGGGCTTCAAGTGGAGCTGGCTGTCGGCGCGCGCCGGCCGCTGCGCCAACGCCCAGGGCAAGTTCTGGGAGTTCCACTCGCTGATCTTCGCCCGGCAGCAGGAGTGGGCGTTCGCCAAGGACCCGGTGGACATCTGGGGCCCGCTGGCGCAGCAGGTGGGGCTCGACCAGGGCAAGTTCGAGGCGTGCGTGCGCTCGGACCAGTTCCAGAAGGACGTGACCGAAAGCTCCATGCTGGGCAGCTCGCTGGGCGTGGGGGGCACCCCCACGCTGTTCGTGAACGGCCGCCGCATCGAGACGCCGCCCACCTACGCCGCGCTGGAGACGGAGCTCCGCAAGATCGCCCCCGGCGCGTTCGAGGGCACGCCGGCCGCCGCTCCCGCGGGGGTCCCGGCGGGCCCGGTGGCACCCGCCGCACCCGCCGCCACGGCGCCGCAGTGAGCACGCCGGTGGAGATGGACGAGCCCGGCTACACCGACGCGCACCCGCAGGCGCCGCCGCTGGCGCGCATGGCCATCGCCGTGCTGGCGGTGATCGGGCTGCTGGTGTCGGGGTACCTGTCGCTGTACAAGCTGGGCGTGATCGGCGGGCTCACCTGCCAGGTGGGGAGCTGCGAGCAGGTGCAGGCCTCGCCCTGGGCGGTGATGCTGGGAGTCCCCGTGTCGCTGTGGGGCGCGGGGGCGTACCTCACCCTGCTGGTGGTTGCGCTCCTGGGGCTGAAGCGGCGATACGTGGACGAGCGCTGGGTGGCGCTGGTGCTGTTCGGCGTGTCGGCGGCGGGCGTGGCGTTCTCGGGGTACCTCACGTACATCGAGGCGTTCGTGATCGAGATGTGGTGCCAGTGGTGCGTGACGTCGGCGGTGATCATCACGCTGATCTTCCTGCTGTCCATCCCGGGCCTCAACCGTGCCCGCTAGGCGGCCAACGGAGCGACAGGAGCCATGAGCGAGCAGACTGAACCCGGCAAGACCGCGCCCGTGCGCCTGGTGTTTGCCGACCAGGGAACCTTCCACGCCGAGACGGTGCACGTTCCGCTCTCGATGCTGGGCCAGTACGACCGCCTGATCGACCTGCTCCGCGAGGAGGAAAGCGTCACCCGGCAGATGTACCTGGACCTGGGCCGGCTGGTGAGCGCCTTCGTGGTGGAAGACGGCGAGTAGGCACCCCCCTCGGCAGACACGACGAAGCCCCTCCGGCCAGTGTGCGGGAGGGGCTTCGTTCGTCAATTCATCTCGCTCCGGATCGTCCGGCGCGAACCGGGCATCCTTCTTTTCATCCCAGAGAAACCAGAGGGACCAGAGGAACTGCGCGCGTTTCCTCCGGTCCCTCTGGTCCTCTGGGATGAAATCGCTGTTGGCAGCGCTTACCGCGTCACGGCCGTGCCGGAGCGGCGGGCGGCGTCGCCGCGGGCGGCGCGCCGGCCGGGGGTGCGCCGGCGGGCGATGTGCCCTGCCCCGCGGCGGCCAGGAGCGCGTCCACCTCGCGGGCCAGCTCGGCGAAGGGGATTGCGCCGGGGAGGATCTTCTCGCGGTTCAGGATGAACGTGGGGGTGCTGTTCACCTGGGCGCCGCTGGCCTGCATCACGTCGTTCACCACCAGCGAGCTTATGCGGTCGTTGTCCACGCAGTCGCGGAACTGGGCCGCGTTCACGCCCAGCTCGCGGGCGTAGGCGGCGAAGCGCTGCGGGGCGTCGGCCTGGTCGCGCCAGTCGTGCTGTCGCTGGAACAGGCGGTCGTGCATCTCCCAGAACTTGCCCTGCGCGCCGGCGCACATGGCCGCCTTGCTGGCCGCGAACGCCTGGTTGTGCATCGGCAACGGGAAGTTGATGAACACCAGGCGCACCTTCCCCGTGCGCACGTAGGCGCTGTCGAACTTCGCGTACGTGCTGTCAAAGAACATCTTGCAGTACGGGCACTGGAAGTCCGACACCTCGTAGATGGTGACCTTGGCGTACTGGCTGCCGTGCTGGCGCGCGTTGCTGGCGCGGCTCAGCAGCGAATCCAGCGGCGGCGTGGCCGTGCGCGCGGCGGCGGCCCTGTTTCCGCCGCCGTCGGACCCGCCCCCCCGCTGCGCGCATGCCGACGCCGCCACCACCAGCGCGGCCAGCCCGGCCACCAGCGGCGCCAACGCCCGCGCGCGCCGTGCGAACAAATGGTTCATCCCTGCTCCGATTCCGTTTCGTGGCCGGCGCCCGGCCGGGAGACCGCCTCCCGCGCCCGCGCCAGCGTCCATTCGTGCACCTCGCGCGGGGGCCAGTTGCCGCGCCGCGCGCCCTCCAGCAGGGCCGCCGCCTCGTCGCGGGCGCGGGCGGCGGTCGCAAGGTCGACCCATCCGGCCGCTTCCGCCGCGGCGAGCTCGTCCTCGTCCAGCACGCGCGCGTCGCCGTCCGCGCCCAGCCACACGTCCAGGCACAGGTCGGTGGTGTCCCACCGCGCGCCGCTCATCTCCACCGGCGTCAGCACGTTGGCGTAGACGCCGGTGAAGGTGCCGTCCGCCAGGTGAAAGCGGCCGACGTCGTGCCAGCGGCCCCGGTACGTGACCCAGACGACGGGCGCGCCCGGCTCCAATACGACGCGCCCGCCGGCTTTGACGGGCTTCGGCAGATCGGCCGCGGGGAGGTACGTCACAACGTAATCCCCCGCATCCTCCAGCACTAGCTGGCGGAAGACCTGGAGCCGGTCCGGCAGGCGGCGGTAATGGATGTCGACGAACGGCATCTCCCCCGATGCGTCCACGCCGCTCACCGCGCGCGGTAGCGGGCGCCGCCGTGCTCCTGCGCGTCCACCACGGCAACGGCGGTCAGGTTGGCGATCTCGGCGGCCTCGCTGGCGCGCTGCAGGACGTGCACGGGGTGGCCCATCCCCAGCAGGATGGGGCCGAACGCCTCGGCGCCGCCCAGACGCGCCATCAGCTTGTACGAGATGTTGGCGCTGTTCAGGTCGGGGAAGATCAGCACGTTGGGGCGGTTGCGCAGGGTGCTGAAGGGGAACAGCTCCTTGCGCAGGTCGTCCATCACCGCCGTGTCGGCCTGCATCTCGCCGTCGATCTCGAGCCCCGGGTCGATGCTGCGCACCAGGTCCACCGCGCGGCGCACCTTGTCGCTCTGCGGGTGGCGCACGCTGCCGAAGTTGCTGAACGAGAGCATCGCCACGCGCGGCACCAGCCCCAGGCGGCGCACGAAGCCGGCGCTGAGCGTGGCGATCTCGGCCAGCGTCTCGGCGTCGGGCTCGATGTTCACGGTGGTGTCGGCGAAGAAGAGCATCTCCTGCTCCAGCACCATCATGTACAGCCCCGCCACGTGCCGCACGCCGGCCGCCGTGCCGATCACCTCCAGCGCCGGGCGGATGGTTTCGGGGTAGTGCAGGTCCTCCCCCGCCACCACGGCGTCGGCCTCGCCCTCGCGCACCATCATCATCCCGAAGGTGATGGCCCGCCGCACCTCGCCGCGCGCGTCGGCCAGCGTCATCCCCTTGCGCTGGCGGCGCGCCCACAGCGTCTGCGCGTAGCGCTCCAGCAGCTCCTCGTCCGCCAGCCGGTCCACCATGCGGATCCCCTCCAGCGACACGCCCAGCGCCCCCGCGGTGGCCTGGATGCGATCGGGGCGGCCGACCAGCACGGGGTACGCGAACCCTTCGGCCGCCACCAGCGCCGCCGCGCGGATGATGCGCTCGTGCTCGCCCTCGGGGTACACGATGGTACGCGGGTCGCGGCGGGCGCGGCGCATGATGTCGCGCATCACCTCGCGGCCGCGGCCCAGGCGCGCGTCCAGCTCGTGGCGGTACGCCTCCAGGTCCAGCTCGCGCCGGGCCACGCCGGTCTCCATCGCCGCCTTCGCCACCGCCGGGGCCACCCAGAGCATGATGCGCGGGTCGAAGGGCTTGGGGATCAGGTAGTCGCGCCCGAAGCGCAGCCGCTCGTCGCCGTAGGCCCGTTCGACGGACTCGGGCACGTCGAGCCGCGCCAGCTCGGCCAGGGCGCGGGTGGCGGCCATCTTCATCTCGTCGTTGATGGCCCGGGCGCGCACGTCCAGCGCGCCGCGGAAGATGAAGGGGAAGCCCAGGACGTTGTTCACCTGGTTGGGATAGTCGGTGCGGCCCGTGGCCACCATCGCGTCGGGCCGCGCCTCGATCACCTCCTCGGGCATGATCTCGGGATCGGGGTTGGCCAGCGCGAAGACGATCGGGTTGGGCGCCATCGACGCCACCATCTCCTTCGACACCGCGCCGGCAACGGACAGGCCGACGAAGACGTCCGCGCCGGGCATCACCTCGGCCAGCGGGCGGGGGGAGACGTCCTGGGCGAAGCGGGCCTTGTACGGGTCGGTGTGCTCGGGCGGGCGGTCCGCCGTCACCAGCCCGGCGCGGTCGCACATCCAGATGTTCCCGCGGCGCACGCCCAGCGCCACGTAGTGCAGCGCCGTGGCGATGGCCGCCGCCCCCGCGCCGCTGAAGACGACCTTGATGGCGCCGATGTCCTTCCCCACCAGCTCCAGCGCGTTCAGCAGCGCCGCGCCGCTGATCACCGCGGTGCCGTGCTGGTCATCGTGAAAGACGGGGATCTGCAGCCGCGCCTTGAGCGTTTCCTCGATGTAGAAGCACTCGGGCGCGGCGATGTCTTCCAGGTTGATCCCGCCCACGGTGGGCTCCAGCAGCTCGCAGAATTTGATCACGTCGTCGGCGTTCTGGCTGCCGACCTCCAGGTCGAACACGTCGATGTCGGCGAAGCGCTTGAACAGCACGCCCTTCCCCTCCATCACCGGCTTGGCCGCCAGCGGGCCGATGTTCCCCAGCCCCAGGACGGCGGTGCCGTTGGAGACCACGGCCACCAGGTTCCCGCGCGCCGTGTACTTGAACACGTCCTCGGGATCGTTGGCGATCTCGCGGCAGGGCTCGGCCACCCCCGGCGAATAGGCCAGCGACAGGTCGCGCTGCGTGCTGGCGGGCTTGGTGGGCACCACGGCGATCTTGCCGCGGCGCCCCTGGCTGTGGTAGTCGAGCGCGTCCTGCCGGCGGTCGGCCATGTTGGTCTATCCCGATGGATTCGTACGAACGAGTGACAAATGCCGCGCCCGGCGGGTCCGCAATTCCGTGCGCCGCATGCTCTTTCCGGGTGTGGGCCTCGGAGCCCGACAGCGTACCCCCGGGGGTGGGGGGTGTCAAGCAGACGCGGCCGTTCGCCCGGGGCGCGAGGGCGGGCGCGGGGGGGAGGGACCGGCGTGACCGATCCTTTCTTTTCATGAACACGGAGGGCACGGAGAACCACGGAGGGCACGGAGAAACTTCATCGCCGTTCCTCCGTGTCCTCCGTGGTCCTCCGTGCCCTCCGTGTTCATCACGGCCGCGCCTCTTCCCGCGCCGTCATCATATCGCGCGATGCGATAAACTGTCTTTTCCAGCCGCACAATACCGGTGCGCGCCGCCCCGATGTGCATCGCCAGGCTGGTTGGACGGAGCTGCTACGATGTGCTTCAACGAACTGCGCTGAAACAGCTTGGACTCAGATACGATCACGGCCCGGCAGATGCTTGGGAGAGGGTGCACCCCCAGATACCCGCGTCTTGCGGGCCTTGGCTGTACCTCACCCACTTGGAGGTAACCCATGAAGCGATCGTTCCTGCTGCTCCCGCTGCTGGCCATCGCCGCCGCCTGCGCCCAGGACGCAACCGCGCCCGCCACGCAGCGTGCCCGCACCGCGCCGGTGCTGTCACGCTCGGCCGACGGAACGGGGCGCTACATCGTGGTGCTCAACCGCGGCGCCAACGCCCGCGCGGTGGCGGCCATCACGGGCGTGTCGCCCCAATACGTGTACAGCAGCGCGCTCGACGGCTTCGCGGGCACGCTCACCGACGGGCAGCTCAACGCGCTGCAGCACAACCCCAACGTGGCCTTCATCGAGGCCGACGGCGTGATGCAGGCCACCACCACCCTCTTCAACGCCACCTGGGGGCTGGACCGCGTGGACCAGCGCGACCTGCCGCTCAGCACCACCTTCACCTACCTGAACACCGGCGCGGGCGTCACCGCCTACGTGATCGACACCGGCCTGCGCTTCACGCACGCCGAGGTGGCGGGCCGCGCCAGCAGCGGCTTCGACGCGGTGGATGGCGGCACGGCGGACGACTGCAACGGCCACGGTACCCACACCGCCGGCACGGTGGGCGGGCTCACCTACGGCGTGGCCAAGGGCGTGAGCCTGGTGGCCGTGCGCGTGCTGGACTGCAACGGCAGCGGCACCACCTCGGGCGTGATCGCGGGGGTGGACTGGGTGACGGCGAACCACGCGAGCCCGGCGGTGGCCAACATGTCGCTGGGCGGCGGCGCCAACGCCGCGCTCGACAGCGCGGTCAAGCGCTCCATCGCCAGCGGCGTGACCTACGCCATCGCGGCGGGGAACGGCAACATCTTCGGCTTCGCCCAGAACGCCTGCAACAGCTCGCCCGCGCGCGTCCCCGAGGGGATCACCGTGGGCGCCACCGACAAGACCGACAAGAAGGCGAGCTGGTCGAACTACGGCACCTGCCTGGACCTGTTCGCCCCGGGCGTGAACATCACCAGCAGCTGGTACACCAACGACACGGCCACCAACACCATCAGCGGCACCAGCATGGCGGCGCCGCACGTGGCCGGCGTGGCCGCGCTGTACCTGCAGGGCAACCCCACGGCCACGCCCGCGCAGGTCGCGTCGGCGCTGATCGCCAACGCCACCACGGGGAAGGTGACGTCGGGCGGCACCGGTTCGCCCAACCGGCTGTTGTTCGCGAATTACTGAGGCTGGCGCATGCGTGGGCGTGCCTGAACAGGTGCGTGAGTGCGTGAGTGCGTGAGTGCGTGAGTGCGCTAGGAACTGCCGGCCCCGCCAGGGGACCGGCAGTTCCGCGTAGAAACTTTCGCACTCTCGCACTTTCGCACTCTCGCACTTTCGCACTCTCGCACTTTCGCACTCTCGCACTGCTGTTTGGGCGTGTTTGGCGCCGAGGCGCCAAACCGGGCTGCGCGCGCGGTAGGGCACGATACAACCGTGCCCAACCGCGCCGGGCCACCGCCGCGCCAGCCATCGCTCCCCTCCCTCCACATCCGCCCGCGCGCGGCGGTTTCCCGGCCCTCCGGGCGCGCATCCCTCACGCGAGACGCGCTTTCCTTCCCGCTCTGGCCGACGGACGCTCCAAGCAGTGCATCCTCGGGGACGCACCGTTCCGCCGCTCACCTCGAACGTGTGGCGGGCAGCCGCGGCAGAGCGGCCCCACCGGCCGCAAATTGTCCCAGCACCTTCGCGCCACCGCATCCACACTCGTCTGTAGAAAGCCTTGCGGTTCAAGGGTTTGGTGCGTAACACCAATTCCGGCCCCGCGCATGCTGTAGCAATCCGCACCCGACCCCTCCGGCTGCACCGAATGGATCGGCCCGGCCGGCTCTGTTCGCCCCCCCGACAGGAGCCCTCCCCGATGAAGCGCAGCTTCGCTCTCGTCTCGCTGTTCGTTGCCGCCGCGGCCTGCGCCGACGGCGGCGGCCCGCTCTCCCCTGTGCGCGAGCCGGCATCGGCCCGGTCTGCCGGCGCGGGTGACCGGTACGTGGTGGTGCTGAAGGACGGCGAGAACCCACGCGCGGTGGCGGCGCTGCTGGGCATCAACCCCAGCCACGTGTACACCGCATCGCTGCAGGGCTTTGCCGCCGCGCTCAACCAGGGGCAGCTCAACGCGCTGCGGCACAACCCCGCCGTGGCCTACGTGGAGCCCGACGCGCCGGCGCGGCTGTTCACCACCCAGTACTTCCCCGGCTGGGGGCTCGACCGCATCGACCAGCACCCGCTTCCGCTCAATTACGGCTTCGCCTACACCAGCAAGGGGACAGGCGTGACGGTGTACGTGCTCGACACCGGCATCCGCAAGACGCACGATCAGTTCGACGGCGTGCTCGGAATCAGCCGCGCCAACTACATCGCCAACGGCGCCAGCGGCGACTTCGTGGGGGACGGGCACGGAAGCGCGGAAGACTGCCACGGCCACGGAACGCACGTGGCCGGGATCGTGGGCGGCACCACCTACGGCGTGGCCAAGAACGTCCAGATCCGCGCCGGCCGCGTGGTGGACTGCGCGGGCAACGGCACCACCTCCATGGTGATCTCGGGGATGGACTGGATCATCGCCAACGGCGTCAAGCCGGCCGTGGTGAACATGAGCCTGGGCTACGGTGACGTGCAGTCGGTGCGCGACATGGTGGGGCGGCTCACCTACAAGGGGTTCGTGGTGGTGGCGGCCGCGGGGAACGGCAACTTCGCGGGCACCCCGCAGGACGCCTGCCTGCAGTCGCCGGCTGGCGCACCCACGGCCATCACCGTGGGCGCCACCACCAGCACCGACAAGGAGGCGACCTTCTCCAACTACGGCACCTGTGTCGACATCCTGGCGCCGGGCGTCAGCATCCGCTCGGCGTGGGTGGGGAGCGACTCGGCCAACGCGCTCGACAGCGGCACCTCGATGGCCGCGCCGTTCGTGTCGGGCGTGGCCGCGCAGTACCTGCAGGGCAACACCACCGCCACCCCCGCCACGGTGTGGAACTTCATCAACATCAACGCCACCCTGGGCGTGCTGACGATGCACTCCCTCAGCGCGTCGAACGGCACCCCCAACAAGCTGCTGTACACGAACTTCTGATCGCGCCCCGATGGAGAACGCCGTGCGGGCCGGGGAGCGTCTCCGGCCCGCGCGCCGCGTTTTCCGAGGTGCGAGGTAAGCGGTCCGTCAGGACGGGAGTGGCGACGCCGGAATCCTGGAACCCGCAGTCACTTGATGCGAGGGGTTGATCTCGCGCCGTCCAGTTCACTCCCATAAACGGCCACGAAATCCACACCCCTCCTCGGTTGCCCGTCGCAGCTTTGCAGCACGCCGCCGCACCGGTCCGGTGCACCCGTCTGGTGCAAACGCACCACAAACGCGCGGCCGTATACAGGCGCGAAAAATCGTAAGCCCCAGATGCAGCAACGGGTTGCACCACGTGTCAGCTTCGGTCCGATGCGTGCTCTGCTACAGGTCGCTCAAACGCATCCGCAGGGTCATGCCGCCACGGGTTGCCCCCCGTCCGGATTTCCCCTTCCCCCCACGCTCCCGACCCACAGGGAGCGGGGCCCGCAGACGCGTTTGCGTGCAGCTCCCGTCCGGCGTGCCCACACCCACGCGGCGGTGCGCGCGCGGCACTCAGGCCGTGCGCGCTCGACCCAACCCCCTGGGAGGACCGTTCATGCGCAGAGCTACACCCCTGGCCCTGGCAATGCTGGCGATTGCCGCGGCTGCCTGCTCCGACACCCAGCCCACCAGCGTGCGCGCGCCGCAGCAGGGCGCCCCCGTCCGCGCCGCGGGCTCCAACGCCATCCCCGGCGAGTACATCGTGGTGCTGAACCCCGGCGCCGACCCGCGCTCGGTGGCGGCGGTGGCCGGCGTGGGCCCGCACTTCGTGTACACGGCGGCGCTCAACGGCTTCAGCGCCTCGCTGAACGCCGGGCAGCTGAACGCGCTGCAGCACAACCCCAACGTGTCGTACATCGAGCAGGACCAGGTGGCGCAGGCCACCACCGTGCAGACCGGCGCCACCTGGGGGCTGGACCGCATCGACCAGCGCGCCCTCCCGCTGGACGGCAACTACAACTACACGCCCACCGGCGCGGGCGTGCGGGCGTACATCATCGACACCGGCATCCTCACCAGCCACACGCAGTTCGGCGGCCGCGCCAGCGTGGGCTACGACGCCATCGGCGGGAACGGCATCGACTGCAACGGGCACGGCACGCACGTGGCCGGCACCGTGGGCGGCAGCACCTACGGCGTGGCCAAGGGCGTGACCCTGATCGCCGTGCGCGTGCTGGACTGCTCGGGGAGCGGCACCAACTCGGGCGTGATCGCCGGCATGGACTGGGTGGCCAACAACCGCGTGCTTCCGGCGGTGGCCAACATGTCGCTGGGCGGCGGCGCCAGCACCGCGGTGGACGACGCCGTGGCGCGCCTGACCAACGCGGGCGTGTCGCTGGCCGTGGCCGCCGGCAACGAGAACCAGGACGCCTGCAACACCTCGCCGGCGCGTGCCGCCTCGGCCATCACCGTGGGCGCCACCACCAACACCGACGCGCGCGCCTCGTTCAGCAACTGGGGCACCTGCCTCGACGTGTTCGCCCCGGGCAACAACATCACCTCGTCGTGGTACAGCTCGACGACGGCCACCAACACCATCAGCGGCACGTCGATGGCCAGCCCGCACGTGGCCGGCGTGGCCGCGCTGTACCTGCAGGGCAACACCAGCGCCAGCGCCGCCACGGTGGCCAACGCCATCACCAGCACCGCCACCACCGGCGTGGTGACCAGCGCCGGCACCGGCTCGCCCAACCGCCTGCTGTACTCGCTGCTCACCCCGCCCTCGGGCGGCGGCGGCGGCGGCACGGCGCCCTGCACCGGCTGCACGCAGTACACCGGCTCGGTCACCTCGGGCGGGTCGTCGTACCAGCCGAACGGCACCTACTACCAGAGCACGGTCTCGGGCTCGCACCAGGGCTGGCTGCAGGGCCCCTCGGGCACCGACTTCGACCTGTACCTGTACAAGTGGAACGGCAGCAGCTGGGTCGTGGTCGCCAGCGGCACCACCTCCAGCAACAACGAGACGGTGTCGTACAGCGGCACGGCCGGCTACTACGAGTGGGAAGTGCGCTCGTACACCGGCAGCGGCACGTACAACCTGTGGATCAAGCACCCCTAGTCGCGCGTGCGGGCCTCCTGGCCCGCCGCTGACGGAGCCGCCCGGCGCACGCACGTGCGCCGGGCGGTTTTCTTTGGGTGCGGGGGTACGGGGGGTACGGAGGTACGGAGGTACGGAGGTACGGAGGTACGGAGGTACGGAGGTACGGAGGTACGGAGGTACGGAGGTACGGAGGTACGGAGGTAC
>DASSJS010000447.1:0-13082 GCA_035691085.1 Longimicrobium sp.
CGCCAGGCCGCCCGCGAGGGCCGCACCCTGCCGCCGCTTGAGCCCGAGCCGCAGCCCGTGGTGGAGAGCCTGGGCCTTCCCCGCCTCTCCATCGGCAGCGCAGTGTAACCGGCGCCCGCCAGCCGGGACGATCGGATCGGAAGCAGGAGAGCCCGGGCACCGCGCCCGGGCTCTCCTGTTTCGTAAGGGCTTGCGGCAACGTTTGTCGCCGAGTGGGTTCTTCACGCCGCAGGCGCGGTCCCCTTCAGGTTATCGAAAACGGAAGCGTCCATTGCGGCACGCCGGGTAGGGTCGAACGTCACCCTTTCGACAGGAATGTACGATATCGTGGGACCCATTCCGACCAGAAGCTCCCATGACCCGTCTTCGGGAAGAGCGACGTGTGGAGGAAGCGAATACACACTCGGTACCTCGGCGGATAGTCGTCGAGTTGCTCGTCGAACGGACAATCAGAGAGAGATACCCGTCCAGAATCGGAAGCGGCGAACATGCGAGGGACGTCATAAAACCATCGGTACTGGATCGGAATCCATCGTTGCATTTTCAATATCTCCGATCACGCCGCGGAGACTGCCCCTGAAGTGCGATTCCTCCACGCGTACCATTCAGGGTGGCGGACCGGGGTACCGCTACAACCGCCATCCTGCTCTCGGCATTGCCGCGTCCCCTTACTCCCGCCCCGAGAAGTGACGTCGATCCGTCAGCTACAATCTGCGACCGCTTTCTGGTCGGCAACCAGGGTCATGGCGAGTCGTTCGCCTCAACAAGATCGTCAGCCGTTCCAAATGTCTGGTCCGGGCCCGCGGAGACCACCGTGTAATGTGTTCCGTTCAGTACGATCCGAATTGGCTGCCCCCATGTGTCAGTGCCCCAGTACGTGCGGTCAGCCGGGGAAAGGTTACCCCGCAGTTCCCGTGCATCAGCCGGAACCTTGCCGCCAGTCGCCAATATGCTATCGACATCTTGCCGCAACGTTCGGAGCTTCATTCCCGTAAGATCGCGGGGATCTCGGTACACCATTGTGTCCGAATCCCCTCTGAATGTGCGGATGACCACATAACCAGCGGCCATGCGGGCGACCCCCATGAGCACTGCTCGGAGGTTTGTCATTCGAATCTCCTGGTCTCCTTCAACACCCGTAGAGCGCTGCCTGTGATGCCTGCCTGGCGTTGTTGACGACGGAACAGGCGAATGCGTCGGCATCCCGCTCGGAACGCATGCGGCCATAACTGAATCCGGACACGAGCCAGTCGTCGAAGTAAGATATCCACCCTGCCGCGCTAGCTCAGCTCATGGCGCCGTAGCTGGTCTGCTGGCGCAGGAGGCCCCCCTGGATCTTGCCCGTGGTGCAGTGGCCGCTATCCAGAGGTGACAACCACCGTGCTCCAAGTCAGGTAAACACCTGAATCGGCTGATTCCATCCTGGCACGAAGTGGGCAGATTCTCCCGTGGGCGAGGATCCGAGCGGAATGGTAACTGCTCCGCGCTCAGCAAGCCGGATTCGAATCTGTGCATCGTCAGACACATCGAGAGAAAGCACCTGAGCACCAATCAAACTGCACAGCGCGTCCCTGGAACCAAACTCTGGGAACACCAGCATACCCGCGGCAGTCTCCACAACCGGAGTGCTGAGCGCACGCAGAACGGCGCCATTGAAGTGCAACTCGACGTAATCCATGACGAAACAGACGGCGTTGAGTACTTCGCCCACCAGGTCGTCAATCTCCACGGCAGAATTCATCATTAGGGTAATGGAATATGACCACGCGGGTCCGTCAGCAGGAGAGCTCGGGCAGCATGCCCGGGCACTCCTGTGATCGAGGCTGCCGGAGTTCGAGAACGGTGTGAAGCGGACCAGCGCACACCCCCAGAATCCGCGGTTCCGCCTAATCGTGCTCGTCACCCTCGGGCGAGAGCCTCACGCCCAAGTTTGCGACCGCATCGCGGAACTCATTCATCTTCTTTTCGTCACCGAAGGACAGCGCCACCTCGCTTCCGGCGAGCAGATCATTCACACACTGCTTTGCCTCGGCCATTGGTTTACCGGAATAACGCATGACCTCCTTCGTAAGCGGGATCTTGCGCAAACCCTTCTCCCAGCCTGTCATGCGAAGCATCTTCATAGTCCCGTCGGGAAGTTCATGGGCCGTGGGATGTGCCCGGGGCGTGCCCTCGTGCTGCGCGCCGCTCCTTCGATGGTAACGCTCTTGGCGCCCTGATCGCGCCCGTACGCCTTTGCCGCGTCAACAACCTCACGCCATTGTGCCTCGCCGTCGATATCACGGTGTCGTCGCAGCGGAACAGGCAGCCGCCGTACAGCGTGGTCCCGTCGATCAGCGTGGCGGTGCGCACCCACACGCGCCGGCCCAGCGCGTCGTAGCGGAACAGCTCCGTGCGCGTCTGGTCGTTGTACGCGGGCTGCGTGGTGGTGCAGCCGCCCTCGTACGAGTTGGAATAGACGCAGGTGCCCTGGCCCGCACCAGCTTTCCGTCGGGATGGTAGGTGTAAGTGGTGGCGATCTGCTGCTGCCCGTAGAACGAGGCCGCGATCGACTCGTTCGAGGTGGGAAAGACGTAGTCGGTGCGCGCCTGGGCGCCACCGCCCACGATCACCGTCCCCAGCCCCAGGCGCACGGGGTTCACCTCCTGCGTCTGCGCCAGGTTCCCCGCCAGGTCGTAGATCCGGCGGATGGAGTGCGGCGCCGGCACCTGGCCCGCCGGGTACGTCCCCGGCGCGTCCACGGTGCCGGTGTCGCGCAAGGTCCCCGCCGCGTAGTACTCCACCGTGGGATACACCGGGGTGGTGCTGAACACCTGGTTGCGGTAGCTGGTGCGGCGACCCCAGACCTTGTTCCCCAGCGTGTCGAAGCGGTACTGCTCCTCGCTCTCCCCTGCGGCGCCGGTGCTCAGGTCCAGGTCGAGCGAGTGCACCAGGTGCCCCAGCCCGTCGTAGGCCAGTTGCGTTCCCCCGCTCCGCGAGTGGACGGCGCGAGCGCCGCCACAATCGCAAGTACGCCGAGAGCGCTGATTTAACTTTCGCCCAGTTCCGGAATACGAACGTCGTACCGTTGTACGACCGAGCGAATAAGCAATTGATGCTGAGAAATCTGCTCCATCACCAAACTGAGCGTAATTTCACCAACCCGCCAACGCTGGATCTTGGCCGCTACTGCAACCGGAGTACCTTCGGCCATTACGACGTCACCCATCGTGCCCTTCATCCCCGTCCGGGTAGTCCAGAAAGCCCGGATGCTGTTAGCCGTCGCAAGATAGCCTGCTGTGTCCGTGGTGTCGAAGGTCTCGTCCATCACAACGGCTTGAAGTGATCCCGAGGTCGTCCCGCGCGGCATTTGTCCGGATTTGCCGAAGTAGTACATGTTCTCTCGCCGGCGGCTAGTCTTCTCGACGATCCTATCGCTATCCATGTACACGGCAGGACGCGAAGAGCGTAGCTCACGGTAGGTCATCCCCAAGCGAACGTTTTGGGCTTGTGGCAGCATGTAGGCCGTTCCGGAGACCTCGCGAGAACGGTCACAGGAGACACACACCATCAGCAAAAAAAATGCGACCCTAGAATTCATCGGCACGCCAAAAGTTTCCACTGACCACGTTCTCATCGGCGATTTCTTCGCAGGTCTTAGTTCGTCGAGCCGGATCGCTTCCCGCTCGATGGCCAATGTTGTTGTTTTTCTGATCTGCATGAGAATCCCTTTCAATTGGGGAGTTCGCGCTGAAATGCTCTTCGTGAGCGCTCGTGATTTCTCGAGCCTCTCGTTCACCAAAGTCTCGGGTCAGCTGACACGACCCGAAAATATGGCGAAATCCGTTTTGCTGATCACCGTTATAACGACCCCGCCGACGGTCCAAAAGTGTATTTGCTTGACGGACGACGCGGATTGAACCGTTTATTACGTCTAAACTGTGTTGCCGATCGGACCGATTTCTCAGGAATGTTGCGCCGATCAAATGCTTTAGCAGATGCTTCATATCCCCCAACGTGTAGCGGCTGTTCCAAATGTTGGCGACACAATCACCAACCGGCGGACACAAGCCCATGGGATCAGTGAAGGTCACTGGGTCCCCCTCCGCGAACCCATACGCGTTCAGCCCGCCCGCAAGCCCGATCGGATCTTCCTGCGTGAACCGCCCCGACGCCGCATCGTAATACCGGTTGCGGCGGAACATGAGGCCGCTGGCGTCCTGAGCGTCCTGCATCAGGCTGCCCATCCAGCTGATGGGGCCGTAGGCGGTCTGCTGCCGCAAGAACCGGGTCATCCCCTGGATCTTGCCGGGGAAGTCGATCTCCACGCAGCGCTCCTGCGTGGTGTCCTGCTCCACCCCCTCCTCGTTGGTGACGATCGCCGGGTTCGCCTTCTTCCCCGTGCTGTCCTCGTACACCACCTCGCCGTACGGGAGGAACACCGTGGTGCAGTGGCCGCCATCCGCGAAGCTCGCCGCCTCGTACGTGCCCCGCCAGCTGGCGTGCGGCACGATCGCGATCGCATCCGGGAAGTCGTAGCTGTAGTCCATCCGCACCAGCCCCAGCGGCTGGTCCATCCCCTCGCCGTGCACGTACAGCACGCGCCCGTGCTGCGCCCAGTCGCTGGTGTTGCGCCCGCCGTACGGGTTGTTCTCGGCGGTCGGGCCGTGCGCGTCGCGGCCGGCCCGCGCGGCCACGTTGTCGGCGTCCAGCCCCGCATCCTGCTCGGGCCCTGAGTTGGGGTAGCGGATCTCGGCCAGCACCTGGTCTCCGTCCCACACCGTGCGGCGCGTGGTGTTGTCGCAGCGGTACACGCACCCGCCGTTCTGCATGGCGGGGTCGCTCACCGTGGCCGCGCGCACCCACACGCGGCGGCCCAGCGCGTCGTACCGGTAGGCCTCGTTTCGGCGCTGCTGCAGGTAGGCTGGCGCCCGGGCCACGCACGAGCCGAAGCTGAGCGAGAAGATGCAGTCGGCGGCGCGCTGCACCTGCGTGAGCTTGCCGTCTGGCCGGTACGTGTAGGTGGTGCCGATGTGCTGGATCGCGTCGCTGGCATGGTCACCCGAGCCCAGGACCGCCGATGCGTCGGGCGGAACGGCGTACAGCGAGCGGTTCTGGGGGTGGCTGCCCGACGAGTTCGCCGGTACGCCGTAGGAGATGTCGACCGTGCCGGTCTCGTCCGCCGACTGGAGGTTCCCGGCGTGGTCATACAGACGGTGCGCCTCCTCGCGCCGCGCCACGCCCACCGTGGCCGTGTTGGGCGCGTGCACGGTGTGCTGGTGGCGCCCCGTCCGCGGCTCGTAGTACTCCACGGTGGGATACACCGTCTGCATCGAGGCCACGTCGCTGGTCCAAGCGCTGCGCCGGTGCCAGAGCGTGTTCCCCAGGCCGTCGAACGCGTACGCCTCCTCGGAATACGGCACCCTCGTACCCGACCACTCGGTGCTGTACGAGTGCACCAGGTGGCCCAGCGCGTCGTACGTCATCCGCGCCGTGCCGCTGAGCGCGACCGCTTCGCGCACCTTCCCGCGCAGGTCGTAGCGGAGCGAGTCGAGATAGTGGGTGCCGATCTGGTCGCCCTGGCGCCTGCGCACCGTGAGCCGGCCGTCGGCGTCGTAGCGCCGCGTCTCGAACGCGCCGCCGGGGAGCGCCAGGGAGTCCACCGCCCCGTCGGCGCGGTAGAAGAACTCGTACGCGTTGCCCAGCGGATCGGTGATCCGTTGCGGCGCGCCGGTCACCGGGTCATACGCATAGCGGATCTGCGTCTGCGTGGCCGACGGGCGCAGGTCGCCGGGGAGCGTGAGCGCCGCGCGCCGGCCCTCGCGGTCGTAGTCGAAGCGCATCCCGTACACGTGCTCGCCCGACAGCATCCCGCCGTCGGCCCAGGCCACCTGCAAGGTGTCGCCCTTCAGCAGGCCGTTGGGATAGTAGCTGCGGCGGATGCGGGCGCTGGCGTTGTACGCGCCCAGCATCTCCCCCGTCACGGCGTTGTAGTCGAAGGTGGACGAGTCACCCTGCATCGCGCGCGACAGCACGTGCCCCATCACGTCGTAGCGCGTGCGGATGGGCTCGCCGCGGCGGTTGATGATGAGCGTGTCGCGCCCCGCTGCGTCGTAGAAGAAGCGGTCGCGGTAGTCGTCGGGCGCGATTTCGGCGGTCTTGCGGCCGAAGCCGTCATACTCCCACCGCGTGGTCACCGTGTCGACCCCGGCCGAGTCGGGCTCGGACCAGCGCGCCACCTTCCACAGCCGTCCCGCGGCATCGTAGCTGTTGCGGGTGCGCTGCGTCATCGCGGGCGTCCACTTCCCCCCGCCGTCCATCTGCATCCAGTACCACTGGCTCTCACCCCAGCTGGCGGTCTCGAGCACGCGCCCGGCCACGTCGTAGCTGGTGCGCGAGAAGGCCCGGATCGGACCGGCGTTTCCGTTCGACGTCTGCAGCGAGTCCACCGGCGCCACGGTCAGCGTGTCGCGCCCGATGCGGTCGGAGTACGTCTGCGTGCGGATCCCCAGCGGGCTGGCGATCGAGACGACGTTTCCGGTACCCAGCGTGTCGTAGGCGATGGCCTCGGGCGCCTCGCCGCGCATCTTCGCGCTCACGGAGCGGACGGTGGCCACCTGTCCCCGCGCGTTGTAGCCGTAGCGGACGCGGCGCGCCGTGTCGGGGCCGACCTGCTCCCACTCGCGCAGGCCGCGCGCGTCGTACCCGAAGGTCTGCGTGATCCCGGTGGGGCTCGTGACGCCCGCGATCTCGTCCCACTGGTCGTTCCAGGCGTAGAGCGTGGTGGCGTCGCGGCCGTCGCCCAGCGGGTTCCACTCGGTCTGCGACGACAGGTGGCCGCGCGCGTCGTAGCCGGCGGTCACGCGGTAGCCGCTGGGCGCCACGGTGGAGGTGACCAGGCCCGGGTAGCGCGGGTCCTCGCGGCGCATGCGGGTGATCCCCTGCGGCGTGTTCAACTGGATCAGCCGCCCGGCCGCGTCGGCGTAGTACAGGAAGAGGTCGGCGTTGCCGGGAAGCGGCCCGTCCACGCCGGTGTTCAGCATCACGCTGGGCGCCGCAGCCGAGCCGTCACCCGCGGGGAGCCCCAGCACCTGCTGCGGCGTGATGTGCACGTAGATCGTGTCGGCGCGGCCGTTGCTGGACGCGGTGGTGGCGCCCTGCGCCAGGCGGTTCCACGCGTAGCCGAAGCGCGTGGGCGTGCCGCCGGGGGCGATCACCAGCGTGTCGCGCCCCAGCGCGTCGTACGCGTACTGCGTGGCGCTGCTCTCGCCGTTCCCCGCCGTGGGATGGTCGACGATCTGGGTGACGCGGATGGCGCCCGTGGTGCCGCTGCCGAAGATCCACGTCTTGCGGTCGTACAGCACGCCTGCGTGGGGGGCCAGCACCTGGCTGAGGGTGCCGGCGGTGCCGGTGTACGCGAAGTAATAGCTGCGGCTGGTGTCGCGATCGACCGCGGTGGGGAGCGCGACCTGCACCATCCGGCCGGTGGCGTCGTGAAAGAACCAGGTGGTGTGGCCCAGCCGGTTACGCGTGTACAGGTGCTGCCCGCTGGCGCGGTACCCCACCTCGCCCTTCCCCGGCAGCTTGCGCGCGTACCCCTGCTCGGTGCCGCCGTCGTACAGCGTGACCGTCTGCGCCACCAGCGTGTCGGGCCCGTCGGGCTCGGCGCTGGCGTAGCGGCCGGGCGCCACCTGCTGGTAGATGCGCGCGCTGCCGTCTCCCCCCACCCACAGCACCTCGGTGGCGCTGAGCGGCGTGAGCTGCTCGAGCCCCGCCAGCCACCATCCCGTGCCGAACACGCTGGCGCGGCGGTCCACCACCACGTGGCGGATGGGGAGCGCGGACAGGTCGCTCCACGCGCCGCCCTGCTTCACGCGCACCAAGAGCGTGTCGCTGAACACCCCCGCGGCCCCGGAGAAGAGCGGAACGCCGGTCTCGGCGAAGCCCAGCGCGATGCGGTGCGGCTGCGTGTCGGCCCATCCCGGCCAGCGTCCGCTCGCCATCACCTGCCCGCCCCGCCGCACCTCGGCGCGCACCGAGTCCCACGGGGCGCCCTGGGTGTTGGTGACCAGCGTGGCGTGGATGGTGTGCGGATACGCGTGCTGCGAGTTGTACAGCAGCACCGGCGCGCGCGCCTGGTTCAGCGTGCGCGTGGGCGGCAGCGCGTGCGCCAGGCGCAGGTCGCCGCACTCGCTCACACCGCCGCCGCCCAGTGCGGCCACCGCGCAATCGCCGCGATCGAGCGTGGCGCGCGTCCACGAGGCGGCGGAGAGGCTCCCCGGCGCCACCACGCGCACGCCGCGGTATCCGTTGTCGGTCACCGACGGGTCGCCCACCCGCCAGACGGTGAGCGTCATGTTCCCCACCGCGCCGGCGGTGGAGACGGCCTGGAAGGTGACGCCCGCCTGCCGGCTCTCGCCCGCCGCGAGCGCCATGGTGTCCACCGTGGCCTCGCACACGTTCACCGACACGGCCACGCAGTAGGGCGAGATGATGAACGACGCCGGCGTGGTGCCGGTGTTGGTGACGGTGAACGGGATGGTTACGTACGCGCCCGTGCCCACCCGCAGCGAGTCGCCCCCGTCCGGCGTCACCTGCACGGCGTAGGTGGATGAGAAGCGCGGCGGAGGAGATCCCTCCGGTGGATCGCGCGTCACCCCGCGGCTGTCGCGGGTTGCGATGCCGCGCGCTCGGAGGCCCGGCGCCGTGGCCGGCGATCGATCGCGCCCGGCGCCATGGATCGGTACCGGCGGCGGAAGTGTCAAACCTGTTGGCGAGGATGGCGCGTCGCCCACCGCGGCGCCGGCTGCTGAAAGAAGGAGCAGCACGGCGGCCGGGACGGCGGCCAGGAGACGGAGAGGAATGGGCATAGAGCACCAGGGATTCGGCAAAGTCGTGAATTTGCGGCGCATGGTGCGGCCGCCGCGCTGATCCCATGGGCTGCCGACCCGGCACGCTCGCCGGGGGCCGATGGAAGGCCGGGTAGCTGTTGAAACTGTCTTTACAATAACGACGTTTTAAACAGATTGCAATAGGACATTCCGAAGCCCCCTTTCATGCGAACAAGGCGGAGGGTGAGTGGCTGCAGGTTCGGAATGAGCTGAGTATCGAAATTTTTGTGGAACACCCTCTTTCGCTGTTCACCCCGCCTGCTGCGCCTGAAGGTTCCGCCAACTGCGTCATCAGGGGGAATCCGAGCCTTCCGCGGCTTCCGTGCGTCACCGCGGCCTTCGGGAATGCGGTGCAACCATCGTGATCCACCCTCCATGCGGAGGAGTCGCACGGCCACCCAGGCTCGCCTCGTGCCCCCCTGATCGATCCGTTGAGACAGCCGGGCCTTTCACGAATGCGGATGGGTGAAGGAGGCCTCTCCAAAAAATTTCGATCACTCAGCGCGAGGGCTGCCTGCAGCCCCTCGCCGGCGGGTGCAAACGTTTGACAGGCAAGGCTTTCGAAGCACCGGCGCGGGCGTGGCGGCGCGCGGCGCCGGGCGCGGAGAGAGGCTGGGGAGGCGCGGACCGGGCGGCGTCCTCTGGCAGGAATTGGAAAGAAAACTATTGTAACGGCGGCGCGTTTCGTGCTAATTGCGGGCGCGACCGCATCCCTCACTCGTTTCCCCGCCGACCGCCGCTACCGGCAACATGCCCAGAGACCACGACAACATGGGCCCCCCCGTGGTGCCGCAGGGAGAATCCGAGACCTTGCTGTCGCCGCCCGGCTCCGGGCCGTACGCGCCGCCCGCGCAGGGCAGCGCCATCCGCACGCCCCGCGGCCAGGCGCACCGGCGCACCATCTTCGAGCGGATGTTCGAGGGGCGCAGCAAGCCGTACCTGCGCCTGGGGGTGTACTACGTGATCCTGATCACCATCATGGGGCTGCTGGTGTACTTCGTCCCCTCGGTGCGCGACGCCTTCGTGGAAAGCACGCTCCTTCCCGCGCGCGAGGGCGGGCTGATGGGCGCCGGGCCGGGCACCGCGCAGTTCGGCGCGCGGCTTTCGCTGGTGGAGGCGCTGCACCGGCTGCTCACCACCTTCCTGGTGATCGCCGGGGCGCTGTCGCTGGTGGTGCCGGTGGCGTGGGTGTACATGGTCACCAAGCGCTTCCGCTACGACCCCGCGCTGGTGGCGTCGGTGATCATCCTCCCCATCGTGGTGTCGGGAACCGCGCTGATCGTGCGCAACTCGCTGGCGCTGGCCTTCTCGCTGGCGGGGATCGTGGCGGCGGTGCGCTTCCGCAACACCCTCAAGGACCCGCGCGACGCCGTCTACATCTTCCTGGTCATCGCCTGCGGGCTGGCGGCCGGCGTGCAGGCGCTCGACGTGGCGCTGGCCATCTCGGTGGCGTTCAACTTCGTGGTCCTCACCGTCTGGAAGTACAACATCGGCTCGCTGTACAGCGGGAGCTTCGGGCGCACCGGCGTGCTCTCGGTGGGCGACGCGGCGCTGCTCGTGGCCGAGACGCCGGCCCAGCAGCGGGCGGTGCGCCGGCGCATGCTGCAGTACGACACCGACCTGCGCACCGACGGGCTGATGCTGGTGCACAGCCGCGAGCCCGACATGGCCCGCACCACCGTGCAGGAGGCGCTCGCCGACCTGGCCGCCGACTGGCGCCTGGCCGACGTGGTGCCCCGCGGGGGCGAGATGCACACGCTGGAATACCTCGTGCGGTTGAAGAAGGGCGTTTCGCCCGCCGACCTGGTGGGCGCGCTGGACGAGCGCTGGTCGGTGCAGGTGGACGCCGCCGAGTATCTTCCCTTCCGCACCCGCCGCCGCAAGCGCAAGGGGCGCAAGGGCTGACCGCCCCGCCCTCCCGGCAACCACGCAATCCGCCACCTGGGTACGGAATGAGGTTTTCGAGACGGATCATGGCCGCCGCCCTCCTCGGGGCGGCGGCGCTGTCGCTGAGCGGCTGCTTCCGCTACGTGCGCGGCCTGGGGCGGGTGATCCCGGGCCTGGTGGCCGAGCAGGACACGCTGGAACTGAACCTGGTGCTGATCGGCGACGCGGGCCTTCCCGCCCCCGGCGGCGAGCCCGTGCTGAAGGCGCTGCGCGACCAGATCGCCAAGCAGTCCAAGAACACCTTCGTGGTCTTCCTGGGCGACAACGTGTACCCCCGCGGGATGGTGCTGGACAGCAGCGCCGCCGAGCGCCGCGAGAACGAGCGCATCCTCGACGCGCAGATGGCCCCCCTGCTGGAGACCGGGGTGAACGGGGTGATGATCCCCGGCAACCACGACTGGGCCACCGGCACCCAGGCGGGGCTCGAGACCGTGCGCGTGCAGGAGCGCTACGTGAACCGCCGCGGCCGCGGAATCGTCCGCTTCCTCCCCGAGGGCGGCTGCCCCGGGCCGGTGCCGCTCGACTTCGGCAGCTACCTGCGGGTGATCGTGCTCGACACGCAGTGGTGGCTGCAGGCGCCCTTCCCGCGCGGGAGCGAGGGATGCCGCACCCGCACCGAGGCCCAGGTGGTCGACTCGCTGCGCCACGACCTGAGCTCGGCGGGGTCCCGGCGCACGGTGATCGTCACGCACCACCCTCAGCTCTCCGGCGGGCAGCACGGCGGCTACTTCGACTGGCCCACCTACCTGTTCCCCTTTCACCCCTGGGCGCGGCAGGCGGGGCTGTTCGCCAAGCAGGACATCACCGGCGCCCAGTACCGCGCCATGATCGAGTCCTTCCAGCGTGCCTGGGGGAGCAACCCTCCGCTGGTGTTCGCCAGCGGGCACGAGCACAACCTGCAGGTCCTCCGGATCGCCGCGCACCACTACCAGGTCGTGAGCGGCGCGGGGATCTACAACCACTCCACGCAGAGCCGCGTGATCCGCGGCACCCTGTACGCGCGCCGGGCCAGCGGGTGGACCGAACTGGCATTCCTGCGCGACGGACGCGTGCGCCTGTCGGTGAAGGTGGTCGACGCCGCGGGGAACGCGAAGGAGGATTTCTCCATGTGGCTCGACACCCCGCCGCTGGTGCCCGTGCACACCGACGACCCGGCCGAGCCGCGCCCCGCGGCTCCGCCCTCGCCCCCCTCCGCCCCTCCCCCCGGAGCCCGCCCATGACCTGGCTGCGTACCCCTTTCCGCGCGGCGGTGCTGGGCGCGGCCCTGCTCCCCGCCGCGCTCGGCGCGCAGGGCACCACCACCGTGACCGCCGGGGAGCGCTACCGGGCGGGCGGGCTGCACCAATGGCTGCTGGGGAGCAGCTACCGCGACCTGTGGGCCACGCCCATCGCCGTTCCCGTGCTCGACCTCTCCACCTTCGCCGGAGGGCTCACGCCCGCGGGGACCGGGGGCGGGAACCAGACGAAGTCGCTGCGCCTGCGCGGGGGCGACGGGCGCGAGTACGCCTTCCGCTCGGTCGACAAGGTGCAGACCCACACGCTCCCGGCCGACCTGCAGGGGACGCTCACCTCGCGGGTGGTGCAGGACCAGGTCTCGTCGTTCTGGCCCGGTGCCGGCGTCGCGGCGCACGCGCTCGAGGACGCGGCCGGCGTGCCGCACACCACCGAGCGGCTCTTCGTGATGCCCGACGACCCGCGCCTGGGCGAGTACCGCGCCGAGTTCGCGGGGATGCTGGGCACGCTGGAGGAGCGCCCCGGCACCGGCCGCCCCCTTCCCCCCGAGCTGGCGAACGCCGACCGGATCGAGGATGGCGACACCTTCCTGGTGCGCCTGCGCGCGGGGCCCGGCGAACGGATGGACGACCGCGAGTACCTGGCCGTGCGCCTGGTCGACATCCTCCTGGGCGACTGGGACCGCCACCCGGGGCAGTACCTGTGGGCCAGCGTTCCGCGCGCCGGGGGCGGCCACACCTGGCGCGCCCTCCCGCGCGACCGCGACTACGCCTTCGTCGACTACGACGGCGTGGCGCTGAACGCGGCGCGCGGAATGATCTGGAACCTGGTGCGCTTCCGCGGCCAGATCGACCTGCGGCCGATGGTGATGAACGCCTCGCAGCTCGACCACCGCCTGCTGGGCGGCGTCCCCCGCGCCGCGTGGGACTCGGTCACCCGCGCGGTGCGGGCCGGGCTCGGCGACGCGGCCATCGACGCGGCCGTGGCCACCCTCCCCGCCGAGTACCGCGCCCGCCGCGGCGCGTGGCTGGC
>DASSJS010000448.1:0-3489 GCA_035691085.1 Longimicrobium sp.
CGCCGTCGGCCACCGGCAGCCCGGCGCGGTAGAAGAACGGCTCGAACGCCTTGCCGTCGCGGCGCTTGAAGTTCTCGTCCTCGGCCCAGTCCAGTTCCTCGAGCGCGTCTTCGCCCGCGGCGCTCTCGCGGTGGTGGCGGATCTCGTGGGTGAGGGTCTCCCACAACTCGGCCTCCCAGTCGAACTTCGGGTCCAGCCGCGCCAGCTCGCGGAACGAGCCGTGGTACAGGTGCACGCCCGAGCGCAGCGCGTCGGGGAGCTCGCCGCCCGCGTCGTATTCGCCCGTGGCGCACTCGCCCAGGGTATAGACGTCGCGCATGGTGGGGTGCGGCAGCGCCTCGGCGTGCACGGCCACGTACGCGATCCCGTGCCGCAGCTCGCGCGGGATGTCTTCGAACATCTCCCGCGCCCGCAGCTCGAACGCCTCGAACTTCATCCGTCCATCATTCGCGAACTCCCGCTGACCGCCAATTCCACAATGAACAGCGATTGGAGCCTCGCGCAGTTTGCGAGGCTTCTCGTGGTTGTTGCCGTGGCTTCAGCCGCCCGGTGCGAGGATGACAAGCGCGCCGTTACTGCTCACGCAACGCTATCATCCGGGCCGCGCGCAACGAAAGATGAGGTGCGGACGGGGGCGCCGCAAAGCCGCGCGGCGATGGCGCCCGGCCGGAAGCTTGCGAGTCGATCCCGCGCTGAACCTCAACCGGGCGAGTGGCGCATGGCGAAGATGGTGACGGTGTGGTGCGTGTTCGAGCGGATGCCGCACGAGAAGTGCCCCGCGCTGGCGGCGGTGTGCGTCAGCCCCGAGGTGGCCGAGGCGCTGGTGGCGCTGAGCCGGCGCGAGAAGGAGGCCGACGGCGAGCCGCCCAGCGACTGGACCGTGACCCCCTGGACCGTGCTGGACCGGCAGGTGGGGAAGATCGAGACCGCCGACCAGATCAGCCACGTGCTCGACCCCATGCGCGGCGCCCTGGCCTATCCCGCCGCGAACGACGCCTCGTCCGCCAACCGGGGCGACGACTGATCCTGAGACTCCTGGAAAATATCCCGGGTAGCCGGAGCGGCTGACCGGCGGCTGAAGCCGCGGCAACAACGACGAAAGGCCTCGCAGACTGCGCGAGGCTCGACGGCGCCGGATGGATTGATCCTGCCGGTCCACTGGTCTGGCAGGATGAAAGACGGGCCGCTCCCTTGCCGGTGGAGCGGCCCGTCCGCGCGAACCGAGGGACGCGCCTACTTCAGCTCGTCGACCGTCTGGATCACGGAGCCGACCAGGCCGTAGTCGATGGCCTGCTGGGCGTTCAGCCAGAAGTTGCGGTGCGTGTCCTTTTCGATGCGCTCGATGGACTGCCCCGTCTCGCGGGCGAAGATCTGGTTGATGCGCTCGCGCATGCGCAGGATCTCGCGCGCCTCGATCTCCACGTCGGCCGCCATGCCGCGCGAGCCGCCGGCGGGCTGGTGCAGCAGGAAGCGCGTGTTGGGGAGGGCGAAGCGGTCCTCGCGCGGCACGGCCACGTAGATCAGCGCGCCGGCGCTGGCCACCCACCCCGTGCCCACCATCCGCACGCGCGGCTTGATGAAGCGGATCACGTCGTGGATGGTGTCGCCGCTCTCCACGTGCCCGCCTTGCGAGTTGATGAAGATGGTGATGGGATCGTCGCCCGCGGCGGCCATGGCCAGCAGCTGACCCATCACGTGCGAGACCAGCTTCTGGTCGATCTCGCCGCTGATGATCAGGTTGCGGGCCTCGAACAGCCGGTCGCGCACGGCGTCGGTCATCGACGCCGCATTGCGGTCGGCGGCCTGGGGCTCGGGCTGGGGAGTTTCCTCCCCCTCTTCTTCGTCCTGTAGCGTGTACATGTCCCCGTTCATCCAGTCGAGCCAGTCAGCACATCGGGAGGCGGGCAAGATAAGCGGGCGGGCTTCGCTGGAACAGCGCCCGCCGATGCCCGGGCGGGTCTCGCGCAGAATCGGTGCCGTTGGGGTGCGGAGGTACGGGGGTGCGGGGGTACGGGGGTACGGGGCGAGCTGCGGGCTTTGACGAGAAACGAGAACGCCCGCGGGCATGACAGCTCGCGGGCGTTGCCGTTGCCCTTCGGTACCTCCGTACCCCCGTACCTCCGCACCCGGTTACGGCGTGGCCGCCGTCGAACCGGGAACCAGCCTCGCGATCCACAGGCCGGAGTTGAAGTCGCTGGCGAACACCAGGCCGTTGTGCGGCACGGCGGCCCAGGCGAAGGGGAAGTTGCGCACGGCCGTCTGCTCGTCGGTGGTGCTCAGCGAAGCGATCTCACGGTTGCGCAGGTCGCCGCTGAGCTGGCCCGACACGTCCACCGCGCGCAGGCCGCCGGTCCACGCGGCCACGTACATGGTGTCGTTGGCGATCCAGAACGAGTGCACGCCGCTGCTGGGCGCCGAGTAGGCCGCCACCTCGCGCGGGACGGCCGGGTCGCTCACGTCCAGCACGTGCACGTAGCCGCCGGTGTCGAAGCGCTGGCCCAGGTTGGCCATGCGCGGCATGATCTGGTCGCCCACGAACACGTACTTCTTCCCCGCCTGGTTGGTGTAGGGGAAGGCGTAGGCCGTGTTGCCGTAGCGCTCGCCGCGCCACTCCACCCGGTAGCGGTACTGCCCCACCAGCTTGGGCCGCCGCGGGGTGCCCTCGCGCACGCCGTTCCCCACGTCCACGATCACCAGCCCGTCGTTCCAGTAGCTCAGGTACGCCAGCCCGTCCTTCACCGCCACGTCCTGCAGGAAGCGGTTGGGCGAGTTGGGCACCCCCCAGCGGCCGATCTCGAGCGGATCGTTGGGCATGGCCAGGTCGATGATGGCCATCTCCGAGCCGCCCTGGTCCACCACGTACGCCTTGTCGCCGTCGAGCCACACGTTGTGCGCGCCGCCGGTGAGCGTTTCCCAGTACTCGCCCACCTGGCGCGGGTGCGCGGGGTCCTTCAGGTCCAGCACCACGATGCCGTTGCGCTGGCTGCGCGCGCCCTCGCGGGTGAGCACGGCCAGGGTGCCGGCCGCGTTCACCGCCACGTCGTTCACGGTGAGCGCGTCCACCGTCACCGAGTCGGTGAGCCGCGGATGCGCGGGGTCGGTCACGTCCCACGCGTACATGCGGCCGGCGCGGCACCCCGGGCAGCCGGCGAAGGTGCCGGTGTAGGCGTAGTCGCGCCCGTCCACGCCGCGGAATACCGCCAGGTCGGTGGTGCGCGTGTGGGTGACGGGCGCGCGGCCCACCACCTCGAAGCGGGCGGCCGCGGGCCGGTTCTGCGCCGCGGCGGGAACGCCGGCCAGCACGGCCAGCGCGGCGAGGGCGAGGCGGGTTGCGGTAGGGCTCATGGGGCAGGGCAGGGGATGGGTAGATGGCGCCAGAGCGCGTGCCTGTGAGAACGCGCCTGTACCGGAATGTCTGACGCGAGCGCCGTGCCGGAGGGGAAGTACGAAGGTGCTGAGTGCTGGGTGCTGGGTGCTGGGTGCTGGGTG
>DASSJS010000449.1:0-9534 GCA_035691085.1 Longimicrobium sp.
GGGGGCGCGATGCCCGTTCGCCGTTCGCGCTCCCCGCGCCGGGGGGCGATGCGGGGCCGTATCCCCCCGAGCAGGTGCGCCGCACCGCGCGCGACGCCGCACGCCGCCAGCGCGCCGACTCGGTGCGCCTGTCGGTGCCCGCGAGCGTGGGCGCCACCGTGGCCGCGGGCGGGTGGCCCAACCTGCGCTACCAGGCGCGCACCCGCCCCAGCGAGTACCTGGCGCTGATCGAGCGTCGCGGCCCGCGCGACCACCAGGCCTGGCTCTTCGACGAGCTGTGCACGCGGCTGGTGGACGAGGGCGTGCTGCTGCGGCGCTACTATCACGACGGCGACCCGCGCGTGTGCTGGGCCGAGGCGGGCGGGCGGGGTGTCTCGCTGGCCGAACTGCAGCGCGAGCACCCGGGCCACCGCCTCATTCTCCTGGGCGACGGCGCCGCGCTCGCCGACGTGCGCACCGGCGAGCTGCACCCCTGGACGCGTGCGCTGGCGGCGTGGGGCGACCGCGCGCTGCTCACCCCCGAGCCGATGGGCGGCTGGGGCCTGCGCGAGGCGGTGCTGGCCGACGCGCTCCCCGTCTTTCCCGCCACGCTCGACGGCGTGCGCGGCGCGGTGGAGTTCTTTGCCGACGACACCGAGCCCGACTGGTACGGCTGGTGGGAGCGCAACCTCGGCGACGGCGAGAACGGCGAGGGTGCGCGTCCGGTGCCGGTCGCCACGTCGAAGGAGGCGCTGGCCGAGTACCTGGGGCCGCGGGGGCTGCGCTGGCTGGGTGCGCTGGCCGTGTACCCCGAGCTGCACTGGCGGCTGACGCGGATGCTGGGCGGGCTCCCGGGGCTGGGCGCGGACGCGGACGAGCGCGGCTTCCTCCGGCTCGTCCGCCTGCGCTGGCTGCGCCGGGGGGTGATCCCCAACGCCGACCGCGAGTGGCTGATCCGCGAGCTGGGCGAGAAGCGGGAGATGGCGGTGCGCGCCGAGATCCTGAAGGTGCTCGACGCGATGAAGGACGCCGCTCCGGATGCCGCGTCCGGCCGGCTGGAGCTGGACCGCCTCGTCCAGCAGCTCTTCCTGTACCGGCACGACCGCCGGCGCACCCGCAAGCTGATGCGCAAGCTGCGGCGGATGCCCCGCGCGCAGCTGATGGAAGACGTGGCCGTGGTGCGCCTGCTGGAGGAGCGCGCCGCGCGCAGCCCGCTGGCCGTGCTCCTCCCCCGGCGTTTCCACCGCTTCCTGTTCCACGACGGGATCCCGGCGTTCGGCACGCGCTTTCTCGCGCGAGCCGTGGGCTACGCGTCAGCCGCCGTGGCGCTGTGGCTGGTCGTTCCCACCTCGCCGGCACCGGGGCCGATTGTGACCGGTGTTCTGGGGGTCGAGGCACACACGGGTTCCACCCTCGGCTCGCTCGGCCTCCCTGCCGTGACCGACACGCTGGGCCGGGCGGTGGCGGGCGCTGTGTGGACGAGCGACCCCAAGGACGTGGTCAGCATACGAGAAGGACGGCTGTCGGTGATGGAGACGGGGCGAGCCCGGTTGTGGGCTTCGGCCGATTCGAGCCAGACCGGGTTCGACATCCGCGTGGTGCCTGATACCGTCAACCTCTACGTGATCCGCGTCGCCGACCGCGTGCTGACCGTGGGCCGGGGGCAGCTCCGGCCGCTGATGCTGCCGGATCGGCCGAGATGGGTCTCGTGCGCTCCCACGGTCCGCGTCTCTCCGTCTGGCGTGGTGGAGGCGGTCGCCGAGGGAACCGCACCCGTGCTGGCCATCACGGCGACGGGGATTGAGGTCGGGATGATCGACGTGGCGAGGGGCGCGGCGCCGAGGAACGACACGTTGAAGGTGCTGGCCAGCCCGCTCTTCGGTGGAAGCCCGGTCAACGACGTGACCTACAGCACGCTCACGCGGCTGCTGCTGCGCGGTGGCTACGCTGCTTCCATCCGGGTAACCGCGGTGGCGGGTACCCGGTCGCGGCAGGTCGGCACCGAAGTCGTGGGCTGGCTCGAGCGGCAGCAGTCGGCGAGCGAAATCTCGGTGAGCGTGCCGGACCGGTTGTGCGAATGGGTCATGGATCACGTGCCGGGGCCGCGCATTCGGCCAACGCTGTACCTCGAGCATTCCAATCCGGTGGTGGACAGCGTGTCGGCGACCCCCCCGCGCGACTCGGCGGCCTCCACTGCGCGCGCCGATTCGGCACCAGCGGTCGCGCCGCCCATCCAGCAGCCCCGTCCGTCGGCTCCGGCCTCGGCCCCGCAGAACCGGCAGCCCCAGCGGCCGCCTCCGTCCCGCGCCACTCCCCAGCGGCCGACACCCGTCGACAGCGTCTACCAGGGTGGTGTGTGGTGGTACCGGCCGGTCACCGCCCGTGCCTCCTCCGTACCCAGCGCGGCCGTCGACAGCGTGTTCGACGGTGGCGCCTGGTGGTACAGGCAGGCGAACGCGCGTCCTTCTCGCGGTGCCGGCACCGACCCCGCCGCCGACTCGGCGGGCCGGCGGGGTCGTCCCAGCGCCGCCCTGGCGCTGCGCAGCGGCGACATCCGCTTCGCCAACGGCGACTACGCGGGGGCGCTGCAGGTGTACGACTCTGCGCGGGTGCTCGACCCCGCGCAGGCGCGCACGGCGCTGGCGCGGCAAGCGATGGCGAACAGCCGCCGCGGACGCTGGAAGGAGGCCGCGACCGCGCTCACGCAGGCGCTGGCCGCCGACTCGTCACTCCCCGACACGCCGTGGCTGCGCCTGGAACTGTGCGCCGCCCTGCGCCTGAGCGGCGGCCGGGGCGACACCCGCGCCGCCAAGGCGTGCGAGCGGGCCGGGAGCGGCAACCGCGACACGGCCGACATCCAGACGGCGCTGATCGTGATGCTGCGCGACATCCCGATGGCCAGCCTGGGCGAGGGCCAGCCCGTGCGGAGCGTGCTCAACCCGGGGCCGCCCCGGGTGTTCCGGATGATCAGCTGCCTCGATCCCACCTCCAACGCGCTCCGGGTGTGGGAGCAGGGCGGCACGCGGTGGACGGAAACACTCCCGAGCGGCGCCCAGAACTTCTACGACGAGGTCGCACGTGTACGCCTCGGCGAGGAAGAGGGAACGGTGGTGCGGGAGGTGAACGCCGAGTTCTACGTGTGGGTGCCCGACGGGGCGAACCGCGGCCCCGATGGCCCGCCCCTGCGCTACCAGCGCGGCGGCTACATGATGAACTGGGCATACCTGGGTCCCATGGTAATCTCCATGTCCGGAAGGAACTGACGCGGCGCCCGGCACCTGAAAGCGCTTCCTGGCCGGTGCCGGCGCGCCCCGCCGGGCTGCTACGGGCAAACCCGTTGACAACGGCGAGGCGCCTGTTTAATCTACGGGTGAAGCCGTAGTACCATCCGCATTCCGGAACCTGATGACCGACGAAGCGAAGCTGACCGACCGCGAGCTCGACGTGATGAGCATCCTCTGGCGCGTGGGGTCGGGGACCGTGGCCGAGGTGCGGAAGGAGCTGGAAGACCGGCTGGCCTACACCACCGTGCTGTGGGCGCTGCAGACGCTGGAGGAGAAGGGGCACGCGCGGCACGAGAAGGAGGGCCGCGCCTACCGCTACTATCCCGTGGTGCGGCAGGAGGCGGCGGGCGGAAGCGTGCTCAACCGCCTGGTGGAGAAGGTGTTCCAGGGCTCCGCGAGCATGCTGCTGGCCCAGCTCGTCACCGAGCGCGACCTGCCTCCCGAGGAGCTGCAGCGCATGCGGACGCTGCTGGACGAGCGCCTCGCCGGCCTGGAGGATGGCGCATGAGAATGCCCTGGCGCGCCACCCGATCGCACCTGGAACGGAGACTCGTCGCGATGACGGCAACCCGCCCCGCCGGCTACCGCGCGCGCGGCTCGCTGCTGGCCGTGGCCGCGGTGTGCGTGGCCGCCGCGGCATGCGGCGTGGCCAGCGGCTCCGCCCGCCCGGCGGGCGACGACGCGGCCGACGCGCCCGGCGCCCTGTCCGAGGCCGACACCGGCGTGGTGATCACCGAACGCCGCGACGGGCGGCTGCAGGCCACCGTGCACCTGGGCCAGGGCCGCACGATGGTGATGTTCGGCCCCGACCCGCGCTCGGGAAGCATGGGGTTCACCTACCGCTTCCGGGAGCCCACCGGAATGCCCGATCAGCCGATGCCCAGGCGGTACGCCGTGATCACCGCCGTGGCGCCCGGCTCGGCGGCCGAGCAGGGCGGGATGCGGGCCGGTGACCAGATGCTCGCCGTGAACGGACGCGATGGCCGCAACCCGTGGCTCTTCCGCGACCGCACCCCGGGCACCGTCTACGACGTGCGCGTGGGGCGGAGCGGCGCCGCGCACGGCGTGCGCGTGGTGGTGGGCCCCGCGCCGTCGCGGGCGCAGGTGGAGTGGGACCTGCGCCGCCAGGGCGCCTGCGCCCGGCAGGCGTCCGCCATTGCCGCGGCGGCAGAAGACGGCCGCTACCTGGCCTCGCCCATCACCGTGGGCGGCGGCGACCGGTCCCTGTCGGGCGGCGTCTGCGCGGTTCCGTACTGACCGGCTGCGGTGACGTTGCGGGCGGAGCGGACGATGTTGCTACGGGAAACCCCGTTTTCGGTGGATGAGAGTGCGGTGATCGGTCCATCAACCCGGATGGCAGGAGGCGAGGGATGACGATGCGATGGGTGCTCGCGACAGTGCTCTGCGGCGCGCTGCTGGCGGTGGCGGCGCTCGCGGCGGAGCGCGCGGCCGGGTGGTTCCGCCTGCCGCGCCGCTGGTTCTGGGCGGCGGCGATGGCGGCGTCGCTCGGCGTTCCGGCGGTGGCGCTGGCGCTCCCGGGCGTGTTGCCGCACCTCCGCCTCCCCGCGCGAAACGAGCGGGCGGCGGCGGACCCGTCGCCATCACCCGCCACGGACGACGCGCGCGCTCCCGCCGGAGCTCCATCGGCCGAAACGGGCCGCGCGCTGGCGGCGGAGACGCTTCCGCGCGGGGCCTACCTGGCGTGGGCCGCGGCATCGCTCGCCATCATCGCGGCGTTCGCGGCCGGCCGGCGGAGGCTGATCGCCGCATGCGGGGCGCTGACGGGGCAGCGCGTGGCCGGCACCCGCGTGCTGGTGTCGGAGCGCGCGGGGCCGATGGTTCTGGGAGTGCTGGATCCGTCCATCGTCCTCCCCCGCTGGGCGCTGGGCGAGCCCGCCGACGAGCTGCGGCTGATCGTGCGGCACGAGCGCGAGCACGTGGAGGCAGGCGATCCGTGGCTGCTGGCGGTCGCCTCGCTGGCCGTGGCGCTGATGCCGTGGAGCCCCGCGCTCTGGTGGATGCACCGGCGGCTGCGGCTGGCGGTGGAGACCGATTGCGACGCCCGCGTGCTGGCGCGTGGAGAGAGCCGGCGCCGCTACGGACAGGTGCTGCTGCGCGCCGCCGAGCGCGAATCGTTCCTTGCCGCGCCCGCGCTGGGGTGGGCCGGCACGTGGTCTCACCTAGAGCGAAGGATCATCGCCATGACCAGCCCGCGCCCCGCCGGCTACCGTATCCGCGCATCCCTCCTGGCCGCCTCGGCGCTCGCGCTGGCCGCCGCCGCGTGTGGTGTGGCCTCGGCGGCAGACCGCACGCCCGCGGCCGAGGAGGCACGCACGCCCGCGGCGGCGGCCACACCCGCGCAGCGTGACACCGGGATCGTGATCGAGGAGGGGGCAGACGGACAGCTCCAGGGCTCGGTCGAGTTCGGCAACGGCCAGGGCGCGGTGATGCTGGGCCCGCGTCCCGGCGCGGGGCGGACCGGCTTCGTGTACCACTACCCCGGCCCCGCGGGGAGGCCCGGCGTGCCCGCCGGGCCGGGGCGCCACGCCACGGTCACCTCGGTGGCGCAGGGTTCGCCGGCGGACTTGGCGGGGCTGCGCGCCGGCGACGAGCTGGTGACGGTGAACGGCGTGGACGGTGGCGAGCCGAAGCTGCTCAGCGACCGCCGCCCGGGCACCGAATACGCCCTGCGCGTGCGCCGCGGCGGCCAGGAGCACGACCTCCGGCTGGTGGTGGGCGCCGCGCCGACGCGGCAGGAGGTGGAGGCCACGATGCGCGCCTACGCCGACTGCACGCGGGAGGCCGCCGCCCGCCCCGGCCCCCAGGCCGAGCGCCAGCGCCGGATCAACGCCTGCATGGTCCCGTACTGATCCGCAACCGGCCGCGCTGGGGGTGCAGCCGTTCCGCGCCTCCCGGCCCGCGCCGCGCGACGGGTTGGCGCGCAGGCAGCCGTTTGCACCGGTAGTGGACGTTCGACAGGCGGGGCGGAGCAGGCGGTGGTGCTACGGGATTTCCCGTTTCCGCGGGAGGGGATTGGCGGTGTGCCCCATGCGGTGAACCGCGTTCGCGGGCGGGATCGGTCCATCAAACCTGGATGGCGGGAGGGCCGGGAGATGACGATGCGATGGGTGCTCGCGACGGTGCTCTGCGGCGCGCTGCTGGCGGTGGCGGCGCTCGCGGCCGAGCGCACGGCCGGGTGGTTCCGCCTGCCGCGCCGCTGGGTCTGGGCGCCGGCAATGGCGGGCTCGCTCGGCATCCCGGCCGTGGCGCTGGCGCTTCCCGGCGTGTTGCCGCACCTCCGCCTCCCCGCGCGAGACGAGTGGACGGCGACGGACCCGCCGCTGTCAGCCACCGCCGTCGATGCGGGCGCATCCCCCAGATTTCCATCAGCCGAAACGGGGCCGCTGCCGGCCGCGGAGCCGCTTCCGCGCGGGGCGTACCTGGCGTGGGCCGCGGCCTCGCTCGCCATCATCGCGGCGCTCGCGGCCAGCCGGCGGAGGCTGGTGGCCGCGTGCGGGGCGACGACGGCCCAGCGCGTGGCCGGCACCCGCGTGCTGGTGTCGGAACACGCCGGGCCGATGGTGCTGGGAGTGCTGGCCCCCGTGATCGTCCTCCCCCGCTGGGCGCTGGGCGAGCCCGCCGACGAGCTGCGGCTGATCGTGCGGCACGAGCGCGAGCACGTGGACGCGGGCGACCCGTGGCTGCTCGCGGTCGCCTCGCTGGCCGTGGCGCTGATGCCGTGGAGCCCCGCGCTCTGGTACGTGCACCGCCGCCTGCGCCTGGCGGTGGAGATCGACTGCGACGCGCGCGTGCTGAACGGCGGTGAGAGCCGCCGCGGGTACGTGAACGCGCTGCTCGACACGGCGGCGCGGCCGGGGCTGGCGGCGTGGCTCGGGTGGCGAGCAAGCCGGTCGCAGCTGGAGCGCCGGCTGCTGGCCATCACCGCGCCGCGCCCGCGCTGGCGGCTGATGCGCGCGCTCCCGCTCGTCGCGTGCGCCGCGGCGCTGGCGGCGTGCCGCGTGGCGACCGATGGCGCCGTTCGCGCGCCCGAACGCGATGCGGCGCTGGTCCCGATCGACCGTATGGTGCCGGCCCCGCACCAGACCGGATTCGCGGCATCCGACACCACGGTCGAAGTCAGCGAGCGGGGAGGCCGGCTGCAGATGTCGTTTGCCGTGGTGGGCAGGGACGGCCGCCGCTGGATGTGGAACGTCACGGAGCCCGACAACGAGGGCCAGCCGCTCGGGTTCGAGTATCGCTATCCGGATGCGGCGGGCTCTGCCGGGCTGTACCCCGCCCGCGAGTTCCCGGTCATCACCGCCGTGCACCCGCGCTCGCCCGCCAGCCGGGTGGGGCTCCGCGCGGGCGATCGCCTGCTGGCGGTGAATGGCGGCGACGCGCGCCAGCCGTTCTTGTCCTACAAACGGGCACGCGATGCCTACACCGTCCGCGTGGCCCCCGTCCACGGCGGCGATCCCGAGACCATCGTCTTCCCGCCGACCCTCACGCGTGCGGAGGCGGAGCGGCGGCTGCGCACGGAGGTGGTGTGCTTGCGGAAGATGGCGTCCACCCTCGTGCGGGTCCGGTTCGAGGAGTGCCGTTCCCTGGCACCGGGCGGCGAGGGGCCGATGCTGGCCGCGACGTACTGATCGCGCGGCCTGGCTGCGGAAGTCCAGCTCGTAGCCTCCTGCCGTGAGCCCCACGAGCGACGGCCCTCCCCGCGCCTGGTGGCGGGGAGGGCCGTCGTAATAGGGGAACCGCGGTCTCGTCAGGCCGGGGCGGCCACGGGCTGCAGCGCGGCCAGCGCGCGTTCCAGCCGCTGCAGCATGGGGCCGATCTCGGCGCGGCTCACGGCGCCCACGCTCAGGCGGAACCAGCCGGTCTCCTCGTTCAGCCCGAACGCCTGGAAGGGGACCACCGCCACGCCCGCCGCCTCCAGCAGGTACTCGCGGATGTCGCTGTTGGTGTTCAGCGTCTTCCCGTCGGGCGTGACCGTGCCGTGCAGCTCGAAGCGGGCGCTCAGGTAGATGGCGCCCATCGGCATCACCGCCTCCACGGGGAAGCCGCGGCGGCGCAGCGCCAGCACGCCCTCGTACAGCGCCTCCAGCCGGTCGTACACCTCGCGGAGCATGGTCTGGTGATACGCCTCGATCGCCGCGCGGTCGCCCAGCAGTTTGGCGACGGCGATCTGCTCGGCGCGCGGGGCCCAGGCGCCCACGTGGCCCACGATGCTCGCCATCCGCCTGGTGATGTCCACCGGCGCCACCGTCCATCCCACGCGCACGCCGGTGCTGGCGAAGCTCTTGGAGATGCCGTCCACGAACACGGTGTAGTCGGCCATCGCCGGGCGCAGCGAGACGGGGTTGACGTGCTTCGTCTCGCCGAAGGTGAGCATCCAGTAGACGGAATCGTACAGCACGTACAGCGGGCGCTCGCCGGGGCCGCGGCGGGCGTTCTCTTCCAGCACCAGGTCGCAGATGCCGGCCAGCGCCTCGGCGGTGAAGGCGGTGCCGCTCGGGTTGAGCGGCGAGTTCAGCACCAGCAGCCGCGCGCCGCGGACGGCGTCCTCGAGCGCGGCGCGGGTGGGCATGAACGCCTCGGCGGCGTGCGTCAGGATCGGAACGCCACGGGCGCCGGTCAGGTGCACGTAGTGGTTGTTGTTCCAGCTGGGGACGGGGTAGACCACCGCGTCGCCGGGGTCGACCAGCGCCGTGTAGGTGGCGTAGAGCCCGGGGCGGCTGCCGCCGGTCACCAGGATGTTTTCCACGCCGTACTCCAGCCCCAGCCACTCCCGGTAGAACGCGGAGACCGCCTTGCGCAGCTCCAGCACGCCGTCGCTGGGCGGGTAGTTGGTCTCCCCCGCGCGCAGCGCGTCCACGATCCCGTCCACCAGCGCCTGGGGGGCGGGGAACTCGTTGGGCGCGAAGTCGCCCACCGTCAGGTTGCACACCTCGGCGCCCTGGGCCAGCATGGCGCGCACGTCGGCGGCAATGCGCAGGATCTCCGAGCCGATCAGCCCATCGGCCATCCTCGATACACGCGGGTCCGGCATCCAGCCTCCAGAACGTGCGGTTTTGTGAGCGGCGTTCATCTTGAGTTGCCCGGAAAATACCCGGCGGGAGAGGTCCGGCAAGGCGAGGGCCGTGAACTTCGGGGGATAGGGGTGCTGGGTGCTGGGTGCTGGGTGCTGGGTGCTGGGTGCTGGGTGCTGGGTGCTGGGTGCTGGGTGCTGGGTGCTGGGTGCTGGGTGCTGGGTGCTGGGTGCTGGGTG
>DASSJS010000450.1:0-2998 GCA_035691085.1 Longimicrobium sp.
TTGTACAGGTACCCCATGTAGGCGGTGAAGGCGATGTAGTCGCCCAGGCTCATCTCGTTGCGCACGATCAGCGTCCACCCGTACCAGGTGAACACCGCGGTGCCCAGGGCGCGCACCACCGCCGTCATGGTGTTGAACACCTGGCTCCACCCGCCGGCCTTGAGCTGCACCTGCAGCGCGCCCTGGATCTGGTTGCGGGCGCGCTCGTACACCGAGTGCTCCAGCCCCATCGCCTTGAGGGTGCGGATGTGGCTGAGCACCTCCACCTGGAAGGCGCCCAGGTCGGCGTAGGCCTCGGCGCTCTTCTTCCAGAAGCGGCGCAGCAGCCGGGCCGACAGGGTGGTGATGATCACCGTGAGCGGGATGGTGATCAGGCTCACCACCGCCAGCTTCCACTGCAGCAGGAAGAGGAAGGGCGGCACCAGGATCAGGTACACGCCGTTCACGAACAGGGTTTCGAACACGCGCGACACGCTGTTGAGCGAGTTGCGCACGTCGCTGAAGCGCGAGATGATCTCGCCCACGCGGTGCTCGTCGAAGAACCGCGTGCGCAGGTGCTGCAGGTGGTTGAAGAAGAGGAGGCTGGTGGCGTTGGCCAGGTGGGCGGTGGTGTACCCGGTGAAGTAGGCGCGGATGGCGCTCATCACCGCGCTGGCCACGCTCACCGCCAGGATCCCCATCACCAGCACCTCCATCAGGGTGAGGTTGCGGGTGGGGTACACCTCGTCGATCAGCAGCTTGGACAGGTACGGCGTGACCATTCCGAACAGCCCCAGCACCAGCCCCAGCGCCATCCCCTTCCCCAGGGCGCCCCAGTAGGAACGGATCAGCCGGAGCAGCCGCAGGAACTGCTGGAACGCCTCGCGCAGCGGCGGAATGTCTGCGGGCTTGTTGGGCGGCATGCCGGTTCGAGCGGTTTGGGGAGGTGCGGGCCGCGAAGCCTTCGCGTCGGTCATGGGAGACAACCAAAATAATAGCACGACGCCAGTCCCGCGACGGCCACGCACGATACGGCCGCCGGATTTCTCGTCGGCTTCCATCCTGTCCGCGCGTCGCCGCCCGCGCGGGGGCCGCCGCGAGCCAAGCTGCTGCGGTGAAACACGCTCCGCCCGGTGCCCGCCGGGCCCGCTTCCACCGGGCGCAGCCACGTCCGGACGACCTGTCGCGCCGTCGGCAACGGCTCATTCGGGGCGATCGCCGGACGGATCGCCCCACCTACCTCCGACCGCGGCGTGTCTCCACCGTCCGGCGGAGCGATGGGGAGACGAGAGGAGCCGTGTGCCGGCTGCCCGCGAATCCCCCCCGTTCCGCGCGGACGGGGCTCAGGCGCTCAGCAGCGGTCGGTGCACAGCCGCGAGGGGCAGGCGTCGATCGCCGAACAGTTGGCGATGGTCGCGGCCAGCGCGGCGTGCGCCACCTCGGGCTCGGCGGCAGCGAAGCTCTCCACCGCGAGCATGTCGAGGTCCAGCACAAGCTTGCTCATGGCGCCACCGTCTCCTCGTTGTACACGGTGACGCACGGGTTGGAGCACAGGTCGCCGCAGGTGTCGGGCTGCTGCGAGCCCACGCAGCCGATCGGGCAGGTGCGGCAGGTCTTCCAGTCGGTGGTGGGGATCAGCGCCACGTCACTGTCGTGCCCGCGAACGGTGCCCCGCGCGGCGGGGCCGCCGTCCATCTCGAAGGTCTCTACCGCGAGCGCGTCCACGTCCAGGGTGAGCCTGCGCATGGTTCCTCCTTGAGCCTCGGGTGAAGTGGTGCGCGGGGATCGCCCGTGAGGGCCGCCCCCGCGCGGGCCCCCGCGTCAGCAGGTTGCCGGCGCGCTGGGGCAGGCGTCGATCTCCGGGTACGGATACGTGCACAGCACCGACGAACAGGCAACCACCGCCAGGGTCTCGAACGTCTCCACCGCCAGCGCTTCCAGATTCATCCGCAGCTCTGGCATCTCGGCCTTCTCGTGGTGGAGAACACCTCTCCGCGTCGTGAAACAAGCGGAGCGAGGAGATGGGTGGGCCCGTCATCGCGACGTGAAGCCGCGCGCGGACCCGAACCAGGCCCCGCGGCAGGCGTCCTGACCCGGGAGGGACGATCCGTCTACCTCATCCCCCGGAAGCCTGGAGGCTTCCGGGGACGGGAATCTCCCCCCGTGCCGATCCCGGACGCGGGGGAGATCACGCCATCGCTCACGCGCCGTCCCGCGACCCGACGCTTGATGCGGCCGTGAAGCCGCGGCGTCTGGCGCGCCCGGCCGCCGTCACGCCGCCCCGGCGGTCACGTCGTGGGCCACGGTGACGAAGCCGGCGCGGTAGGCCTGGCGGAGCTGCTCGGTCACGCGGTCTTCCAGCCACTCGCGGCTGGGGCCGCCCGCGTCGGAGCTGACGGCTTCCTGCACGCGGTCCACCACGTCGTCCACCCCGGCGGGGGTCTCCACCGCCTGCAGCACCAGCGCGGCGAACGGGCTCAGCTGGCGCACCGAAACGCGGCGCCCGCTGGCCTGCAGCAGGTGGAAGGTGTCGGCGGGCTCGGGCGCGGCGCCGGCGTCCTCGCCCTCGGCGCCCTCGGCCTCGAGCCAGCCGTCCCAGTCGTACGCGGCGTGCACCACGCGGGCGCGCGGGCTCAGGCCGATGCGCGCCTCGGGCCAGCGCACCTCCTCGTCGGGCACGCGCACCAGGCCGGCCAGGAAGTCTTCGGTGAAGTCCTCCACCGAGGTCGCCAGGGCGTAGCGCTCGCGGTCCAGCCGGGTGGCGTCGTCGAGCAGCTCGCGCCGCGCGGCGTCGGGCACGCCCGCCACGGCGTCTTCCAGCAGCTGGGCGGCCACGCTCACGTCGGAGCGGGCGGGGGCGCCGGGGGCGCGCGTGGGGAGCTCCACCGGCGCGCCCAGGGCGCGCAGCAGCGCCAGCGAGCGGCCGAAGTACTCCTCCACCGTCTGCCGCCGCAGCGCCGCGTGCCCAGCGCCGCCGTCGTCGGACACGCGGACCTCGTCGGCCGGGGTCACCAGGAGC
>DASSJS010000451.1:0-23908 GCA_035691085.1 Longimicrobium sp.
GGTGCTCGCGGCCATCCTGGGCGATCCGGCGGACCCGGCGGCGCGCACCTCGCCGTCATCGTCCCCGCGTCGTTCGCCGTCGGCTGACGAGCGGAGCCCGCTCTGGTCGTCGGACGTGGTGCTCGATCTGGACGGCGGGCGCCACATCCGCGTCAAGGCCGACCGGGTGATCCGTGGCGACCGATTGGACGAGATCGAGGCGATCCGCCCGGGCGGCTCGCTCACGGCCGAAGAGGTGCTGCGCGGCCGCACGCGCCGCGTGGAGATGCACCCCTGTGGGGAATGCTCCGGCGGCATCTCGCGCCGCTACACCGTGGACGGCCAACCGCAGCCCTACGACGCCGCCGCGCAACGCTGGCTCTCCGGCGTGCTCCGCACCTTCCTGGGGAACTGACGGACCCTCGAAGGCGGATGGCCTTTGCGCCGTCCGCCTTCTCCCGGCGACAAAGTGCTGATAATTCAGCAGATGGACGACGGATGATGCGAGATGTGATCCTGGATTCGGCGATTGACTGTGCATTCACGCGACAGCGGTCTCTCGTCATCCTGAGCGCGACCACGCTGCACCCGAGGCGTGCTCCGGCAGCCGCAGCGCGAAGGATCTAAAATGTCGGATGCGCTATAGCCGGGGCGTTTCGCGGAGACCGGCTTTAGATCCTTCGGCCTGCAACCACTTGTGTGGACACGGTTTGGGTGTGGTCGGCCTCAGGATGACGGAAGGTGGCTTTAGGTGCGGGGTGCGGGGTGCGAGGTGCGAGGTGCGCGGTGCGCGGAAGCTCGTGCGCAGTCCGCGAAAGCGGACTTCCCGATGTTTCAGCGGCGGGTTTCAACCCGCCGTGACACGCGTGAATCAAGCAGTTCAGCCGGTTTCTCTCGTCACAAGTGCTGAAATTTCAGCAGATGATGTTCACCCTCTCGAGCGGGAGCAGGCCCATGCGGACGATGCCGATGCGGTCGATGGCGATGCGGATGATGACGGTGCTGGCGGCGGTGCTGGCGCTGCACGCGCGGGCGGCGGGGCAGTCGTCGCACACGCATTCCGAGATGATCGATGACGACCGGCGCATCACGGTGGACGCGCGCGGCCAGGTGCGCTTCACCGACGACGACCAGGGCGTGGCGTGGATGGAGCCCGGCGCGCGGATGTCGGTGGAGGAGAGCAACCGCGGCGAGCCGGAGCGCCGCGTGGTGTGGCGTGAGGAAGGCGGCCGGGTGCGCCGCACCTTCTACCTGGACGGCCGCGAGACGGCGCCTGACGCGGGCGACGAGGCGTGGATCCGCCGCGCGCTGCTGCAGCCGATCCGCGAGAGCGGCGCGTACGCAACCCAGCGCGTGACGCGCATCCACCGCCGCGGCGGGACCGACGCCGTGCTCGACGAGATCCGCCAGATCGCCGGCGACGGGGCCAAGCGCGCCTACTACACCGCGCTCCTCCGCCTTCCCGCCGTGCGCGGGGACGACGCGGCGCGGGTGCTGCTGCACGCCGGGCGCGGCATCGCCAGCGATGGGGACAAGCGGACGGTGCTCACCACCGGGCTGGAGCGCTTCCGCGGCGACCGGCAGGTGACCGAGGCGGCGGTCCGGGCCGCCGCGCGCATCGCCAGCGACGGTGACAAGTCGTCCGTCCTTCGCAGCGCCACCGAGGGCGGCGCGCTCCGCGACCCGGCGGTGCGCGAGGCGTTCATGCAGACGGCGCGGGGGATCGCCAGCGACGGCGACAAGTCGTCCGTGCTGATCGCCGCGATGGCGAGCGAGGGGAGCGCGGCCACGGCGGCCAGTGCGCTTCGCGTGGCGCGGACCATCGCCAGCGACGGCGACAAGACGCGGGTGCTCACCTCCACCTCGCCCTCCGTCCTGCGCAACGGCGAGGTGCGCTCCGCCTTCAGCGCCGCGCTGCAGACCATCGCCAGCGACGGCGACCGCTCGCGCGCGGCCACCTGGCTGGCCCGGAGCCTTCCGTGAGCCGCGCGGCTCTCCTCGCCGCCGCGGCGCTGCTCCTGGCATCCGCCGTGGCCGCCCAGCAGACTCCGCCCGCCGCGTCCGCCGACAGCGCCGCGGGACGGACGAGGCAGGCATCCGCCTCCGCCGACAGCGTCGCCGGACGACGGAAGCAGGCGGTGGCCGCGCGGATCAGCGGCCGCGTGCCCGACATCGACGGGCGGCTGGACGACGCGGCGTGGGCGGCGGCGCCGGTGCTCTCCGGCTTCACCCAGAAGGAGCCCAGGGAGGGCGAGCCGGCCACGGAACAGACCGAGATCCGCATCCTCTACGACGACCACGCGCTGTACGTGGGCGCGAGGATGCGGTCGACGGACCCCGCGCGCATCCAGGCGCCGGTGAGCCGCCGCGACGTGTGGGAGCAGGCGGAGATGATCTCCATCTCCCTCGACACCTATCACGACCGCCGCACCGCCTACACCTACGGCGTGACCGCCGCGGGCACACGCGTGGACCTGTATCATCCCCGCGACACGCCCGACGGCGACGCGGGGTACGCGCCCGTGTGGGTGGCCCGCACCGCGCGCGTGGCCGACGGGTGGACGGCCGAGATGCGCATCCCCCTCTCGCAGCTCCGCTTCAGCCCCGGCGCCGCGCAGACGTGGGGGGTGAACGTGCGCCGCTGGATCCCGCAGAAGGAGGAGGACGACTACTGGATCGTGGTCCCCAAGAGCGCCAGCGGGTGGGCGTCGCGCTTCGGCGAGCTGGGCGGGATCACCGGCGTGCACCCCGAGCGGCGGATGGAGCTGGCGCCGTACGTGGCCGCGGGCGCGTCGTTCAGCAGGGGCGTGGACACGGCCGACCCGTTCCACTCGGCGCGCGAGAGCACGGTGCGCACCGGCGCCGACCTGAAGGTGGGGCTGGGGCCCAACCTGACGCTGGACGCCACCGTCAACCCCGACTTCGGCCAGGTGGAGGCGGACCCCGCCGAGGTGAACCTGAGCGCGTACGAGACCTTCTTCAGCGAGAAGCGCCCCTTCTTCACCGAGGGGAGCGACCTGCTGAGCGGCGGGGGATCCACCTACTTCTACTCGCGCCGCATCGGCGCCACGCCGCACGGCGCGGCCAGCGGCGACTACGTGGACCAGCCGTCGAACACCACCATCCTGGGCGCGGCCAAGCTCACCGGCCGCCTCCCCAGCGGCCTCTCCGTGGGCGTCCTGGGCGCGGTGACGGCGCGTGAGCACGCGCGGATCTTTCTGGCCGACTCCAGCCGCTTCGGGCGCGTGGAGGTGGAGCCGCCGGCGGCGTACGGCGTGGTGCGCCTGCGGCAGGAGATCGGGAAGGGCGGAAGCACGGCGGGGTTCATCGTCACCGGCGTCCATCGCGCGCTGGAGCCTGGATCACCCCTGGCCACGCGGCTGGACCGCGACGCCCTCACCGGCGCGGCCGACTGGGACCTGCGCCTGGGCGGGGGGACGTACGAGGTGACCGGCGCGCTCGGCTTCAGCCACCAGGCGGGCGACTCGCTGGCCATCCTCCGCCTGCAGCGCTCCGCCGCGCGCTACCTGCAGCGGCCGGATGCGGACTACGTGACCTACGATCCGTCGCGCACCACCTTCTCGGGGTACACCGCCTCGCTGGCCGCGCAGAAGATCAGCGGCAGGCACTGGCTGTGGACCGTGGCGGCCGACATGCGCTCGGCGGGGTTCGAGCTGAACGACGCCGGGGCGCAGTCCGTCGCCGACTACCGGCAGGTGTACGGCGAGCTGCGCTACCGCGAGACCACGCCCCGCGGGCCGCTGCGCCGCTGGGCCGCGTACGTCACGCCCATCGCGGTGTGGAACGGCGGCGGGGTGATGACCGGCCCGGAGCTGTGGCTGGACTGGGAGGCCACGCTGAAAAACTTCTGGCGCACCACCTTCACCGCGTTCCGCACCTTCCCCGCGCAGAGCCAGACGCTCACCCGCGGCGGCCCGCTTGCGGCGGAGGCGGGGACGACCAACGTGATCGGGATGCTGCAGAACAGCGCGGCGGCGCGGCTGCAGTGGCGGGGGCGCATCTACTACGGGATGAGCGACGAGCGCGAGGTGACCGAGCGGCTCAGCGGCCGGCTCTCCGTGCGCCCGGGCACGCGGTGGCAGCTGTCGGTGGAGCCGAACTTCCTGCGCTACGGCGCGCGGCAGTACGTGGCCACCTTTGCCGGCGGCCCGGCGGCCACCTATGGGCAGACGTACGTGTTCGCCAGCGTGGACCGCAGCGAGTTCTTCGCCGACGTGCGGCTGACCTACCTGTTCACCCCCGACCTGTCGCTGGAAGTCTACGCGCAGCCCTTCGCCAGCAGCGGCCGCTACCACGACTTCGGCGACCTTCCGGCCGCCCGCGCCCGCGAGCTGACCCCGCTCGACGGCGACACCACCCGCGTGGTGCGAAGCGGCAACACGACGGAGCTGAGGTTCGGCGACCAGCGGCGGACGGTGGACGACTTCAACGTGCGCTCGTTCCGCAGCAACGCGGTGGTGCGGTGGGAGTGGCGCCCGGGGAGCACGATGTACCTCGTCTGGCAGCAGAACCGCGCCGGCGACCGCGACCGCATCGCCCACGTGGGCCCCCGCTCGCTGGCCGAGACGCTGGACGCGCCGGGCGACAACTTCCTGGCGCTGAAGGTGACGTACTGGCTGCCGCTGCGGTGAGCGGTACGGGGGAACGGAAGTGCGAGGTGCGGACAAGGGCGGCCCCGTTTGTTTTGCCGGGGCCGCCGTGTCGGTCGCAGACCCGATCTGTCCGCGCTCCCGCTGCACCATCCGCGGACCGTGATGGCGATGCCGCGCGAGACGCGGCCGCTCTTGCGTGCTCGTCGCCGCGCGCGCTTCTTGGGGCGAAGCCGCGCCTTCACAATCCGCCGGCGATCGCCAACAATTCACGAGGACGTGGGGATGACCGGAATCGAGGAAGAACTGTCGCGGCTGTTCGATGAGGTTCCGGCGGATCTTCTCGCCTACTTCGAGGAGATCGGCGACGATCCGCCCGAGACCCTTTACCGTGCGGCCGAAGCCGTCGAGACGACCCTCGATTTTCGCGGGTTCATCCCGCTCATCCAGGTTCTTGGCGGGGTCATCCTCGACGACGCGAACACGAGCAACCATCATTTCTACGTGACGACGCCGCCCCTGGCCGGGATGGTGGGGTTCATGTCGCACGACGGCGACAGCCGGATCGTCTTTGCGTCGCTTCCTGAGTTCGCCGCCCGCGCTCGATCGGCGATCGAGCAAGACGAGCTTCTCGAAGACCTCCACCCCGCGGCCTCACCACCCGCGGCAGACCAGCCGGCACTGAGCGCGTTCATCTCGCGGCTGCTGGACGATTACGAAGAACTGGACGATGGCGAAGAAAAGGACCTTGCCATCGGGGTCCTCGTCGCGATCATCCCGTCGATGGATCTGACCGACCACGAGCTGCTCTCGCGATTGGCTTCGCACCCCAACCTGTACCTCCCGGAAGTCGTGGGTGACACGATCACGAAGCGCCCCTGCGCCGGGGCTCTCCGCGATCGCGCGGCTGTGCGCGTCGCATCCGCAGCCGCAGGCCGCGGCGGCGGGGAGGCGGGCGCTGGAGGCGATCGGCGCCGCCGCGTGATCTGTCCCGGGACCCTGTGCCGCGCGCGATCACCGCGTCCTGCGATGATGCCGGTAGTCCGCGAAGGCGCCGCGAGGGCGGACTTCGTGTGGGTGCTGCGGCGAATTGATTCGCCCCTGGCACCGGTACTCCGGACGGCTCGAAAAATTCACCCCGCCCGCAACCCTGCGGACGGGGTGATCGCCATCTCAAGACCTCGATCGCTCAACGCAAGCTGTCCTACTCCCCCGGCGCCACCTTCAGCACCCGCCCGCTGCTGGTGGTCACGTACAGCTCCCGCGCCGCATCTTCGCCAAAGCTGGTGACGTTGCCCAGGTCGCCCACCTCCCACTGCTTCGCGTCGGCCACGGCCGAGCCGGTCCAGCGGAAGGAGCGCACCCATCCCTTGCAGTAGTCCGCGTAGAAGTAGTGCCCGCGCAGCCCCGGCACCGCGCTGCCGCGGTAGACGAACCCGCCGGTGATGGAGCACCCGTCGTCGTGCGAGTACTCCAGCACGGGAAGGGTGAGGCCCTGCTGCACGCAGCCGGTGGAGTTGTAGCAGTGCATCCCCTCCATCAGGTTCCACCCCAGGTTCTGCCCGCCGGTGGCCGCGGGAACGACGTTCACCTCTTCCCACTGGTTCTGCCCCACGTCGGCCACGTACAGCAGCCCCGAGTCACGGTCGAAGGCGAAGCGCCACGGGTTGCGCACGCCGGTGATCCAGATCTCGCCGCGCTTTCCCGTCTGCCCCGCGTACGGGTTGCTGGACGGGATGGCGTACGGCTGCGCGGCATCCACGTCCAGGCGCAGGATCTTGCCCAGCAGGGTAGCCGGGTTCTGCCCGTTCCCCTGCGGGTCGCCGCCGCTGCCGCCGTCGCCCAGGCCCACGTACAGCTTGCCGTCGGGGCCGAACATCAGCAGCCCGCCGTTGTGGTTGGCGAACGGCTGTGCCTGCGCCAGCACCAGCTGCCCGCTCGCCGCGTCGGCCGTGTTCGACGCGGGCGTGGCGTGGTGGCGCTCCACCCGCGTGTTGCCGTTGAGGTCGGTGTAGTAGACGTAGAAGAAGCCGTTGCTGGCGTACGATGGATGGAACGCCACCGAGAGCAGCCCCCGCTCGCCGCCGCTGGTGATCTTGCTCGACACGTCCAGGAAGGGCGTGGGGAGCACGGCGCCGTTCTGGATGATGCGGATGCGCCCCGTCTGCTCCACAACGAACAGGCGTTGATCGTTGGCCGGCGCGGTGACGTACAGCGGCTGCTCCAGCCCGCGCGCCACCTCCACCAGCTGGATGCCCGTGGTGGTGGGCGGCGGGGTGGGCGTGCCGTTGCCGCCGCCGCTGCACGCCGCGGCCAGCAGGAGCAGGGAGATGCGCTTCATCCGGCCTCCTCGCGGGGTTCGTCATCCTCGTCGTCGTCGCGCAGCCCGTCCAGCACGCGGTGCGCGTCGTCCTCGCGGTGCCAGGGCACCATCACCCGCGCGCCGTACATCGACGGGCCCTGGTACCCCGCGCCGAAGATCCCCAGGTGCGCCCCGGTGACGCGCGCGGGGATGCCCGCCTCCTGCAGCGTGGCGCAGGCGAAGTCGGCCTCCAGCACCGACCCGTAGTCGGCGACGATCACCCAGGGTGCGGTGGGTTCTGGCATGCTCTCCTTGTGACTCTGCGCGCCCGCCGATGTTCCCCGGGGAATGGTAACCAGCCGCGCGGGAGCGCACAAACGGGGTGTGTCTCCGGGCGTCTGGGTCGCGGCGCCGGACGAACGCCTGTGTCTTCTCGGGCTGTCCTGTTTGTGAACACGGAGGGCACGGAGAACCACGGAGGGCACGGAGGAACAGAGCTGTTCTCCGTGTCCTCCGTGTACCTCCGTGCCCTCCGTGTTCATGAAAAGGGTGCCTGTCCCGGATCGAACGATGGGGGGCGAGGGAGCCGTTCGGTCACGTCGCGGCGGCGGCTGGGACCGGCTCGGCGGATGCGGACGTGTCGACGATGACGGGCGGCGGGGCGAGGAGGTGCCCGATGGAGTTGGCGTAGTAGGAAAGCACCCGCATCTCGCGGGGGTTGGCGGTGAACAGGCCGTCGCGCTCGTGCACCAGGTGGCGCAGGGTGAGCGTGCGCAGGCCGACGGTCACCGCATAGTCCAGGTCGCGCCGGGGGACGTAGACGTGCGCGCCGCCTGCTTCCAGCTCGGCCAGCAGCTGGTGCACGCGGCCCTTGATCTCCAGCTCGTCCAGCGACGCCGAGGCGTCGCGCGCGAAGACGGTGGCCACGAGGGGGACGGGGACCACGGGCACCACCTGGCCCACCGCGCGCATCAGCTCGCCGCCCAGCGCCTCCACGGCGGCGAACCGATCGGCCTTCTCCATCTTCCTGAAGTCGATGCCGTGGGCGGCGCAGTACGCGCGCATCGACACCGGGGTGCCGAAGTTGACGCACGCGTAGCCGAAGCGGTGCCAGCGGCTGCGCGCCATCTGCCACAGGTTGCGCCCCGCGAAGCGGAAGGTGCGCCCCAGCGCGGCCAGCCGCCCGGGGCGCACGCGCACGGGCTCCAGGTCCAGCAACAGCGTGCGGTCTTCCAGCGTGCGGTCGTAGTTGATGCCCACGGGGATGAACACCAGGTCGCGCTCGCCGGCGGGGTCGAAGCCGCGCAGGATGTAGTCGAGCAGGCCCAGCTTGGGCGCGCGCAGGCGGCCGTCGCGGGTCAGGCCGCCCTCGGGGTACACGGCCTGGGTCACGCCGGCGGCGGTGGCCATCCCCACGTAACGCTCCAGCACGCGGCGGTACAGCTCGTTTCCGCTGTTGCGCCGCACGAAGTAGGCGCCCATCGAGCGGATCAGCGCCTGCAGCGGCCACACGCGCGCCCACTCGCCCACCGCGTAGCTGAGCGCCGCGCGGGTGCTGGCCAGGTACCCCACCAGCACGTAGTCCATGTTGCTGCGGTGGTTCATCACGAACACCACCGTGCTCCCCTTCGTGATCGCCGCCAACCCCGCCTCGTCGCTGTAGCCCAGCCGCACGCGGTACAGGAGACGAGCCACGCGGCGCGCCACCCAGATCCCCAGCCGGAAGTACAGGTACGCGTTGAACGCGGGGACGATCTCGCGGGCGTAGCGGCCCACGCGGTCCATGGCCACCTCGCGCGGGGTGCCGTTCTCGCGCGCCCACGCATCCGCCGCCTCCAGCACGCGGGGATCGTAGGTGAGCCGGTCCACCAGCACCTGCCGGCGGGTGAGGTTGAAGTGCGGGATCTCGATGGGGAGCCGCGTGTTGGCCTCGTCGATCACGCGGTTGGTGCGCTGCCGGATGATCCAGCGCACGCTGGGCACCATCAGCCGGTCGAGCGCGGCCCACGCGGCGAACACGGCCAGCAGCACGAAGAGCCAGATCGGAACGGTGATGCTGGAGCCCATCGGGTGGTTCCCCCTCGGCGGACGGGTTTCCGGCGGGTAGAGGATGGATGATGTCGATCGGCGGCGCCGCCCGGATCTCCGCGGCACCGGGCTGAGGGGGGCGGATGAATCCACGGCAACCACGGCCCGAAGTCCGCCTTCGCGGACTCCCACACGGCCATCGTGCCGGCCAGCCATCATCCGGATGAGGCTCGAAATCCTCCTGCACGATAAACAGTTGCCGTGGCAGAGCAAAGGAGTTCGAGCGTCTCCCCGCGGGCGGATTTCCATTCTCCGGTCACATCGATGCCCGCCCGATCACCCCGATGCGTGCGTGCAGTCCGCGAAGGCGGACTTCGGGCCGTTGTTGACGCGAATTCATTCGCCGGGTGGACGAGGCGGAGGGAGCACACCTCCCCATCTCCTCCGGTTACCATCCGCATCCTCCCCACCGCTCCGGCGGCACCGTCCCCACGCCGAAGCACCCGAAGAGACGATTAGAATGTGCTCCGGGCGCGCGGGCGTATCAGGTTGCGTTGCAGTGACTTGCGGCATTAACGCGGGGCGGGCGTGCACCGAAGGATTTGACGCGGGGTGGGAACGCGGCCTAGAATGCCTCCACTCAAAGCAGCACAACGTGCTCAATCCGACCTCGGCGCGCCGCGGCCACGGCTCCTCGCATGGGAGCCGCGCCACCCGGACCCGGTTTCTCCGCGCCGGTCGGTCTCGTGAACCTCCACAGCCAACGCGCCTTGACTCACCACCGCGGAAACGCACTGCGCGCGCTTGCCTGCGCCGGGATGCTGATGCTCCCCGCCACGCTGCACGCACAGGACGCCCAGCGGGCCGAGAGCCCCAGGCCGTCCGCCAGCCCCGCCGCCTCGTCCGCGCCCACGGCGCGCAGCGACTCGGCGGTCTCGCTCGCCCGCCGCCTGCTGGGCCGCCGCTACCGCATGGGCGGCACCACCCCCGACGGGTTCGACTGCAGCGGCTTCACCAAGTACCTGATGCGCGCCCTGGGCTACGAGCTGCCGCGCACCGCCGCGGCGCAGGCCCAGGCGGGGCGCGAGGTGCCGCGTGACCCGCGCCTGCTGCGCCCCGGCGACCTGCTCACCTTCGGCCGCGGCGGCCGGGTGACGCACGTGGGGATGTACATCGGCAACGGCCGCTTCGTGCACGCCAGCACCGGCGCCGGCCGCATCGTGGAGGCCAACCTGGACCGCAAGCCCAGCCACCTGATCCGCGCCTGGTACGGCGTCCGCCGCCTGCTGGCCGACGACAGCACCACCGCCGTGGCCGCCCGCACCGGCCCCGCGCCGCAGCGGTAAGCGGTTCGACGGTCTCGATCGGCAAGACGAAGCCCGCGCTCCGGATCATCCGGGGCGCGGGCTTCTGGCTTCGTGGACGGCGGCAATGCCTCCAGGCGGACCGGGTGTTACCGCTCGGGCTGGCGGTAGGCGGCGAAGAGGAAGAGGGTGATGGCGACGGCCAGCCACATCCACGTGGCCAGCATCCACACCGGCGCGCTGGCCACGTGCGGCGAATACAGCCCGTGGGTGCGGCTCATCCCGCTGAGCACGGTGAACAGGCCGTACCGGCCGTCGATCACCGTGTTCACCAGCTCGAAGAGCGAGCGGGTGCCGTCGGCCACGCGCATGGCGCCCATGAACATGTACGCCACCAACGCGCCGCCCAGCCAGCGCCACGGGTGCGCGGTGACCAGGGTGAGCGCGCTCCCCAGCAGGTACATCACCGCGCCGCCGGTGAAGGGGACGAGCCACTGGTACGGCTGGCTCCCGATCATCACCTCGCCGCCGGTCATGGCGCTCACCCCGGCCAGCCACGCGAAGTAGCCCGCCACCGCCGCCATCATCCACCCCAGCCCGCTCAAGCTGCGCATCACCGCGTGCGCCGCGTGGCTCACGGGCATGGCGCGATGGTAGCCGCGGCGCGCGGGCTCCTCGCCCTTCCACACCGCCATGGGGATCAGCAGCGCCAGCACCGCCACGGGGATCCCCGCCTGGGGGGCGAAGGGGATGCCCGCGCCGCCCGAGTTCACGTGCAGGTAGCTGAGCCAGAGCGTGGCCAGCCCCATGCAGCCGCCGGCCACGATCGCCTCGCGCCGCAGGGAAAGCCCCACCGAGCGGAACTGCTCGCGCGCCACGGCGCTCCAGGCGGGAACCGGGTTCATCACGGCCGATTGCATCGCTATCAATCCTTTCGGCTCAGGAGGGCCACGGCCGCGTCTTCGAGCGTGAGCGGCGCGGCGTCGCGTACGGTGGCTCCACTCTCGGCGAGCAGGCGCGCCACCTCGCGCTCGTCGCCCCACACGCTCCACTGGATCTCGCGGCCCACGCCGCCGCGGCGGATGACGGTGCCGTTCAGCCGCGGCGCGCCGTTCCAGTCCACCGGCACCTCGGCGCGGTAGCGGCGCAGGTTGTGGTGCAGCACCTCGCGCGGCATCTGGGCGGTCAGCCGGCCGTCGCGCATCACGCCCAGGTGGTCGGCCAGCCGGTCCACCTCGTGCACCAGGTGGGTGCTGATCACCACCGTGCAGCCCGTTTCGGCCACGTGCCCGGCCAGCATCCCCAGCGTTTCGTCGCGCATCACCGGGTCCAGCCCGTCGGTGGGCTCGTCCAGCAGCAGCAGCGGCGGGCGGTGCGCCATGGCCAGGATCAGGTGCACGCGCCGTGTGACGCCCTTGGAGAGCCTCCCCACGCGGCGGTCCAGCCCCACGTTGAAGGCGCCGGCCAGCCGGTGGGCGTACTGCCAGTCCCACCGCGGAAAGTAGGCGGCGTGGTGCTCCAGCAGGCGCCCCACGGTCATGTAGCCGTACCCCCAGTCGCCGCGCTCGGGGACGTAGCCCACCTGCGCGCGCACCAGCGGGCCCTGCGTGCGCGGGTCCAGCCCCAGCACCCGCACGTCGCCCGCGTCGGGGGTGTACAGCCCCAGCAGCAGCTTGAGGGTGGTGGTCTTCCCCGCGCCGTTGGGGCCCACCAGGACGTAGACGGCGCCCTCGGGCACCTGCAGGTCCACCCCCAGCAGCGCGAAGTCACGCCCGAAGCGCTTGGCCAGCCCCTGCGTGGCGGCGGCGAAGGGCCCTTCGGTCAGGCGGACGGGGAGCGCGGACGTCATGCGTTCAGTCCCGGGATGATGGGTTGCCGGGTGTCCGGACGGGTTCGGAGGCGTGTTCCGAACGTTCGGCCGGGCGTTCGGACGCGGCGGCCAGGCGCAGCGCCTCGGCCAGTTCGCGCGGGGTCACGCCGTGCCGCCGCGCCTCGCGAAGCGCGCGCTCCGCCACGCGTTTGGCCAGCGCCGCCCGGTCTTCCGAGGCGCCGGAGGGGCGGGCCACCACGGGGCCGTGGCCCCACCGCATCTCCACCACGCCCTGTTCCTGGAGCACCTGGTATGCCCGCGCCACGGCGCCGGGGTTCACCCGCAGCTCGGCCGCCATGGTGCGCACCGGCGGCAGCGGAGTTCCCGGCTCCAGCGCCCCCAGCGCCAGCGCGCGGCGCACCTCGTCCACGATCTGCGTTTCGATCGGCCGCGCGTCGGCGGTGTCGATCGCGAGTTGCATGGCTGGTACGGCTCCGGTGTCCTGGACGTTTCACCCACTCCCCTGACACAACCGCCGCCGCGCCCGTCCGTCAAGCCCCTGGAGCGTGGCCTCCGGTCAGCCGTTGATGAAGAACGGCGGAGGCGCTGGATTTCTGCCGGTGCTTCCATCGCTCGTGGTGCAAATGCGAAAACGGCGGCGGCACCCAGGTTGGATGCCGCCGCCGTAGATCCGTCTCGTTCCCCCATCAGTGCGTGGGACCGTTCTCCTTTACCTGGTCGCGGATCTCGCCCGCGGGGAGCGCCACGGTGTGCACGTTCACGTACGCGCCGCCGGTGCGCATCGCCGCCACCAGTTCGGGCATGGTGGCGCCGAAGCCGATGGCCGGGCGGGGGATCAGGTTGGCGGCGGTGATGTCGCCTTCGGCCAGCACGCCATTCTCCGTCACGCCGCCCGCCACAAAGCCGAACAGGAACACCACCACCGGCCCGTTCACCCCTTTGGCGGCCAGGTGGATGTGCGACTGCGTGACGTGGTCGATGTTCGCCACGATCAGCTTGTAGTGCAGCGTGGTGCCGTCGTCGCTCAGGTGGAAGATGGCGCTGCCGCGTCCGCGCGAGTCGTTCGCCGGCACCTCGCCGCTGCCGTGCGGCGACGCGTTGAAGTTGTTGCTGGCATTCGACGACGCGAACACGGGGAGCACGATGTCGCGCGCGGGTGACCGCGCCGGGTCTGCGCAGCCGGCCGCGGTCGCGGCGCAGGCCAGGGCCAGCACGGATGGAGCGAGGCGCATGGGAGCCTCCGGGGCGTAGAGGGTGGGATACGGCGGGCGCGGGGGAGACCGGGCGCTCGCGATGAGGTTTGAAGCGGCATTTTATGCGGCACTTCCGGTACCCGGCGGCATGCGTTTGCGCGGGTCCACGCATCCGCTTCGCGCCATGATGGTTGTCCCGGGGCGCTGTAGCAGGGGTGCAGGCCCGCGTGTAGCACCGCCGCGTCAACCATGAACGCGGCGTGTATCGCAACGCGACGATCTGGAAGGGTCGAAGGCGCGCGGCGGTGATTGCGCGGATGGATTTGCCAGTATCAGGTCGAGGATAAACCTGACGACCTCACGGAGGCCGGCCACCGCATAACGGGCGGCACGGTACCATCTTGCAGGCTGAAGGATCTACGGACGGGGCTCGGAACCGAGCATTCGAAGCGTGATTTGTTTCTGCATCGATACCTCCAACGGGCTGGTGGAGCCTCGCGTAGTTTGCGAGGCTTTTCGTAGTTGTTGCTGCGGCTTCAGCCGCCGGTGCGGAGCCCGGGGCCGGGGAGTATGTATGCGGATCGCTGCACTGCATCGGGTACGATGACGAAAACAGGCCCCGCCCGCTAGAACGTGCGGGGCCTGCTTCTCTTTCAGTGGTCGATCAGGGACTCGAACCCCGGACCTCTCGCATGTGAGGCGAGCGCTCTAACCAACTGAGCTAATCGACCGTATAGCGGGGGCGGGATTCGAACCCGCGACCTTCGGGTTATGAGCCCGACGAGCTACCAGGCTGCTCCACCCCGCGACACGTACTGCAACTGCTTCAACCAGTGCTCCCGAGAGGACTCGAACCTCCACGAGCTTGCGCCCACTAGATCCTGAATCTAGCGCGTCTACCAATTCCGCCACAGGAGCAATTCGGGTGCGCCGTGGCGCACCCGAAGGCCGTAAGTATAACCCATCCCCCGCCGTTGCTCAAGGGGGCGGAAGCGTCGATTTTCACCGGCCAGGCGCCCGGCTCCAAGCCGGCCATCCCGCCACCTGTTTCCATCCACGACCACCAAGGAACCGCAGGCGGCGCCAGCGCATCCAGGCCGTCTACGCGGCTCCCGGGCGGGCAATCCCTTGCGGACGCCGGGCGGCCATCCGACGTTGCTCCGATCCCGAACCCATTCCCGGAACGCAGCGAATCATGCTCCGCACCCGAACCATCCATGCGGCCCTCCTGCTCGCGCTCGCCGCGCGCGCCCCGCTCGCCGCGCAATCGCCCGATGCGTCGTCCGACCCGGCACGGTGGCGGCAGCGCGCGCAGGGCGTCACCATCACCCGCGACGACTGGGGGATCGCGCACGTGCGCGGCCGGACCGACGCCGACGCGGTGTTTGGGATGATCTACGCCCAGGCCGAGGATGACTTCAACCGCGTGGAGACCAACTACCTCAACGCGATGGGGCGCCTGGCCGAGGCCGAGGGGGAGCCCGCCGTCTTCCAGGACCTGCGGATGAAGCTGTTCATCGGCCCCGATTCCCTCCGGGCGCAGTACGCGCGCAGCCCCGCGTTCCTGCGCGCGCTGATGGACGGGTGGGCCGACGGGCTCAACTTCTACCTGTCCACGCATCCGAACGTGACCCCGCGCGTGATCCGCCGCTTCGAGCCGTGGATGGCGCTCTCGTTCACCGAGGGGAGCATCGGCGGCGACATCGAGCGCATCTCGGTTCGCGACCTGGAGGCGTTCTACGGCCACCACGCCGTTGCCCTGGCGCCGGAGCCGGACACGCGCTTCCAGGAGCCGAAGGGGTCCAACGGCTTCGCCATCGCGCCGAAGAACACGGCGGGCGGGCACGCGCTCCTCCTGATCAACCCGCACACCTCGTTCTTCTTCCGCTCGGAGCTGCAGATGACCAGCGGCGAGGGGCTGAACGCCTACGGCGCCGCCACCTGGGGGCAGTTCTTCATCTACCAGGGCTTCAACGAGCGGGCGGGGTGGATGCACACCTCCAGCGGCGTGGACGTGGTGGACGAGTTCCTGGAGACCATCGTGGAGCGCGACGGCCGCCGCTTCTACCGGTACGGGACGGAGGAGCGGCCGCTGGCCACCGATACGATCGTGGTGCCGTACAAGACCGCGAGCGGGATGGCGCGGCGCACCTTCGAGGTGTATCGCACGCACCACGGCCCGGTGGTGCGCGAGGAGGGCGGCAAGTGGGTGACGGTGGCGCTGATGCAGCGGCCGATCGAGGCGCTGAGCCAGTCGTTCCTGCGCACCAAGACGCACGACTACCGCGCCTTCCGCGCGCTGGGCGAGGAGATGAAGGCCAACTCGTCGAACAACACCATCTTCGCCGACGCCAGCGGGAACATCGCCTACTTCCACCCGCACTTCATCCCCCGGCGCGACGACCGCTTCGACTACACGAAGCCGGTGGACGGCAGCGACCCCGCCACCGACTGGAAGGGGCTGCACACCACGGCCCAGGTGCCGCACCTGCTGAACCCGCCCATCGGCTGGATCTTCAACACCAACGACTGGCCGTATTCCGCCGCGGGGCCGTACAGCCCGAAGCAGGCGGATTTCCCGCGCTACATGGACACCTTCGGCGAGAACCCGCGGGGGATCCACGCGCAGCGGGTGCTGCGGGGGAAGAAGGACTTCACCCTGGAATCGCTCCGCGCCGCCGCGTACGATCCGTACCTGCCGGCGTTCGCCCAGCTGGTGCCCCCGTTGCTGCGTGCGTACGACGCGGCCCCGGCCGGGGACCCGCTGAAGGCGAAGCTGGCCGGCCCCATCGCGCTGCTGCGCGGGTGGGACTACCGGTGGTCGGCCGCCTCGGCGCCCACTTCGCTGGCGGTGTTCTGGGGCGAGGCGCTGTGGACCATGGCGGCCGCCGACGCCCGGCAGGCGGGGATGAACGTGTACGACTACATGGCCACGCGCACTTCGACCGAACAGAAGCTGCAGGCCCTTGCCGCCGCCGCTGACCGGCTGGAGCGCGACTTCGGCAGCTGGCGGACACCGTGGGGGCAGATCAACCGCTTCCAGCGCCTGACCGGCGACATCGTGCAGCCGTTCAGCGACGCGGGCGCCAGCATCCCCGTGCCCTTCACCTCGGCGCAGTGGGGGTCGCTGGCCTCATTCGGCGCGCGGCGCTACCCGGGGACCAAGCGGTATTACGGCACCAGCGGCAACAGCTTCGTGGCGGTGGTGGAGTTCGGCCCGCGCGTCCGCGCCCGCGCCGTCACCGCCGGCGGCGAGAGCGGCGACCCCCGCTCGCGCCATTTCAACGACCAGGCCGAGCGCTACGCCAGCGGCAACCTGCGCGAGGTGTACTTCTACCCCGACCAGCTGCGTGGCCACACCGAGCGCGCCTACCGGCCGGGCGAGGCGGCGGAAGGGAGCGGCTCGCCTCGCCCGTAATCCCGCGAGTACGGTGGTTGCGGCGTTTCGGCGGCGGGCACGAGTGTGAAGGAGAGCGACGATGCGCTGGACGGTGGAGATCCCCCGGGGCGACGGCTACGCAGTCGTCACGACGTCGGGCACCTTCGACGTCAACGACCACGTGCGGATGATCGAGGACATCATCACCCGCCCTGGCTGGCTGCCCGGCATGGACGTGCTGTTCGACCATCGCGCGCTCGACTTCGGCGAGGCGGACCTGCGGGCGATGTACCAGGCCGGAGACAACCACCTGCGCAACGACGAGCGCATCGGCAACGGCCGGGCCGCCATCCTCATGCGCTCGCTGAACGACTACGGACGCGGCCGCCAGTTCGAGCTCCTGACGGAAGGGCGCGTCTCGGCCACCATGCGGGTGTTTCTGGACGAGGCCGAGGCGCGCGACTGGCTGGCCGGCCCGAAGGCGTGACGCGTGCGCGTTCTGTCGTGGCCGGCCGGGATGGAGAGCTCGCCCGCCAGCCTCGCTCACCGGCGGCTGAAGCCGCAGCAACAACCACGAGAAGCCTCGCAAACTGCGCGAGGCTCCAACAGCCGCATTCAGCACGCCGTTTGGCGGTGCAACAAACACGGAGCCGGTTCCGCAACGGGACAGGCTTCGGACGAACGAAAGCCCCGACAGCGTCGCCGCTGCCGGGGCTTTCAGTGCGCCCGGAGAGATTCGAACTCCCGACCTTCTGATCCGTAGTCAGACGCTCTATCCAGCTGAGCTACGGGCGCAAAAACGCAACGAGCTAACTCGTTGCGCGCAGATAAGTTATCAGCGTGGCGGCCCGGAGTCAACCCCTCGCGCAAGACGGTTCGTGGCAGGGAGTTAGGGAACAGGGAACAGGGAACAGGGAACAGGGAACAGGGAACAGGGAACAGGGAACAGGGAACAGGGAACAGCCTGCGAGGGGATGCGAAGCGCCGGGTTATCCGGCAAGCTCGGCGAGCAGCTGCTGGCCGAGTGGCCACATCCCCAGTTCCGACGCGCTGTTGATGTGGCCGAGCGCGCCGGCGTTCACCAGGCGGCTTTCCCACGCGGCCGCGAGCTCGGCGGCGCGAGCGATGGTGAGCCACTCGTCGTTGGTGCTGGCGACCAGCGTGGTGCGGAAGGGGAGCGGCGTCATCGGCATTGGCGCAAAGCTCGGGGCGGGAAAGCCCGGCCGGTCCACGTCGGCGGGGGCAACCAGCAGTGCGCCGCGGACTTTCGCGCGCAGGGACGGGTCCGCCCCGGCGGCCCAGTGCGCCACCGTGGCGCATCCCAGGCTGTGCGCGGCCAGGACGACCTCGCCCGGCGCGCTCGCGATCGCGGCGCCGAGGCTCGCGACCCACTCCGCGCGGCGGGGCGCCTCCCAATCCTCCTGCTCCACGCGGACGCAGTCGCCACGCTCGCGCTCCCAGTACGACTGCCAGTGCTCCGGGCCCGAGTTCCAGATGCCGGGCACCAGCAGGACCATCACCTTCGCGGAATCGTCGCTCATCGTCCGTTCGTCAGAAACACTGAGGGAAGCCCCGGCACGGCCTCGCCGCCGGGGCTTCCCTCGCGGTGCCGGCCGTGCTCAGTCGTCGATCGGGCGCTCTTCCATCACGGGCGAGGCGCACTCGGGGCAGGTATAGTACGGCTGGCACGAGAACCGGGGCGTTGCCTCGTGCGCGTTCACCGTGCCGCGCGCGCCGTCGTTGCCGGCCGTGGTGGCGAACGACTCCACGCGCACTTCATCGAGCTTCACCTTCATGGCTCCCTCCCGATAAGAGTTGACGGGTAATCCCCGCGTTTGCGGCGGGACATGAGCGGGTGCGTGCCAATCAGTATATCCTGATGGCGCGATCGAAACGAGTGCCCCATCGATCGATCGTGGAGATCCGTTGAGTCTCACCCGAACCATCGCGCTTGCTATTCCCTGTTCCCTGCCGTTGTGGCCCGTGGATTGAATCGGCCCCCCCCAAAATGCCCCCTGACGGAGACCGGATGCCCGCACCGACGCGCGCCGAACGCCTGGACCGCCTTCCGTTCACGCCCCTGCACCGGCGCCTGCTGCTGGTGGCCGGGGCGGGTTGGGCGATGGATTCGATGGACGTGGGGCTGATCTCGTTCGTGATGGCAGCGCTGGCCAAACAGTGGCAGCTGTCCGGCGGCACCGTGGCGTGGATCGGCTCGGTGGGGTTCGTGGGGATGGCGATCGGCGCGTCGCTGGGCGGGAGCGTGGCCGACCGGATCGGGCGCCGCACGGTGTTCGCGGGCACGCTGCTGATCTACGGCGTGGCGACGGGGGCCGCCGCGCTCAGCTGGAGCGTGGCGTCGCTGCTGGTGTTCCGCTTCCTGATCGGGTTCGGGCTGGGGGCCGAGCTGCCGGTGGCCTCCACGCTGGTGAGCGAGTTCGCCCCGGCGCGCATCCGCGGGCGCGTGGTGGTGCTGCTGGAGGCGTTCTGGGCGGCGGGGTGGATCCTGGCCGCGCTGATCGGCACCTTCGTGGTCCCTGCCTCGGCGAACGGCTGGCGCTGGGCGTTCGCGGCGGGGGCGCTCCCGGCGCTCTACTCGGGCGTGGTGCGCCGCGCGCTCCCCGAGTCGGTCCGCTTCCTGGAGAGCCAGGGCCGCGCCGACGAGGCCGAGGCCGTGGTCCGCCGCTTCGAGGCGCAGGCGGGCGTGCGGCCGCCCGCGGAGGCGATCCCCGCGCCGCCCGCCACCCGGCCGGCGGGGGTGAGCCTGGGCCAGCTCTGGAGCCGCGCGCTGGCGCGGCGGACGCTGGCGTTGTGGCTGGTGTGGTTCGGGATCAACTTCGCGTATTACGGCGTGTTCATCTGGCTTCCCGGGCTGCTGGTGCAGCGCGGTTTCACGCTGGCCCGGTCGTTCCAGTTCACGCTGTACATCAGCCTGGCGCAGCTTCCCGGCTACGCGGTGAGTGCCTGGCTGATCGAGAAGTGGGGGCGGCGGCCCACGCTGGCGGCGTTTCTGGCCGGCTCGGCCGGCGCGGCGCTCCTCTTCGCCCGGGCGGACTCCGACACGGCCGTGCTGGTGGCCGGGTGCCTTCTCTCCTTCTTCAACCTGGGCGCGTGGGGCGCCGTCTACGCGGCCACGCCCGAGGTGTATCCCACCACCGTCCGCGCCACGGGCGCCGGCTGGGCGGCGGGGTTCGGGCGCATCGCCTCGATCCTGGCGCCGCTCTGCGTTCCGCCGCTCCTGGCCGCCGGCGGGCCGAGAGCCGTCTTCGGCACCTTCGCCGCGTTCTTCGGCCTGGCGATCGTGGGCGCGCTGCTGCTGCCGGAGTGGCGGGGAAGAGAGCTGGACGCGGGGTGATTTCGTGCGGAAGAGGCCGGGACGCGGCAGGCACCCCACCCGTTTGCCACGGAGGGGCGCCTGCCGCGTCTACGGGTCAGTAGCAGGCTTCGGTGTAGGCGGGGCAGACGAAGCAGTACGTCTCGGCCGTCGGATCGGTGAAGGGCCGGGGGTACTGGTACAGGTTCGCGGACGTGGCCGTGGGCTCGGTCTCGAACGAGGTGACGGTGAGGTCCGCCGGGTTCAACTTGTTGTTCTGCATGGGAACGGCTCCGGTTTGGGAAACAGGGGGATCACATCGCGTGACCCTCCTCAAGGTCGCCGCGACCGCTCGGAAGCAGGGGCGGTCGCGGCGGACGGGATCACGACGCGGGATCGTTGCCCCCCTCCGGCCGGCGGAGGGGGGCGCCTGCCGTGTCTACGGGTCAGAAGCAGTTGTAGGTGATGGCGGGACAGATGAAGCAGCGCGTCGCGGCCGTCGGATCGTTGATGGTGAGGACGGTGATGGGCGACAGGGCCGCGGCCGTGGCCTCGGTCTCGAACGAGGTGACGACGAGCTCCGAAGGATCCAACGGGATGGGCTGCTGGTGCATGGGAAAGACTCCGGGTGAGGGAACTGGGAGGATCACACCCCGTGATCCTCCACGAAATCGTCGTGCTCAGAAGCAGGGGTGGTCGCAGCTGATGGTAACCAGATTGGGGCAGTCGAAGCAGCCCGAGTCGGGCGTCGGGTTGCCGGCGGCGAAGGTGTCCGCGGGAGCGGTCTCGAACGAGGTGACGACGAGCTCTTCGGGGTTCAGCGCGCGGGACTTCATGACGACGGCTCCGGTGAGGGATGCGGGGTGATCACGATGCGTGACCGCCGACATGAATTATAGTCATCATCCGTGACTCTATTCCAGTGTGCACAAGCGGTTTTCTTTAGAGCCAGGGCTCTATTTCCGCCCGCGCCTTGCCGGCGCCGCTCACCCCTCCCGCAGCACGCGCTTCAGGATCTTCCCGGTAGGGCTCTTTGGGATCGTGTCCACCAGCTCGACGCGGCGCGGGACCTTGTAGGCCGCCATCCGCTCGCGGCAGAACGCCTCGATCTCGTCCGCGGTGATGGACGCGCCGGCCTGCGGGACCACGAAGGCGGCGACCGACTCGCCCTTCACCTCGTCCGGAAGGCCCACCACGGCGCACTCCTTCACCGCCGGGTGCGCGTAGAGGACCTCCTCCACCTCGCGCGGCCACACCTTGAACCCGGCGCAGTTGATCATGTCCTTCACCCGGTCCACCAGGTAGTAGAAGCCGTCGGGGTCGCGGTATCCCACGTCGCCGGTGTGGAACCAGCCGCCGCGCAGGGCCTCGGCGCTCTCGGCGGGGCGGTTGTGGTAGCCCAGCATCACGTTGGGCCCGCGGATGCAGATCTCCCCCCACTCCCCATCGGCCACCGCGCGGTCATCCGGCCCCACGACCTTCATCTCCACGTTCTCGATGGGGGTGCCGATGGAGCCCGGCCGGTGCGCGTACTCGTGGTTGTAGGCCGCGAAGGGGCTGGTCTCCGTGAGCCCGTACCCCTCGTGCACCGCCATCCCGAACGTTTGCTGCCACCGCCGCGCCACCTCCACCGGCATGGTGGCCGCGGCCGAGAAGCAGTAGCGCACGTCCGGCAGATCCCGGGGCGTGAGGCCGGCGTTCAGCAGGTAGATGTAGATGGTGGGCACCGCGTACAGGTGCGTCGCCCGCTGCTCGCGCAGCAGCGCCGGGGTCGTCTCGGGGTCGAAGCGGCGGTGGAGGAGGATGGTGCCGCCGGAGTTGAGCGCCGAGTTGAGGATGAAGTCCTGCCCGAAGCAGTGGAACAGCGGGAGGAAGAGCGCGTGCCGGTCGCCCGGCCGGCAGCCCACGTAGTGGCAGGTGGAGTGGTAGTTCGACACCACGTTGCCATGCGAGAGCACCGCGCCCTTCTGCTTCCCCGTCGTCCCGCTGGTGTAGAGGATCGCCGCCGGGTCGCCCGGCTCCATCTCCCGCGCGCGGAGGGCGTCCGGCTGTCCCTGGCACAGCGCCTCCAGCGTCCGCTCGCCCGGCGCGTCCCCCTCGCAGACGACCGTCTCGCGCAGGCCCGTCAGCTCGCCGCGTAGCGGGGCCAGCTCCGGCAGCAGCGCGGCGGTGGTGAAGACGATGGACGCGCCGCTGTCGGCCAGCACGTGCCGCAGCTCGTCCGTCTTCAGCAGCGCGTTGATGGAGACAGCGACGGCACCCAGCTTCTGCGCGGCCAGGTAGGCGATCGCGAAGGCGGGGAGGTTGGGGAGGAAGAGCCCCACGCGGTCGCCGCTCTCCACGCCCAGCGCCCGCAGCCCGTGCGCCGCGCGGCTCACCGCCGCCTCGAGCTCCGCGTACGACGTCGATCGCCCCTCGAACTCGATCGCCGGCGCGTGCGGAAAGAGGCGGGCCGAGCGCTCCAGGTTCTGCGCTACGTTCATGGGCGTGGGATGATGAGGATGGAGATGCGAGAGGATGCCGCGGCCAAGCTAGGCGCCGCCGCGCGCGGCGGGTAGGGATGCGCCCGTGCGGGGACGGATGGTCACGATCCCGAACCGGTTCCGCATCGATCGCCACGGCCGCGTTGTGCCCGGGTTGGCGGGGAGAGAGCGGGCGCGCTAGTTTCGCGGTTCAATCCGTTCACAGGCTGGCCGGCCCACGCGCGATCCGCGTGGACGGCCGCGTTCGTCCGTCTCCGGAACGTGCCGATGCTCCGTCGCTTTGCCCTTGCCTGCGCGCTGGCCGCGTGCGCCGCGCCCGCCGCCGCGCAGGCCCCGGCGCCCGCGCAGCCGCCGCGGCTGCTGGTGTTCATCACCGTGGACCAGCTGCGCCCCGACTACCTGACGCGCTGGCCGGGGCAACTCACCGGCGGCCTGGCGCGGCTGTACGGCGGCGGCGCGGTATTCACCGACGCGCACCAGGACCACGCGGTGACCGAGACGGCGCCGGGGCACGCCAGCACGCTGTCGGGGCGCTTCCCGCGCAGCACGGGGATCGTGAGCAACGAGTACGGCGTGGCCGACCCGCAGACGCGGCTGGTGACCATGGACAGCGTGGGCGCGTCGCCCTTCCGCTTCCGCGGCGGCACGCTCACCGACTGGCTGCGGGTGAAGGACGCGAGGACCCGCGCGCTCTCGGTGTCGCGGAAGGATCGCGGCGCCATCCTCCCCATGGGCCGGGCGCACCAGACCGTGCTCTGGTACGCGCCCAACGGCACCTTCACCACCAGCACCTACTACGCCGACACCCTTCCCGCCTGGGTCCAGCGCTTCAACGCGCGCCGCCTCCCGCAGTCGTACGCCGGCCACCGCTGGACGCCGCTGCTGGACGCCTCGGCCTACCCCGAGCGCGACGACGTGGCGGTGGAGGCGGGGGGCAATGACAACGTGTTCCCGCACGTGGTCCCCGCCGGCGCGGCGGACGCCGCCTGGGCGCTCACCCAGTTCCCGGTGATGGACCAGCTCACGCTGGGGCTGGCGATGGAGGGTTTGCGGGCCATGGACCTGGGCCGCGGCCCGGCGACCGACGTGCTGGCCATCTCGCTCTCCACCACCGACGCCGTGGGCCACCGCTACGGCCCCGACAGCCGCGAGCTGCACGACCAGGTGATCCGGCTGGACCGGATGCTGGGTGCCTTCCTGGACTCGCTCTACGCCGTGCGCGATCCACGGACTTTGATCGTCGCGCTCACCGCCGACCACGGCGTTCAGCCCTACCCCGAGGTGGCCGACCCCGCGCACGCCGCCTCCATGCGCGTGAGCGACGCGCCGATCCGGCGCTGGCTCGCCGCCGCCGCCGGCCGCTACGGCGTGGACACCTCCGCCGTGCACGGCGACGACGGGATGCTGCGGCTGGACCCCGACGCCTTCGCCCGCGCGGGGCGCGACCCGCGGGCGTTCGCGCGCGAGTTCGTGCAGGTGGCGCGGG
>DASSJS010000452.1:0-8552 GCA_035691085.1 Longimicrobium sp.
GTGATCACCTCGGCGCCCTCGGTGGCGCCCGCGGCCAGGTCCACGGCTACCAGGCGGTCGCGGCCGGCGTTCTTGGCGCGGTACAGCGCCTTGTCGGCGGCGTCGATCAGCGCGTCGGGGTCCACCAGTTCGGCGCCCACCGCGAGCCCCAGGCTGGCCGTCACGCGAACCGTGCGCCCGCCGCCGGCCGGCACCGACAGGTCGCGCAGGTGGCGGCGGAAGCGCTCGGCGAAGGCCAGCGCCCCCTGCAGCCCCGAGTCGTACAGCAGCACCGCGAACTCCTCGCCGCCAAAGCGCGCCGGGAGGTCGATGTTGCGCGCGGTGGAGCGCAGCAGGCGGCCCACGCGCGCCAGCACCTCGTCGCCGGTGCGGTGGCCGTAGGCGTCGTTCACCTGCTTGAAGAAGTCCAGGTCGATCATCACCACCGCCAGCGACCCGCCCGAGCGGCGCACCCGCTCGGTCTCGCGCCGCAGCGCATCCTCCAGCACGTGGCGGCGCGAGAGCCCGGTAAGCGGGTCGACCAGCGCGGTGACCTCGGTGAGCGCCCACTTGCCGGCCGTGGCGATCCCCACCGACACCACGAACACCAGGAACCCCGCCCAGAACAGCGACGGCACGCCGGGGAAGATGGGGAGGTGGGCCACGGGCACGAAATCGTACTCGCTGGCCAGGTCGTAGATGAAGGTGGCGGCGAAGGCGGCGGTGCCCAGCACCAGCAGCCACGCGTGCGGCCGGTGGCGCGACGCGGCGCGGCAGGCGCGCAGCACGATGGCCAGCATCCCCAGCGCCAGCGCCACGTCGATCCAGCGGTTCAGCCGCGCCAGCGTGCCCAGCGGGAGGACCGCGGCCGCCGCGGCGGTGGCCACGAACGCGCCCATCACCACCCGCTCGCGCAGCCGCACCCGCAGGTCGAACAGCGCGTACACCAGCGCCACGAAGAACGGCCCGCCCAGCAGCAGCGCCACCAGCCCGGTGCGGTACGGGCTGGTGTGCGGCACCAGCAGCGCCGACACGGCGCTGCTGTAGGTGGCGCCGTAGGTGGAGATGGCCAGCGACACCAGGGCGAACCACAGGTTCTCGCGCGCGGTGCGGCGGCGCAGCCAGAACACCAGGTGGTACACGCCGATCGCCAGGAAGAAGGCCACCAGCGTGCCGATCACCATGTCACGCGGCGAGCGCTTCTCGGCCAGGCGGTCGTAGCGCCCCACCTTCACCGGGCTCATCAGCCCGCCGTAGGCATAGTCGTTGTACACGCGCACGGCCAGCACGTGGTCGCCGCCGCTCGCCCGCCGCATGGCCGAGTCGGGCACCAGGAAGAGCGACGGGTCGAGCCCTTCGTGGAAGCGCGGCGGAAAGGCGCCGCGCCCGCCGATCTTCACCCCGTTCCAGTATACCTCGTAGGCGTCGCCCACGGTGCCGAACTGCACGCCCACCGGCGCGTCGTGCCCCGGCCGCAGCACAACGTGGCGGCGGTACCAGCCGTAGCCGTCGTACCCGGGGAACGACTGCTCCCACTCGCCGGGCACGGCCACCGCGCCCCACAGGCGGTCGTCATACGCGGGCGTGGACCACGCCGGCGAGTCGCCGCGCTCGAACTTCCAGGTGCCGTTCAGGATCTGCACGCCGGGGTCCTCCGCACGCTGGGCGTGCGCGGGAGTGGCCAGAACGGCGAGCGAGAGAGCGAGGAGGATCAGGCGACGGGTCACGGTACGGCGCGCCGCGTGCGGCGGAAACGGAGGGGGACGAAGAAAGGCAACTGCATGATATCCCAGCGCTTGCGTAACGTCAAGGAACGTCGCCGCGCCGTCCCCGCCCGCCCGCGCCGATTACGCCGCGGAACAGATTGTCGCCGTCCGATCCGGCCGTTCTTCTCCCTCGAATCGGACCAGGCGGCCGGAGTCCAAGGACCAGGACGCCGGGAAGAAGAAAACGGTTCTTCGTCGGTTTGGATGCTGCCTGATCGCACCGGAGCTCGCCGACGAGTGGCTGCAGGCTCGGAATGCGCTGAGTATCGATAATTTTGGGGTTCTTCGTCGATTTAGTTGCAACGTGATCGCACCGGAGCTCACCGACGAGTGGCTGCAGGCTCGGAATGCGCTGAGTATCGAAATTTTTTTCAGGAACACCCGCTTTCGTCGTTCGCCCCGTCGTCTGCGCTTGCAGGCTTCGCTCACTGCGTCATCAGGGGAAATCGAGCCCTCCCGATCCTCCGTGCGTCTCCGCAGACGTCGTGGAACGGCGAATGATCGCCATCCCGCCATCGACGCGCAGGACGTGCACGACGACCGGACTCGGCTCGTGATCCCCTGATCGATCCGTTGAGACAGCCGGCCTTCCGTGAGTGGCCGCGGAGGCGAGGAGGGTCTTTCCAAAAAAAATTGCGGTACTCAGCGCGAGCGCCGCCTGCAGCCACTCGTCGACAGGATCGGTGCGCGCGACCTGCTGCAACGAAATCCGCGATGAACCTAATTTTTTCGCAGGAACACCCGCTTCCGTCGTTCACCCCGTCGTCTGCGCCTGAAGGCTTCGTTCACTGCGTCATCAGGAGGAATCGAGCCCTCCCGATCCTCCGTGCGTCCCTGCAGCCTTCGCGGATCCGGCGAATGATCGCCATCCAGCCCTCGGTGCGCAGGACGTGCACCACGGCCGGACTCGCCTCGTGATCCCCTGATCGATCCGTTGAGACAGGTGGCCTTCCGTGAGTGGCCGCGGGGTCGAGGGGGCTCTCCAAAAAATTTTCGATACTCAGCGCGAGCGCCACCTGCAGCCACTCGTCGACAGGATCGGAGCGAGCGGGAGACCTGCTGCAACCAGATCCGCGATGAACCAGAAAAAACCGGGGCGCCCCGCGTGGGAGCGCCCCGGCCTCATTCCGGAACCGGCGGAAGCAGGATCAGCGGAGCTTGTTGCCGTCCGCGTCCCACACCTCCACCGTGCCCAGGTTCAGCGCGCGCAGCGGCTGCTCGATTTTGGACAGGTCGCCCGCCACCACCACGGTGACCGGGGCCGCGGCCAGCCGGCTCTGGCCCACGCGCGCCACGTCGGCCGGGGTCACGGCGGCCATGCGCTCGCGGAAGGTGGACCAGAAGTTGGTGGGCAGCCCGTACAGCAGCAGCGTCTCCATGTTGCCGGCCAGCCCCTGCACCGTCTGCACGCCGTTGGGGAAGCTCCCCACCACGTTGTTCAGCGTGGAGGTGAGCTCCGCGGCCGGCACCGGCTCGCTGGCGATGCGGCGGTACTCGCGCACCGCCTCGGCCACGGCGCTGTCGGTGGCGTTGGTGCGCACCGCGCTGGAGATGGCGAACAGCCCCACCCGCGAGCGCGGATTGAACTGGGTGAAGGCGCCGTACGTCCACCCGTGGCGCTCGCGCAGGTTGGTGTTCATGCGCGCCTTGAAGCCGCCGCCCAGCACCTCCGACAGCGCGCGCATGGCGAAGTAGTCGGGGTCGCCCCACCCCAGCGTGGGCTGCCCCACGTACATCCCCGACTGCACCGAGCCCGGGCGGTCCACCAGGATCAGGCGCGTGCCGCTGGCGGGGTTCACCGGGTTGCTCACCGCGGGAAGCTGCACGGCGGGGCCGGCCCACGCGCCCAGCGCGCGCTGCGCGATCTGCCGCGCCTCGGCCACGGTCACGTCACCCACCAGGAGCAGCATGGCGTTGCGCGGCGAGAACATCTGCCGGTGCCACGCCTGCACGTCCTGCAGGGTGAGCCCCTCGAGCGTGGCGCGCGTGCCCAGCGGCTGCCGGGCGTACGGCGCCGACCGCTCGAAGAGCGCGCGGGCGAAGGCGTCGTTGGCCAGCCCCTCCACCGTGGCCTGGTTCTGCGCCCAGTTGGCGATGGACTGCGTGCGCACCCGCGTGAACTCGCCCTGCGGGAAGGTGGGCTCCATCACCGTGCGCGCGGCCAGCTCCAGCGCCTCGGCCAGCGCCGGCTTGAGCGCGGTGACCTGCGCGTTGGCGCTGGCGTACCCCGCGGCGGTGCTGAACTGCGCGCCCAGCCGCTCCATCCGCTGGGCGATCTGCGAGCCGGTCAGCCCGCGCGCGCCCTCGCGCAGCAGCAGCGCGGTGAGCTGGGCCACGCCGTTCTTCTCGGCGGGCTCGTACACCGACCCCGCGTTGACCAGGATGCGGGCGTTCACGATGGGGAGCGCGGGCTGGGTCACCACCACCACGCGCAGCCCGTTGGAAAGGGTGAACTCCTGCGGCGTGGGCACCCGGAAGGGGCGCAGCGCGCCCGGCGGGGGCGGCGTGGTGCCGTGCTGCTGCTGGGCCGCGGCGGGAAAGGCCGCGGCGCCCGCCAGGGCCGCCGCGAGCGCGAGCGTGTTCAGGCGGTTCATGGCCGTGCGGGGGCTTGGGGTTGGGCGGCGGGCGCCCGGTTGGGCACGTACACCAGGGTCACGCGGTTCTCGGGGAGCATCCGCTCGCGCGCCAGCGCCTGCACGCCGGCCAGCGTCACGCGGTCGTAGGCGGCCAGGCGCGTGTTGACCCAGTTGGGGTCGCGGAAGAAGGTGTACCCCTGCGCCAGCAGGTCGGCGCGCCCGCCGAAGCCGCCGGTGCGCTGCAGCCCGTTCACCAGCTGGAAGCGGGCCTGCGCGCGGGCACGCTCCAGGTCTTCGGCGGTCAGCCCGGCCACGGCGCTCCCCAGCTCGCGCACCAGCGCCGCCTCGAGCGAGTCGGCGTTGGAGCCCGGCTTGCCGCTGGCCTGCACCGCCAGCACGTCGGCCCCGTCCACCAGCCCGAAGTTGAACGCGAACACCGAGGTGGCCGCGCTGGTGCGGCGCACCAGCGCCTCGTACAGCGGCCCCGAGCGCCCGCCCAGCATGGAGGCGAGCAGCTCCACCGTCTCGGCGCGCGCGTCCTTGGCGGCCGGCATGCGGAAGCCCACGTACACGGCGGGGACGGGGGCGTTGGCGTCCTGCACCACCTCGCGTTGGGCGCGGCCGATGCTGGCGGGGAGCGCCATGGGGCGCAGGGCGGGCGCGGCGGCGGCCCGCGGGATCCAGCCGAAGTGCTTGCGGACCAGCCCCTTCGCCTGCTCCACGTCGATGTCGCCGGCCACCACCAGCACGGCGTTGTTGGGCGCGTAGTAGGTGCGGAAGAAGTTCTTCACGTCATCCACCGAGGCGGCCGACAGGTCCTCCATGCTCCCGATCACCGGGTGATGGTAGGGGTGGCTCTCGGGGAACACGTAGCCCAGCATCTTCTCCAGCCAGCTGCCGTACGGCTGGTTGTCCACGCTCTGGCGGCGCTCGTTCTTCACCACCTCGCGCTGGTTGTCGAGCTTCTCGGCGGTCAGCACGTCGGGCAGGGTGCCCATGCGGTCGGCCTCGAGCCACAGGGCCAGCTCCAACTGGTTGCTGGGGAGCTGCTCGAAGTAGTTGGTGCGGTCCCAGCTGGTGGTGCCGTTGATGTCGTTTCCGGCGCGGGCGCCCGCGCCCTCCAGCAGCGCGAAGTGCTGCCCGTCGGCCACGTTGCGCGAGCCCTTGAACATCATGTGCTCGAACAGGTGGGCGAACCCGGTGCGGCCGGGCTGCTCCATCTTGCTCCCCACGTTGTACCAGATGTCCACCGCCGCCACCGGGGTGGAGCGGTCCACGTGGTAGAGCACCTTCAGCCCGTTGGGGAGCGTTTCCTCGGTGTAGCTGATGCGCGTGGCCTGCTGCGGCTGGCGCGCGGGGCCTCCCTGCGCCGCCAGCGCGCCCGGGAGCAGCGCCGCCAGCACCAGGGCGTGGTGAAGTGGTTTCATACAGGGTTCTCGGGGGTGGTGGCCGGATGTGCCGTGCAGCCGCGCCGTTCGGGCCGCGCAGCCACGATAGGCGCCGGTCGCGGGTAAAGCAACCGGGGGAAACGTCTGGTGCGAGGAACAGGGAACAGGGAACCGGGGCTCGCGTCCACGAGGGGCTCCCTGTTCCGTACGGCGGGGAAGCTGTGGGGCACGATCACGATCCGCATCGGCCCCGGCGTGAAATGTTATCCGTGCGGCGCGGGCAGGTTCGTCGCGGGTGCGAGTGGATGAGCGGAACGCCATCCGTGCCTCCGGTGTCCGATCGGGCCACGCGAAAGAAGCCGCGCCCCGGGATCGGCCCGGAGCGCGGCTTTTTCATCCAAATCTCGACGCCCCTGGATTCAGGGCGTGGGAGGCGCTGCCGGTGCCGTCGTGGGCGCCCCGGCTCCGCCGAAGTCCACCTGCGGGGCCTGCTCGGCGCCGGCGGGGGCCTGGTACGGCGTCTTGCGCTGCGCGCCGGTCACCTTGGCGGTGATGGCCTGCGGGAACTGGCGGATGTAGGTGTTGTAGTTCCGCACCGACTCGTTGTAGTCGCGCCGCGCCACGGCGATGCGGTTCTCGCTCTCGGCCAGCTGGTCCTGCAGCGCGGTGAAGTTCTGCGTGGCCTTCAGCTGCGGGTACGCCTCCACGGCGATGTTCAGGTACGTGCCGATGGCCCGGTTCTGCGCGGCCTCGGCCTGCTGCAGCTGGCCCACGTCCTTGCTCTCCACCGCGGCGCGCGTCTGCTGCTGCGCCTGCGTCAGCGCCTGCTCCGCGGCGGGAAGCTGGCCGGCGCGGGCGCGGGCCACGTCGGTGTAGGTGCCGCGCTCGAAGTTGGCCGCCCCCTTCACCGTGGCCACCAGGTTGGGGATCAGGCTGTTGCGTGCGTTCAGCTCCACGCCGATGTTCGACTTGGCCTGCTCGGCCTGCTCGTCGAGATCCTGGATGCGGTTGTAGCCGCACCCGCTCAAGCCCAGGCCCAGCGCCACCCCCACCACCGCAATCTTCGCAAACCGCATCGCTCGATCCTCCGCACTGAGTGTGTGGGTACCCCTGTGGGTCGGTACCCCCCAATCGGTCTCTATACCGGCCGCTCGAAGCGGTCCACGTACTCCACCACCCGGGCCACCGCCTCCAGGTACCCGGTCACCACGGCCGAGTCCGGCCGCACGTCCAGCTTTCCCCCGCCGGCGCGCGCGCGCTGCACCTCCAGCAGCGGCGCCGGGTCGAACCCCACCATCGCGGCCGTCTCGGCCAGCACCCGCTCGGGGTCGCGCACGGCGTTGCCGCCGCCCAGCCGCAGCACGGTGCGGAACATCACCAGGAAGGTGCTGAGCGACTTGAGCAGCACCGGCTCGAACCGGGCGGCATCGCCCGCGTCGGTCAGGTAGCGCGTGCGCAGGCGGATCCACGCGCCCTTCAGCTCGCGCTCCAGCTGCAGGCGCAGGTCCTCGGGGCGGATCTCCATCCCCACGAAGGGGTCGGCGCCGTGCAGCACCACGTTCGCGTCGCGGATGTCGGCCAGCTCCATGGGGAACACGTCGGCGCTCCCGCGGAACTCGGCCTCGCTCATCAGCAGCGGCGGGGGATTGTTCTCCGCCGCCCAGGCGCGCGCCAGCGCCGAGCCGCGCCGCAGCGTCTGCGCGTCGGTGGCGGCGAGCAGCACCAGCAGGTTCAGGTCCGACTGCCCCTCGCGGTACTCGCCGCGCGCGGCGCTGCCGTACAGCACCACCCCGCGCAGCGCGTCGCCGTACGCGCCGGCAAGGTCGCGCGCGTACGCCTGAGCCCGCTCCATCTCGCGCCCCATGGTCGCTCCCGTGCTCACCAGTCGCCTCCCGATCCGCCGCCGCTGAACCCGCCTCCGCCCCCGAACCCGCCGAATCCGCCGCCACCCCCGCCGCCGCCAAAGCCGCCGCCTCCCCATCCACCACCAAACCCGCCGCCGCGCCGCCCGCCGCCACCCATGCTCATCCCCACCAGGAACGGCAGGCACCCGCCGCCGCGCCCGCCGCGGGAAAGGAGGAAGAAGAGGATGATGATGGCGATGACGACCCCGAACGGAAGCCCGCCCCGCCCCTGGCCCCCACCGGGATAGTCACGGTCGTCCGGCTGTGTCCCCGGCACCCCCTGCGGCCCGGGAAGGCCGCCCCCGGCCGACGCGGGATACCGCGGGGTGAGCTGGAAGCCGAACTGCCCGGCGTACGCCTCCCCCAGCGCCCGCACCGCGCGGAAGATGCCGCGCCCCACGTTGCCGGCCTGCAGCTCGGGCACCATCTCGTCGCGCCCGATGCGCCCCGCCTCGCCGGCGGGGATGAAGGTCATGGCGCCGGTGCCGGTCTCGATCTTCCACTTGCGGTCCTGCATGGAGACCAGCACCACCACGCCGGTGTTGCGGTTCCGGTCGGTGGGCGCGCCCTTCTGCCCGATCTTCCACTCGCGGCCGATCTGCAGCGCCACCTCGTCGCGGCTGCGCCCGTTCAGCGAGGGAAGGGTGACCACCACGATCTCGCCGCCGCTCTTCTCGCGCACGTCATCCACCACCGCCTGGATGCTGTCCCGATAGGCGGTGGAGATCACGTTGGCGAAATCGTTCACGTACCCGCGCGGCTGCGGCAGCTGGATCTGCGCATCCACCGTTCGCGGAGACACGCAGACGCTCAGCGCGAGCGCCAGCGCGGCCACGGCGGCGCCGCGGCGCGAAGATCGCATGCGTTGCTGCCCGCGGGGGGCGCTGGTACGTTCGGGGCTCCCGATCGGCAAACTCTCCAACGTCACTTTCCGGACCC
>DASSJS010000453.1:0-4080 GCA_035691085.1 Longimicrobium sp.
GGTGGTACAGGGAGGCCACGTATAACAGCGGGGTTCTCGGTGGCCTCCGTGGTACTCCGTGCCCTCCGTGTTTCCAACTGCCGTTGCGGTTCAAGGCAGATCGCGCCCGGCGAAGTGCTTCGCCAGGCGCGATCGGATCGATCCGGGGTGCCGCGCGGTCAGACGCCCGCGGGCGCGGCGGCGGGCGCGAGGTAGGTGGCGCTCACCCAGCCGGTCACGCCGTTGGCGGCCGTGATCCGCTTCCAGCCGCCGTTGTCCTCCAGCCCCTCCACCAGCGTCCCCTTCGCCAGCGGGCTTCCGGCGACGAGCCCGTTGGACGCACCCGGGCCGCTGCGCACGTTCAGCGAGTCGGCCGTCACGGTGAACGCCGGGCCGGCGCTGGCGGGAACGGCCGCGGCGGGGGCCGATACGGGCACCAGGAACTGGGCGCTCACCCACCCGGCCACGCCGTTGGCGGCGCTGATCCGCTTCCAGCCGCCGTTGTCCTCCAGCCCCTGCACCTGCGTGCCCCGGGCCAGCGGGCTTCCGGCCACCACTCCGTTCGACGCGCCCGGGCCGCTGCGCACGTTCAGCGAGTCGGCCGCCACGGAGAACGTCTGGCCGGCGGCGGGAGCCGCGTCGGGAGCCGGAGCCGGGGCCACGGGCGTGGGCACGCCGCCGGGCACCGCGGCCACCACGCTGGCACGCAGCGCGGCCTCGAGCTTGGTCGCGTAGCCCGCGATCTTCTCGGCCTGGTCCAGGCCGTTGATGATCTTGCGGGCGTTCACGTAGTCGCACCCCGCGGCGTTGATGTAGTTGTCGAGCTTCTTGCCGGTGAACGAACCCTTGCGCATCCCCAGCGACATGATGCCATAGGCCACGTCGGCCTGCAGCGCCAGCGCCGGCTCGTACAGCAGGCGGTTCTTGAGCGCGGCGCCCATCGTCTGGTAGTTGTCCTTCCAGGTGAGTTGCACGTAGCCGCGGCCGTAGTACACGTTGGTGTAGCTGCGCCCCTCGGGGTCGGTGACCGTCACCGGGTCGCCGTACTTGTGCCCCTTCCCCTTGCCGTACTCCTCGATCGGTCGCCAGGTGTTGGCGCACTCGTGCTTCACGGTGGCCAGCATGTACGCCAGCCAGCGGATGTCGGTGATGTCCTGGTCGGCCTCGGCGGCGGTGAGCAGCGCGTCGAGCCCCGCCTGCGCGTCGGGCTTGGGCGTGCCGAACGCGGCGATGTAGGAGTCGAGGAACTTCTGGCGATCGATCTTCATTGATAGGCTCGCGCGTGAGAGGACGGCGATGACGCGGCGGGGGTGCCGTGGGGTAGACGCCGGGCGGCGCCGGCGGGACGCGAAAGATAATACCGGAGCCCCCGGATTTACACCCTGAATCTTGCACGAACCTTATGCGCCAGGCACGCTTCCTGCTTGGCCGGGGCGGCTTTCCAAGCCGGAACCCCACCGACCGGAGCGGACCCGGAATGCAGAAGGCACTTCACACCCTGGCGGCTCTGGCCACCGTGGCCACGCTCGCCGCGTGCGGCGCCAGGACCGAGGGCGGCGACCCCAAGACCGACGACAGCACCGTGGAGTCGCCCGCGGCCACCGCCACCCCCGCGGCCGGCGACAGCGCGGCGGGCGGCACGGCTCCGTACGTGGTGCAGAACGGCGGCCCCGTGACCCCCGCCAACGGCAGCGGCCAGATGGCGCCGGGCGACACGGCCTTCGGCAACGCCGGCCCCGCCGGCCCAAGCGGCCCCGGCGGCGAAGACACGCTGGTGACCAGGAACAAGGCCACACCCTGACGCCACACGGGCGTCAGGTAAACCTCCTTTGCACAGGGACGGGCACGATGAAGACTCGCGCGATTCTTTCGGTGCTGGTGATGATGGCTGCCGCGGCGGCCTGCGGCGACAAGAACGAGGGTGAGACCAGCGGCGGCATGGACACCACCGCCACCTCGGGGAGCATGAGCACCGAGAACACCACCACCATGCCACCGGCCGCCCCCATGGCCACCGACAGCATGGGCGGGATGAACGGGATGGGTACCGACAGCGCCATGGGCGGCACCGCCGGCGCCGGCCAGACCGACACGCTGGTGAAGGTGGACAGCACCAAGAAGATGTGATCCGCTCCGCCGGGGCGGGAAAGGCGAAGGGGAGGCCGCGTGGCCTCCCCTTCGTCATTCCGTGGTCCGGCGCGGAGTGTTCAGGGACGCGCCCGCTCGCGCTCCACCTCCACGCGGACGCGCTCCCCGCGCGCGCGTTCGCGCGTGGAATCCACGCGGAAGCGCATCTCGCGCGGGCGCTCCCAGCGTACCTGCACCTGCTGGCGGCGCCCGTCGCGCAGCACGGTCAGGCGCACCTCCTGCCCGTCGGCGCGGGTGAACGCCTCGCGCAGGTCGCCCACGCGCGCCACGCGCCGGCCGCCGGCCTCCACCACCACGTCGCCCGGCTGCAGCCCGGCGCGGGCCGAGGGCGTCTGCGGCGCCACCTGCAGCACCAGCAGCCCTTCATTGGTGTGGAAGTACTTGCCCAGCCCGGGGTTCATCTCCGCGAACTCGGCGCCCCCCATCGACCGCATCCCGAACTCGTAGAAGAAGGGCGAGATCTCGTCGCGCATGCGGGCTCCCACGCGCGGCATCACGCGCACCAGGCTGTCGCGCAGGATGCGGAACGTGCTGTCCACGTGGATCACCAGGCTGTCGCCCTGGCGGCGCTCGCGCAGGCGCACGCGCAGCGAGTCCATCCGCCGGCGCATCGAATCCACGTGCGCCTCGATGGTGTCCAGCCGGATCACGATCCGCCGGTCACCCGGGGGGATGGAGAACACGCCGCCCGGCCCCTCGCGCGGAAGGCGCTCGAACACCACGTCGCGCCGGGCGGCGGCCACGATGCTGTGCTGCTCCTCGCGCCCGTCGCGCCGCACGGTCAGGCGCACGGTGTCGCCCGGCTTCAGCCCCTCGCGCAGCGCGTCCACCGCGTCCTCGGTGGGCGCGCGGCCGTTCAGCCGAACCACCACGTCGCCGCGGCGCACGCCCGCGCGCGCGGCGGGCGACTCGGGGATCACGTCGCGCACCGAGGCGGTGCCGTCGTCATCCCACCCGAACAGGATTCCCATGTAGCCGCTCCCCGCGCGGCCTTCGTCGCCCCGCCGGTCCTGCGCGCCCAGCGCGCCGGGCAGGGCGAGTGCCAGCGCCACCAGGGCGGCCAGCCAGATGCGGATCTTCATCTCTCGTGGTGCTCCGTTTGTAGTTCGAAAGTGCTGAGTGCTGAGTGCTGAGTGCTGAGTGCTGAGTGCTGAGTGCGAACGCCCAGGTGCTCGAGTCCCAAGTTCCGAGTCGATGCCGCGGACCGAAATCTCAGCACTCAGCACCCAGCACTCAGCACCTCCTAGAACCAATCCTTGTCCGCCGTGGCCATCTGCTGGCGCAATGCGTCGCGCTCGCGGAGGGCGGCAAGGTGATAGCCGTTGATCACCGGGTCGTCGGGCGCGCTCTCCAGCGCCGTGCGGGTGGTGCTCACCATCCGCTCCAGCGCGGCCATCCGGGTGGCCGCGTCGGCGCCGGACTGCGGGTCGGCGATGTTGGCGTAGCGCTGCAGGGCGGCCAGGTACCCCGCCTCGGCCTCGGCCAGCTCGCGCTCGGCGCTGGCCACCCGGGGCGACGTGACGCGGGGGCGCCCCTGCGGCACGCCCGCGTCACCTCCGGCGGACGTGAGCCGCACACCCGGCCCGCCGGCCACCGGCTCCACCCCCCTCGGCCCGCTGGCGCCCACGCCAGGCTCAGGCCCATCGTTCACGAACTGCGCGCCGCGGGCCGGCTGGCCGTGCACCACCACCGGCTCGCCGCGCACCGTCCGCGGATCGCCGTCCGCCACCCGCGCGGGCTGGTGGCCGCGCAGGTACACACCCGCCGCGCCGCCCAGCAGGAACAGCGCGACACCGGCGGCAATGCGCAGCCATCCCCGTGACGCGTGACGGACGGAGGGCCGTGCCGTTCCCTCACGCATCAGCCCCTCGGCCCGGAGCGCGCTTTCCAGGCGGAACCAGGCCTCGGGCGCGGGCTCGGGGTCGTCCAGCCCGGCCAGCGCGCCGGTCTGCG
>DASSJS010000454.1:0-10714 GCA_035691085.1 Longimicrobium sp.
AGGAAGATGACCGACACCATCGAACAGACCACCACGGCGGGGATCGGCGGCCTCGCGCTCGCCGAGCGCGTCCGCGCCGACTTTCCCGTTTTCGAGCGGCGGATCGGGGGGAAGCCGATCGCGTTCTTCGACGGGCCGGGCGGGAGCCAGGTGCCGCTGGACGTGGCCGAGGCCATGGCGGTGTATCTCACGATGCACAACGCCAACGTGCACGGCCACTTCGCCACCAGCCAGGAGACCGACGCCATCCTCTTCGCCGCGCGCGAGGCGGCGGCCGATTTCGTCAACGGCAGCGCGGACGAGATCGTCTTCTCGCACAACATGACCACGGTCACATTCCATCTTTCCCGCTCGCTGGGCCGCGCCTGGGGGCCGGGCGACGAGGTGATCGTGACCGAGCTGGACCACCAGGCCAACGTGGCGCCCTGGCGGCAGATGGCGCGCGACAACGGGATGACCGTGCGCGTGGTTCCCCTCAACCGCGAAACGCTGCAGCTGGATTACGAGGCGTTCGAGGGGATGCTCTCGGAGCGCACGAAGCTGGTGGCCATCGGGGCGGCGTCGAACGCTGTCGGCACCATCAACGACGTGCGGCGGGTGGCGGACGCGGCGCGGGCGGTGGGCGCGCTCACCTTCGTGGACGCGGTGCATTACGCGCCGCACCAGCTGGTGGACGTGCAGGAGATGGGGTGCGACTTCCTGGCCTGCTCCAGCTACAAGTTCTTCGGGCCGCACGCGGGGATTCTGTGGGGGCGCCACGAGTTGCTGGAGCGCTTCGACCCGTACAAGGTGCCCCCCGCCAGCAACGACGCCCCCGAGCGCTGGGAGACCGGGACGCAGAACCACGAGGCCATCGCCGGCATCCTGGCCTGCATCGACTGGATCGCCGCGATCGCGGGCGAGGACGGCGACGACCGCCGCGAGGCGCTCGAGCGCTCGTACGCCGCGGTGCACGCGCACGAGGAGGCGCTGTTCCGCATGCTGGAGGACGGGCTCCGCGCCATCCCCGGCGTCCGTTTCCACGGCGTGGCGCGCGGCCAGCCCCGCACGCCCACCTCCGCCTTCACCGTCGAGGGCTTCACGCCGGACGAGATCGCCCAGCGGCTGGGCGACGAGGGGGTGTTCGTGTGGAACGGTGACTTCTACGCGACGACGGTCTGCGACGCGCTGGGGCTGTCGGACTGCGGCGGGCTGGTGCGCGCGGGCGTGGCGCCGTACTGCACGGAGGATGACGTGCGGCGCCTGATCGACGGCGTGGCGCGGATCGCGGGGGCGGCTTCGTAAGAGACGGACCGGCGGGAGACACCAGGAAAGAAGACGACGGCGCGCAGCCCGTTTCCCAGCCAGGGAGACGGGCCGCGCGCCGTTGGGCCGATGGGTGCCTATCTGCCTGCCGCGGCTTCGTCTCGCTGCGTAGATGGACGTTGATAGGGACCCAGAGCACCAGAGGACCAGAGCACCAGAGGACGAGGGAACCAGGGGACGAGGGAACCAGAGGGCTCGCCGCTGCCGGACGCGAGCGAGTGCGGCGCGGCCGGGCGCTCAGCGGCGGAGTGCGGCGAGACGCTCGCGCGCGCGGGCCACCAGCGGCTGCAACTCGGGATCGGCCCCGTTCCAGAGCGCGACGAAACGGGCGTAGTGGTCCGCCGCCTCGCCGCGCCGGCCCAGCTGTTCGCACAACTCGGCGCGCGCCAGGTGCGCGGGGGCCAGCCAGGCCAGCCCCGCGCCCAGGTCTTCGTCCACGGTGTTGTACCACTCCAGCGCGGCGGCGGCGTTGCCGGTGGCGCGGAGGAGGCTGGCGCGCAGCATCCGCTCGGGCGTGTGGCCGTACGGCTCGAAGCTGGAGAACTGCGGAAGGGTGCGCCCGGGCCAGCCTTCTTCCAGCAGCGCCAGCGCGCGCGCCGGATCATGCTCGAGCCGTGCCCGCAGCACGTGGGCCTGGTAGCGCACCAGCTCGGCTTCGTGCGGCGACGCGGCGCGTGCCGTCTCCAGCGCGCCCAGGGCGTGGCGGGCTGCCACCGAATCCCCCGCGCGGGCGGCGAGCGCGCCCTTCAGGTACACGCGGCAGAGCGACGGGCAGTACCGCCGCGCGTTGCTCACGGGATCGCCGATGGTGTCGGGCGCGGGCACGGGCGTGGTGTCGAGCGCGGCACGGATGGCCGCGAGCGCCGCCGGCGTCAGCGGCTGTTGCGGCAGCAGCGCCAGCGAGGCCCGCACCTGGGCGGCGTAGGCCGGCTCCAGCGCGGCGGCCGCGCGGAGCTCGCTTGCCGCGCGGCGCCACTGTCCGCGCGCGGCGGCCATGTGCGCGGCCAGCGTGTGCCCCACCGCGTGCGACCGCGCCGAGCGCGAGGGCTCCAGGAGGAGCGCGGCTCCGGCCTCGCCGGCGGCGGGGTTGCCGGTGAAATCGGCGGCGCGCCATGCGTTCAGCCACACCGCATCGTAATCGAGGCCGCGCATCCGCTCGGTGACGCCGGCCACCCGCCGCGCGTCGCCCGAGCCGAAGGCGCCCAGGGCCAGCAGTTCCAGCGCGCGCGCGTGGGCCGGCTGCTGGCCCACCACGTCGTGGATCAGCGAGTCGCGCTCGCCCGCGCGCCCCTCCACGGCGGCGATGCGGGCCAGGTGGATGCGCGCGCTCTCGTTGGCGGGGTCCAGCGCCAGCACGCGCTCGAAAGGCGCCCGCGCGCGGGTGAGCGGGATCCCCAGCCACACCCCGCGGTGGAACAGCACCTCGCCCAGCTCGTGCCACACCTCCACGTCGGCGGGGTCGTCGGCCAGGGCGGCGCGGTAGAGGCGCTCGGCCTGGCGCGCGGAGCCGTTCCAGTATGCGTCGCGCGCATCCAGGAGCAGGCGGTCGTGCGGGGCCAGGCGGCCGCGGAAGCGCAGCGCCTGCGCCACCACCTCGCCCGGCGTGCGGGCGCCCACGGTGCGGCCAGACCAGTCCATGGCGGTGCTGAGCCGGTACAGCGCCAGGGCGAAGGTGCTGTCCTGCCCGGCCGCCTCGGCGAACGCCTCCACCGCCAGCGCCACCTTTCCCTGCCTGAACCACTGCTCGCCCGTCAGGTACGAGCGCAGCGCGGGGAGCGAGGTGGTGGTGAGCGCCGCCGTCTGCGTGAGCCGCTGCCCCGGCGCCGCCGGGCTCCCCGCCAGCAGCGCCAGGGCCACCCGGTCCACCAGGCCGAACACGTCGCGCTCGTCGGCGCTGGCCGCACGCGCGGTGGCGCGCAGCCGGCCGCGGACGTCGTACAGCGACGCGGTCACCTGCAGCCGGCCGCCCGCCTCCACCACGTCTCCCACCACCAGCGATCCCGCGCCGAAGTGGCGGGCCGCGGCCACACCGTCGGCCAGGTCGCCGGGCTCCAGCCCCTGCCGCCGGGCGTATCCCAGCAGGGCGACCGGGTCGACCGTGTGGATCGGCCCTGCGCCGTCGAGGCGGGTGGAGAGCAGGTCCACCAGCCCCTCGCCCAGGTAGGCCGTCTGGGGCGCCCCGCGCACGCGAAAGGGCAGCACCGCCATCCGCGAGAGCGGGAACGCCGCCTCCGCACGCCGCTCCAGCACCCCGCGCACGCCCACCCACGCCAGCCCCCCCGCCACCAGCGCCACCCCCGCCGCCGCGAGCCACGCTCGCCGCCCCGTCCATCTCCCCCGCGGCTTCCTCTTCGACACGGACGAAGCCGGATCCAGCAGCGAAGACGGAGACGCCTCGATCACGTCGAGGGCGACGCCGGAATCAGCGGCTCCACGGATCGTCCCCGCCGCCGGCCCAGCGGCTGATCCGGCGCCGGCCGCATCGTCGCCTGGATCCGCGGGGATCGCATCGCTCCCCTCTCCCGTCGGCGGAAGCGGAGGCGGCAGCGAGGGCGCGGAAACGGCGCGGTGGACGGGGGCCGCCACGCTGGCGCGCTCGGCGATGGCGCGCGCCAGATCGCGGGTGGGGGCTAGCGGCTCGTCGCCCGTGTCGGCCCGCAGGCGGCGTGCGAAGTCGTGGTAGGCGCGCGTGGCGGCGGCGCCGTCGTCCACGGCGTCGAGCAGCACCATCAGCCGCCGGACGGCGGCCTCGTCGTGCGGGTCGAGATCGGTGGCGCGGCGAGCCCAGGCCAGCGCGCCCTCCAGGTCATCGGCGGCATCGGCGGCGTCGGCCAGGCGCCCGGCGGCCTCCAGCGCGCGCCGGGCCAGCCGCGCCCGCTCGTCCTGGAGCCACCGCTCCCACTCGTCCTCGCCGGAAAGGTGGAAGCCGGGAAGGAGCTCGCCCGCGTACAGCGCCAGTGCGTCGGCGTCGCGCCCCTCGTCCACCGCGCGGTCGAACTCCAGGGCGTCGCACCAGAGCGCGCCGGGTGCCAGCCCCACCTCCTGCCCTCCCGAGCCGGCCAGCACGTGAGGCCCCAGCGCCTTGCGCAGCGCGTGCAGCGCCAGCCGCAGCGCGCCGCGCCCCCGCTCGTCGCCCGAGCCGGGCCAGAAACGCGCGAGCAGCTGGTCGCGCCGCTGGGGGCCGCGCGGCCGCGCCAGCGCCAGGTACACCAGCAGCGCCAGCCGCTTGGGCTGGGCCACCAGCGCACGGGGGCCGGGGTCGCCCTCGCGGTCGAGGGCGACGGCGCCGAGCACACGCAGGTAAAGCATGGGTTCCCGTGGATCGGCGCGGGGCGGCGGGGGCGTGGGAGGAAGAGGAAAAGCTAGGAAACACGCGGAGTTTGGACAAGGGAATGCCCGCGGGAAACGCCAGCTAACGGCACGGAAACGGGCGTTCTCCATCTTGATGGCGTTCACCGGCGGCCCGGTGCCATCGCACGGCGCCGCAAACCCACGCCGCCACGCGCCGCCTCGATCACGGAGCGGCGAACGAACCCGAACCGGCCAGCCATGCGCACTCCGATCCTCGCGACGCTCCTCGTGCTGGCCGGCGCCGCGGCGCCCCGCCCGGCGCGGGGGCAGAGCGTGGAAGACGCGGCGCTCCGCGGCGCGGCGCTCAAGGCCGCGTACCTCCGCGAGATGACGGCGGTGGGCGAGCCGTTCACGGGGCGGCTGGCGGCCACGGCCAGCGCGCGCTGGCGGGTGGTGCTGCAGGCCGGGCGCAGCTACGCGCTGGCCGGACGCTGCGATGCCGGGTGCCACGACCTGGACCTGCGGCTGCTGGGCCCCGACGGCGCCGAAGTCTCGGCCGACGTGGAGCTCGACGCCGAGCCGCTGGTGCGGGTGGTGCCGCGCCAGTCGGGCAGCTACGAGCTGCGCGCCTACATGGCCGACTGCCGCCAGCCCGCCTGCACCTTCGTGGTTCGGCTGATGGCCCGCTGAGCAGCCCCGGCGGCGGGATCGGCCAGACGGGGCCGGGCCCTGTGCCTGGCCGGACGCGCACGACCCGCCGCCTTGTGGGCCGGCGGAAACCCTTCACAGGAAACCAACACGCATGACGCCTCGCGAACGCCTGCACCGCTCCGCCCTTGCGGCCGCCACACTCCTGCTGGCCTCCCACCCCGCCCTCGCGCAGCAGCCGGTCCGGCTGGGCCAGACGATCTCGTCCGAGCTCACCACGGCTGACCCGCGCGTGTCTCCCAGCGACTCTTCGCACTACAAGTCGTTTCTCTACCATGGCCGCAGGGGCGAGGCGGTGCGCGTGACCATGCGGGCGCGGAATTTCGACGCCTTCCTTTCGGCGGGAATGCGCGCCGGCGGGGAGTACCGCCCATCCACCATGAACGACGACGGCGCCGGCGGCACCGACGCCCAGCTGAACTACGTCTTCACCGCCGACGGAGACCTGGAGATCCACGCCAACTCGATGGCCGTGGCGACCGGGCCCTTCACCCTGGCGGTTGAGGCGGGGACGCCGCCAGGGCCGGTGGTGAATCACCCCATCACCGTGGGCCAGACGGTGCGCGGCACGCTCACCGAACGCTCGCCGCAGGAGTCCGACGCCACCTTCTACGAGCAGTATTCCTTCACCGGCCGCGCGGGGCAGACGGTGCGCGTCACCATGCGCTCGGCCGACGTGGATTCATACCTGACGCTGTTCCCCGGCGAGGGCAGCGGCGCGGCGGCCCTGGCGCACGACGATGACGGCGCGGGCGGGAACGACTCCCGCATCGTGTTCACCCTTCCCGCCGCCGGGCGCTACGTGATCCACGCCAACACGGTGGCGCGCGCCGCCGGCGCCTTCGAGCTGGCGCTGGAGGAGGGGAGCGCGGCCGACGTGCCTCACGGCGGCGGCACCGGTGGCGGCAATGGCGGGGGGAGCGCGGCCCGGGCGACGGAGATCCGCGCCGGCGCGGCGGTCAGCGGCAGCCTGGACACCAGCGATCCGCTGGCGGGCGATGGGTCGCACTTTGACGACTACGTGTACCACGGCCGCGCGGGCGAGCGGCTGGTGATCTCCCTGCGCTCCAGCGCCTTCGACACCTACCTGTCCGTCGCCACCACGGCGGGCGGCAGCCCGAGCCAGGGCACGTCGGACGATGACGGCGCGGGCGGCACCGACTCGCAGGTCACCCTCACCCTCCCGTCCGACGGCGACTACGTGATCCGCGCCAACTCGCTGGAGGGCGGCGCGACGGGCGCCTACACCCTGCAGGTGCAGAAGCAGTAGACTGCGGGCGCATCCGCGAACAAGGAGTTGGCGACGACCCGCTGAGGTAGACTGCAGCGGGCAGCGGTGACGAAGCGGATCGAAAGAACGGGGCTGCGAGAGCGTGAGCTTTCTCGCGGCCCCGTCCGCATACACGCCGAAATGGCGAATGGATGCGCACAGTTCTCGCGTGAATTATCATTGAATCTCAGACACACGTTCCTGCCACTCCCGAATCTCAGGGCGGCCTTTTGTTGGTCGGGATCATCCCCATCTAGCCCCTCCACAACGTGAGCGAACTGCACCGTATCTCCGGCTGCGAGAACGAGACCCGGGCCGCCGACGTGGTTTTCATCCACGGCCTTGGCGGCGATGCGTTTGCCACGTGGGGCGAGGGAGTTGATCGTGGCAACGGGTGGCTGGCGTGGTTGGGCGAGGAATTTCCCGGCGTCGGGATCTGGTCGCTGGGTTACGCCGCCAGCCCCACGAAGTGGCCCCGGTTTCTTGGCCTGTTCTCACAGAGATGGCGAGATGCCGGGTATACGATGGCGTTGCTCGACCGAGCCGTGGAGGTGCTTGAGCTGTTTGCGCAGCGCGGCGTGGGGGAACGCCCTCTCGTTCTGATCTGCCACAGCCTGGGCGGCTTGCTCGCAAAGCAGGTTCTGCGGCGATCCTACGATGCCCACGATCCACGCTTGCAGCAGGTCGCCCGCAACACCCGGGCGGTGCTGTTTCTCGCCACGCCGCACGCGGGGTCCGTGCTGGCGTCATTGATGAACGCTTTCCGCGTTGTGTTCGGTGCCACCGTCAGCATCGAAGACCTTCGCGAGCACGACCCGCATCTCCGCGATCTTTCCGAGTGGTATCGGAACCACACCCCTAAACTAGGCATCGAAACCGCAACGTTTTATGAGCAGCGGGCGGTTCGAGGATTGGTCCAGATCGTAAACCAGACATCGTCTCATCCTGGGATCGGTGCCGCCCCGGTGCCTCTCGACGAGGACCACGTCTCGATCGCCAAGCCTCGCTCCCGTGATTCCCTCGTCTACGGCGCCGCGCGCGGCCTGATCCGGCACGCGCAGGCGCGGGCCGTCACTGCGCGAACGCAAACACCGTCTCCAGGGGCGGCGGAATTACCTCGCGAGCTGGTCATCAAGGTAGAGCCAGCAACGCTTAAGGATTCCAGCCCTCCGCGCGTACCGCATGAATTGCCACCGGCCGCGGAATATTTCGTTGGTCGGCAGCAGGAAGTGCGGGATCTCGCACAACGGCTACGCGATGGGAGGAACACCGCCGTCGTCGGCCCTGGCGGAATGGGCAAAACCGCGTTGGCTGCCGTGGCCATCCGCCAAGTGGTGGGCGAGACGCCCGAAACGCTTGCGGCAAGCCGCTACCCTGACGGTGTGGTGTTCCTGGATCTCTATGCCTTCCGTGGGCAGGCGGAAGCAGCGTGGAACGCACTGGCCAACAAGCTCGCGGGCGCAGGCTTCAGGGAGCGCTCTACCGCCCGCGAGCGCGCTGAGGAGGCATGCCGAGGGCGCCGCATCCTGGTGGTCATTGAAGGGGGCGAGGAAGCCGATGGCGAAAAGGGCCGCTCCAGCATTGCCGTGATGCTCTCCGTTCTGTCGCTGGAAAACCGGCGATTGCTGCTGACCCGCGATCGCAATCAGCAAGTCCCCGCTGAGAGCGTCGAGTTGAAAGAGGCACTCCATCCCGACGATGCTGCAGAGCTTTTCGATTCGCTCTGCGGCGGCCGTGTGCCGTCCAGCGTACGAGCCCGGGTACTGGAACTGCTGGAGGGTCACCCGCTCGCGCTCACCTGGACCGGGCACATGCTCGCGCGCGGGGACGACGACCCCGAGCACCTTGTAGCCGACTGGCGCACGGATGGTCTCCCGAGGCTGAGCGATCCCCTACGGGCAGAACACACGCTGGAGTGGCTGTTCGAGCGGAGCGTTCGCGGGCTTGACGACTCCGCGCGTGTGGCATTGGAAGCAGCAGGCCTCCTCGCCCGCGCCCCGTTTCCGGTCGAGGCAATCGAGGCAGCGGTTGTCGATGGTGTATCCGAGAGCAGTGAGAAAGCCCATGCAGCGCTGCGGTCGCTGGTCCAGCGCGGACTGATGCGGCGCATCAATTCGGGGCAATGGGAGTTTCCCCACGTGCTCGCGTACCGCTTTGCACGCAAGGAAGTTGGATCCAATCCGCGAGTTCGCGGCCGCTTGGGGGGGTGGATGCGGGAGTTTTTGAAATCCGCTCTGTACCCTATCGACAACCAGCAAGTCGCTTTGTTGCTGAGCGCCGCAGTCGAACACACCGCCGCCTTGCTGCGCACAGATCAAGGCGAAGGCGTGCTGCGGCCTCTTGAAAAGCTGGCGCTCTATAATGCCAGCGACCGGCTTGAATCACTGGGCCGGCTTGATCTGATGAACGTAACGCTGGATGCGGTTGCCGACTGGCTGGAGCGCTTTTCGGCTGCACATCCCAATAATCCGGTAAGTTTATGGGAACATTCGGTGCTACTCACCTTCCGAGGTGGTGTGCTGCGCGATCAGGGCGACTTGGCGGGGGCGCTGGCAACCTTCTACGAATCACTGGCGGTGACACAGAGGTTGGCGGCGTCCGATCCCGCAAACGCGGCTTGGCAGCGAAGCCTAAGCGTGAACCAACAGAGGATAGGCGATGTGCTGCGCGCGCAGGGCAACTTGGCGGGAGCGCTGGCCGCTTTCCGCGAATCTCTGGCGGTAACTCAACGGCTGGTGGCTAGCGATCCCTCCAATGAAGACTGGCAACGCGACCTCAGCGTACATCACAATACCGTGGGTGCTGTGCTGCGCGCGCGGGGTGATCTAGCGGGCGCACTGGCGGCTTTCCGAGAATCATTGGCGGTAAGACAGCGGTTGGTTGCGGCCGACCCCTCGAACGCAGACCGGCAGCGAGACCTGTGCGTGAGCAACAGCAACGTAGGTGATGTGCTGCGCGACCGGGGCGACTTGGCGGGAGCGCTGGCAGCTTACCGCGCATCTCTGGCCATAACTCAGCGGCTCGCAACGGTTGATCCCTCGCACGCAGCTTGGCAGAGAGACTTAGGTGTGAGCCAGGAAAGGCTAGGTGATGCGCTGCGTCAGCTGGGCGACTTGGCGGGGGCGCTGGCGGCATACCGCGAATCACTGGCGGTGAGACAGCGGCTGGCTGCGGCCGATCCCTCAAACGCAGGCTGGCAGCGAGACCTGTGCACGAGTCAGGAGAGAGTAGGCGATGTTTTGCGCGACCAAGGCGACTTAATGGGAGCGCTGGAGGCATACAGCGAATCGCTGGCAGTGAGACAGCCGCTGGCGGCGGTCGATCCCTCTAATGCCGCCTCGCAACGGGAGTTGAACGTTACCTACAACAAGATAGGTGATGTTCTGCACGAAAAAGGCGACCTGCCGGGGGCGCTGGCGACCTACTGCGAATCGCTGGCGGTAATTCAGCAGCTAGCGACGGCCGATCCTTCGAATGCAGGCTGGCAGCGAGACCTTTCATTCACTCTTACACGGCTGGCTGCACTGGTTTCGCTTCAGGGAGAACACGACGAGGCCTTGCGATTCGCCGAAGCTAGCCTCGCCATAGACGAGCGGTTGTCCGCGCTTGATCCAACAAATGCAATATGGCAGGAAGACGTGGGCGTTAGCCGCGCCCTTGTCGACCGGTTGCGGAAGGCACGGGAGTCTTCGAGTGGGTGAGTTTTCAAGCCGATCGCATCAATCGGTGGCTTTAGTCAGGATCCACATCTATCTGCGACTTGAGCAGACATCCATCTGGCCTGCAGTCTTCAAGCCGAGATGGCCCCCGCTCCTGCACCGAGCGGGGGCCGTCTCTTTCTCCGTCACCGGGACCGCATCACTGCGTCCACACGTTGTTCGACCGGTCCATGTCGGCGAACCACTGCTCGGGGTCGATCTCCACCTTCGTCACCGCGCTGCCGCCGGCGGGGAGCGTCACCGTCGCCGAGCGCGCGCCGGCTAGCCAGGTCTCCACCGGCACCTCGCGGCGCTCGGTCTGGCCGTTGGCGCGGGTGATCACCAGCCGCGCGGGCATTGGCGCGTTACCGCGATCCTCGATCACGATCGTCGTTGCGCCCGCGCCGGTGGTGACGCTGGCCACGGCCTGGTCCAGCGCCCA
>DASSJS010000455.1:0-20933 GCA_035691085.1 Longimicrobium sp.
GCGGGGGCGTCGTGGTCGCGCCCCATCAGCACCAGCCCGCCGCGCGGGCCGCAGAGCTGCTTGTAGGTGCTGGTGGTGGTGAAGTGCGCGTGGTCGATGGGGCTGGGGTGCACGCCCGCCGCCACCAGCCCGGCGATGTGCGAGATGTCGGCGAGCAGGTACGCGCCCACCTCGTCGGCCACGGCGCGGAAGGCGGCGAAGTCCACCGTTCGCGGATACGCGCTCGCCCCCGCCACGATCAGGCGGGGGCGGTGCTCCAGCGCCAGGCGCCGCACCTCGTCCATGTCGATCCGCCCGCCGGCGTCCACCCCATAGCCGACCGCGGTGAAGTAGTTCCCCGACACCGACGCCCGGGAGCCGTGCGACAGGTGGCCGCCGGCGTCCAGGTCCAGCCCCAGCACGGTGTCGCCCGCGCGCAGCAGGCTGAACATCACGATCTGGTTGGCCGAGGTCCCCGAGTGCGGCTGCACGTTGGCGTAGCGCGCGCCAAAGGCGCGGCAGGCGCGCTCGATGGCCAGCCGCTCCACCAGGTCCACCACCTCGCACCCGGCGTGATAGCGGGCGCCGGGGTACCCCTCGGTGGTGGTGTTCAGCAGCGACGAGCCCTCGCACGCCAGCACCGCCGGGTCGGCGATGCTCGAGGCGGCCACCATGGTGAGCGTTTCGTTCTGCCGCTGGTGCTCGCGGGCGATCAGCTCCCACAGCGCCGGATCGGCCCCGCGCAGCCGGTCCAGCCCGCGCAGCGCGGTGGCCTCCACCGCGCACCCGACGCCGTGCGGCGCGATCTCGCCCGGCACCTGCACCCGGTCTGCCCTGGGCCGGGCCAGGAGTGCGCCCGGCGCGCCATGCCCGTTCGTTTCTGCCATCGGACCCCCATGACGTTTGGGCGGCCGGTTCCGCTGGCCGCGCGCTGCAACCGACGATGGACCCGCGGCGCGGCGGGGGACCTGCTTGCCGCGCCGTTCGATCACTGGATTGCGTACCGCCTCACCCGTTCGGCCGAAAAGACACGATCACGGCGGCCATCGGGAGAACCTGCGGATAAGATCGTTCACGCCTGCATCGCATCCGATTCGTCGAGAATCAGAAGGAGCAGCGGCACGAAATGACGGAAATCAGCTTTGTCCTGGGGAACACCGTGCCCTGTGGAGATGGCACCGGAACGAGATGGGACTAGGACCTCGACGGATCGCAACCAGTGCCGCTTCGGATGCGACTTTGCACGCTGATACGGCTTGCGTCACAGTCGGTGGAGGTCGGCCCTCCCCGCGTACTGCCTGGCAGACGGGGGCCTGACCAAGGATAGGTTGGAACTACAAATGAGGGCAAGGGGGCAATAAACAGAAATATTCAATCCCGTATGGCCTCAAAACAATCGGTGCGAAATCGCAACCTGTTATCCCACAGAGACTTCGGCGTGCCTCACTCCACCGTCGTGGCGAAGTCTGCCCACCTCGATCAACCCCGCGACGCATCTCGCACGCACGCTCGAATGACGCACAAGCCGTTGCGCGATGGGAGCGGCGCAAAGGCGGGCCACACTTTGTCCAGGCCGGGCCCCCTGCCCCGGGACGCGCGCCGGGGGCGCGGACAGTCGCGCAAGGTGACAGTTCGTGAGCGCGCGCGGACCCGCGGATGGCTCTCGTCCACGCGCGCCGCCGGATGCGCCTACTCGGCCGCGGGGAGGCGCGCGGAGGGCGATGCCTCGCGGAGCGCCAGGTTGAAGCTCTCCGCCTCGTTGAGCCGCGCGACCTCGTGCCGCGTCTGCGCCAGCTCCTGGTGCAGGTCGTGAAGTTCGGCGCGCATCTGCCGCACTTCGGCGCCCACCGATGCGGGCGAGTCGCCGGGAAGCATCCCGCCCTCCTTCAGGCGCACGATGGCGTCCACGATCGGCTTGAGCGCGAACCGGGCGGTGAACGCCAGCATCGGCAGCACCACCACCGAAAACACGAGCACCAGCTTGATGATGTCATCCACGGGCATGCGGGATTCCTCCGGGAGTGGCGGGCGAGCGGCGTCTACGAGAGCACGGCGCCGCGCGTTTCAACGCGATCCAGCCAGGCGGGCACCTTGGCCCCGGGGATGCGCTCGCCGGTGGCATGGCTCTGGCCGGGAGCCGCGTCTTGCCTTTTGCGCCCGTGGAGGCGCGGTGGTTCACCCTGGACCGGAGGATGGTGCCGATGAAGAAGCTGCGCCTGGACTGGGACACGCTGCAGGTGGAGTCGTTCCCCACCGCCCCCGCGAACGACGAAGCGGGGACGGTGCGCGCGTACGTCGGCACGCTGGCGCCGCCCTCGTGCCCCGCCCCGCTCTGCCAGACCTACGACGACACGGTCTGCGGCCTTACGCAAGCCTGCGAGTAGCGCGCGAACCGCCGGGCCGGAACGCCTGGCCGGGTCCACGTGGGGGCGCACTGTCCCGCAGAAACAAATCGGCCCCGGGAGTGCCACTCCCGGGGCCGCTCGCTGGCGCCCCTCCAGGCTTCATGCCTCGGCGGCTTGCCGCCTCGCCAGACCCGGCGCGATCAGACCGCCGGCCGGAAGAAGAAGGAGCGCCGGGCGTGGATGCGGCCGTCCTTCAGCAGGTACACGTCGGCAAAACGCTCGTCGATCGGCGAGCCGTTCTTGTGCACCCCCACGAAGCGCCCCCAGCACGCGCCCGAATCGCCGTCGATCACCACGCGCTCCAGGTGGTGCTGCCCCGCGGCGATCACCCGCTCCTCGCGGTAGAAGTGGAGCACCCGGTCGCGCCCCACCAGCGGGTCATAGCCGGGGCGCTCGTACACCACGTCCTCGTGCAGCGACGCCTCCAGCGCCACCCAGTCGCGCGAGTCGATCTTCCGGAACAGCTCCACCACGAAGTTCGGCGCGGCCGCCGGCGACGGGGTGGACAGGTACGACCGGACCTCGTCGGCGGTGGCATCCAGGCTCAGCCCCAGCCCGGGGTCGGCCAGGTACTCCTGGAACCGGGCCCGCAGCGCGTCGGTCACCGGCCCCGGCACGCCGTTGCCCACGGGCGCGCCGGCCACCGAGGTCACCGGCATCACCCCCGCGCCCGTGCCGGTGAGGAACGCCTCGCGCTCGGGCCGCGTGAAGTCGGCGGGGAGGAGCGAGGGCGATTCCTCCACCGTGTACCCCGCCTCGGCCGCGGCGCGCATCAGGAGCGCGCGGGTGATCCCGTTCAGGCAGTAGTCAGCCGAGGGCGTCACCAGCCGCACGCGCGCGGGGTCGTTCTCCCACCCCGCCCCGCGGATCACCAGGAAAAGGTTGTCCGCCGTCGCCTCGGCCACGAAGCCCGAGGGCGTCAGCATCAGCGTCTCGGCGCACCCTTCACCCCGCGTTTCCACCAGCGCGCGGATGTTGTTGAGGTAGTTGCACGACTTCACCCGGGGATCCAGCGTGTCGGCCATCGGCCGGCGGACCTCGCGCGCCACCGAGATCCCCATCCCGGTGCGGTACGCCGCCTCGGGATACATCCGCAGTGTTCCGCAGATGGCGTAAACGGTGCTCCCCACGCACCGGTCCGGGGCGATCCCCAGGTCGCCCAGGCCGCGGGTCACCACCAGGCGCACGTAGCCACGGCCGTCGTTCCCCACGCCGGTGGCGCGCACCGCCTCGAGCAGCGCCTGGGTCAGGTGCTCGTCGGTGATCGGCAGGTCGATGCCCACGGAGCGGGCCGAGGCGTGCAGCCGCTCCAGGTGCTCGCGCCAGGTGAACAGGTGGCCGTGCGCCACCAGCACCCCCTCGAACACCGCGTCGCCGTACAGCGTGCCGTGGTCCATCACCGGCAGCCCGATCTCGTCCAGGGCAAAGATCCCCTCGCGGCGCGGAACCAGCTCGTCGGTAGCCAGCTCGCGGGCGCGGGTGCCGTCGGCCAGCACGCGCGGCGACACGCCCTCCACGTACGGCATGCTCACGAACACGCGCGCCGTGGAAGCCAGGCGCCGCAGCTCGGCCAGCCCCTGCGCCTTAGGCCCGGCGGGCGGCGCGGCCTCGTCGGGCCGCGAGGGAGTGATGGAGGGGATGGACACGACGGGGACGGCGGGCGTGGTCTGCATGGCGCTGCTCGGGCGAAGGGATGGATCGGTACCGCGGAACCGCGGAGACAGCGGACCCCCGGCGGACGGCCTTCTTCGGTGCGCACGGCCGGTGCGGATCCGCCCTGGCACCGCCCGCCGTCACACGGGCTGCGATCAGCCGCCCGGCTCGGGGGACCGGGGTCGCGCGTGACCCGTCTCCCGCCGCATGGGCACGACGCGGACGTACCCCGGTTCGAGGCGGAGAGGATGTGCCGGCGAAGCGCGGGAGGACAGCGTGGCGAACACCCGCGACTGCGTCGTCAAGCGGGGGTGCCGCGCGATGCGCCCCGTTCATCGAAAGGCAGGTTTAAAACTATTTTGGTCTAAAATTGAGAGGATGTCAACTCCCCGGCGCTGTGTTTCGACGCGCATTTTCCCGTGTTCGCGGGACTCCGTCACACGGTTCGCCGACGGGAATCGTTGAGCCCGGCGAGCAATGCCTCGTCCGCCGTTCACCCCACCAGCTCACTGGAACGCACGGTCCGTAGGAGACGTCAGATGGTGACGGAACGATGTCATGGCTCACATGAGCGGCCTTCTTCCTGGCGCCAGCCATCGTCCCGATCACGGTCGCGCGCTGGCTGGCACGCCCGCGTCCGTTCAGCGCCCGAACGCTCCCGGCTCCTCGTGGCGAGGTCGGTTTCCCTCCCCGAGCTCCGTCTTCAATGGGGCACTTGCGTCCCAATTGGGACAGACCGGGGGCGGCTGATCCGGGAGCAGATCTCGCCAACACCCCGTAACTGCTGCAAATCCGGCCGCGAGCCTTGGGGCACGCCGGTTGCTGTCACCCCCTGCTCCGACCCGGCTCGGCCGGACGTCCCGTGTGCCTTCTCACGCCTCTCCACGACCCACCGGATTCCTTCACCCTCGCACCTTCGCGCTCCTCGCTCCGCAATCCATCCAGCTCCAGGGGCCGGGTAGACGAGCGGACGCATGAACGAGGGTGATTCGCGGCAGGCCGCCGCGTCCTTTCGGGACGCGGCATCTCTTCCGGATTTCGGTCAGGCAGCGTTTGCAGGCTCCGCTCCGCGCGGCGTCTTCAGGGCTGCCGCTATCTGGTGCGGGCGGTGAAACCACCTGCGGCACGCCCCGGTGCATTCCCGGACCGGGCCCTCACCACGGGGCCCGGCTTTTCGGTGTTCCCCGGCACCGGCCCGGCGCCGGCGGAGCTCACGCTGGCCGAGCGCCTGGCCGGCACGGGGCTGGTGGGGAGCGCCCCCTCGTTCACCCGCGCCGTGGCCGACGCGGCGGTGTTCGCGCGCAGCGACGCAATGGTGCTGATCACCGGCGAGACCGGCACCGGCAAGGAGCTGATCGCCCGTGCCGTGCACTACCTGGGCACCCGCGCGCACTCTCCCTTCGTGGCCGTCAACTGCGGCGCCCTCCCCGATTCGCTGCTCGACGACGAGCTGTTCGGCCACGAGCGCGGCGCCTTCACCGACGCGCGGGCGCGGCGCGGCGGGCTGCTGGCGCAGGCGGAGCACGGCACGCTCTTCCTGGACGAGGTGGACAGCCTCTCGCCGCGCGCGCAGGTCACCCTGCTGCGCGTGCTGCAGGAAAAGACCTTCCGCCCGCTCGGCTCGGCGCGCGAGCAGAGCTTCGACGTGCGCTTCATCGCCGCCACCAACACCCCGCTCGCCGCGCTGGTGCAGGCGGGCGCATACCGCGCCGACCTCTTCTACCGCCTCTCCGTCCTGTGCGTGACCCTTCCCCCGCTGCGTGAGCGGCGCGAGGACGTGCTCGCCCTGGTCGCCCACCTGCTGCGCAAGAACCTTCCCAGCGGGCAGGCGGAGCCGCGCCTCTCTCCCGCCGCGGCCGCGGCACTGCTGGCGCACACCTGGCCCGGCAACGTGCGCGAGCTGGAGAACGCCGTGGTCCGCGGGCTGCACCTGGCGCGCGACGGGGTGATCGAGCCGGAGAGCCTGGGGCTGGCGCTCGCGCCCGAGCCGCCCGCCGCGACACCCCCGCCGGCCGCCGCGTTCATCCCCGCCGCGCCGGATCTGCCGTCCAACCCGCCGGCCGGCGGTACCTTCCAGGCGCTCAAGCAGCGCGCGATCGACGCGTTCGAGCGCGAGTACCTCTTCCGCGCCCTGGCCGAGCACGGCGGCAACGTGACCCGGGCCGCGCGCGCGGCCGGCAAGGAGCGCCGCGAGTTCGGCAAGCTGCTCAAGAAGCACAGCCTGGATCCGCGCCTCTTTCTTCCGCCGCGCTGATCCTCACTCCGGCGATCGGGCGGGCGGCCGATCAGGGACGACCGGCCTCCGGATTTTCCGGGGTCCTGGGGCGCTGGTGCTCCGGGCCGATGACCGCCCGCCCCGGATGCACACGGGGTTTCCGAAACCGGGATGCGGGGCCGCGCACCCGCCGCCGGGTGGAACCGCACCCACCCCGCCCCACGCCCGCCGCGCCGGGCTCCGCGCGCGGAAACCCGCCCCGGGGGCATCGCTCCCGGGGCGGGTCCATTTTCACCCGCCGGGGCTTCGACCCAAACGCTAAACGGTTGATGTAAAAGCACTTGCACAGCTTTCCAAAGATGGCGCGGGCGTTGCCCTGCGGGGTGCCGTGGAAACCGGCCCGCTCCCGCCGCGTGTTCTGGACGCGGCAGACGACCTCGCCGAGCTGGTGCTCGGCTATCTGCGGCAACACCCCCTGGCGGCGGACACGCTCCGCGGGATCGCCGAGTGGTGGGTGCCGCGCCAGCAGATCCGGGTGGACGTCGGGAAGCTCCACCTCGCCCTGGAGCAGCTGGTGGCGCGGGGGGTGGTGGAGGCGGCGGGGAGCGGAGAGCAGCGCCGCTACCGCCTGGCCGTCCGCCCCGCCACCGCCGGCCCCGCGGCCCAGGCCTGAGACGCGCCCGGCCGCCCGCACGACCCCTCTCTCCCCGCGGACTCCGCTCCGCGACCCCGAGACCGCAGCAGGACACCGCCCCGAGGAGGGAAGCATGCCAGGGATGATCCGTTCCAACGCCACCGAAGTCAGCCAGCGCCGGCCGATGGCCGGGTTCACGGTACGCACCGGCGGCCACCCCTTCTTCGAGGTGGCGGTGGCGGCCACCCCCGACCTCTTCCTTCCCCAGAACCAGCAGAAGCGGACCACCGCGAACTTCTGGTCGTCACGCGCGCTGGGCCCGCTGGCCGCCGAGCGCGGCGAGGCGGTGTACCTGCTCCCGCAGGATGCCCTGGCGCGCTTTGCCGGGCAGGAGCGGCTCTACTACGCCGTGGCGACCTTCGCCGACGCGACCCGTGCCAACCCCGAGGTGCGCCTGCCGCCGCCCGAGGTGGCGCCGTACCTGGTGGTGTCGAAGAGCTTCACCGGCAGGCCGCTGCGGTCGCTGGTGGGCGTGGCCGGAAGCCGCTCGCCCAACGCCTACGGGACCGGCGGCGCCGCGGCGGCGCCCCCGCTGGAGTGGGCCGGCGACACACCGCGCCCCGGCGGCCAGCCCCTGGCCCCCGCGGCGCCCGCCCAGAGCGGCGGATCGCCGGTGGCCGGCGCACCCGCGGCACCCGCGCCGAGCGGCGGTTCAGCCGCCGCCGCCGCCGCCGCGCTGGGGTACGACGACGGCTTCGACCCGCAGCTGTGGGCACGGCCGCTGGAGGACGAGGGCGGCGCCGTGGCGGCGGCCGACGAGTCGGACGCGTACGGCGTGGACGGCCCCATCCCCGACGACGAGGGGGGCGTGGCCGCGGCGGCGGCGTATTCCGGCGCGCTCTCCGGCCCCGCGGCCGAGTATCCCGCCGCGAGCCGCTTCGAGGCCGCGGCGGCCTCCAACTACAGCGCGGGGAGCGGCGCGCGCACCATCAACCGCATCGTCATCCACATCACCGACGGCGGGCGCTCCATCGGCGGCACCATCGCGTGGTTCAAGAACCCCGCGGCCCGGGTGAGCGCGCACTACGTGGTCGGGCAGGACGGCGAGGTGGTGCAGATGGTCCGCCACGCCGACCGGGCGTGGCACGCGCACACCGCCAACCGCGACAGCATCGGCATCGAGCACGTGGCCAGCCGCGGCCGCGGCATCTTCCCCACCGACGCGGAATACGCGGCATCGGCGGCGCTGGTGCGCTGGCTGTGCGGCCAGTTCGGGCTCCCCACCGACCGCGCCCACATCGTGGGCCACAACGAGGCCGACACGGGCACCAGCCACGCGGGCTGCCCCACCTCGGCGTGGGACTGGGACCGCTACATGGCGCTGGTGAACCCGCCCGCGTCCACCTCGGCCCCCGCGGCCGGCGGCTCCGGCGGCACCGCCCAGGGGCTGGGCTACGGCACGTCGTACGGCAACGGCGGCGGATACGGGAATGGCGGTGGATACGGCAATGGCGGCGGGCGCAGCGGCGGCGCGCGGGTGCAGGTGCCGCGGCTGGCCTCCGCCCCCGTGGCGCGCGGGCTGGCGGTGGTGCAGAACGCCTACAACCCCACCAACACGCAGGACGCGCTGCGCACCCAGCTCGACTTCCAGCGCCGCTTCGCGCAGTGGTCGGCGGGGGTGGGCGACACCTCGTTCTTCCCCCATTCCTCCATCTGCCAGCTGCAGATCCAGTTCCCCGGCGGCGGCGGGATCGGCACGGGGTTCTACATCGCCCCCGACCGCATCCTCACCGCCGCGCACTGCGTGGTGGACTGGGAGAGCGGGCAGACGCAGGCGCAGTCCATCCGCGTGGTGCCGGGAAAGAAGGGCGCGGGGACGGGGGCCGACACGGAGCCGTTCGGCGCGTTCACGGTGCAGCCGGCCGACTGGGCGTACCATCCACGCTACGACGGCACCCGCTCGTTCGACCTGGCGGTGATCCGCACCACCACGCCCCCCCCCGGCGGCGCCTGCTTCAACCTGCTGGAGGAGCTGAACCAGTCGCTGGCCAGCCCCATCATCGTCACCGGCTACGCGGCGGTCACCGTGAACCAGGACGTCCAGCACATGGACGGCGACCAGGTGCGCTCGCTGGGGGCCGACGGCGAGACGCTGCAGTACAACCTGCAGACCGAGGGCGGCACCAGCGGCTCGCCGGTCTACTACGTGTGGGGGCGCGAGGACGAGCAGCAGCAGATGTCGGTGCTGGAGACGCGCCTGGTGGGCGTGCACGTCTCGGGCTTCAGCGGCACGCTCAACCAGGCGTGCCGCCTGACGGCCGACAAGATCGCCTGGATCCGCGGCCAGCAGGCCTCCGCGCAGGCCTACGGGCTGGGGTACGCGCCGCCCTCGCGCATCCCGGCGCGGATGCTGGGCGGCGCGGTGGACATCAACTGGGACGACATCGACCTGGCCGGCCAGCCCAACCAGATGGCGTGCTGGGCCGCGTCGGCCGCGGTGGTGGTGGGGTGGCGCGACCGGCAGTGCATCGAGCCGGCCGAGATCGCGCGCCGGGCGGGGCTCACCGACGCCTACAACAACCTGTCGGGGCTGTATCCCAACCAGGTGGCGGGCTTCGCCTCGTCGCTGGGGCTGGAGGTGGAGGGGCCGCAGTCGTACAGCATCGACGGGTTCGCCGACCTGCTCATGCGGAAGGGGCCGCTGTTCGTGAGCGCGATCACGCCCATGTACCACTACTTCGTGGTCACGGGGATCGTGAGCGACGGGAACCCCGACGGGAGCGGCACCTCGGTGCGCATCGCCGATCCGTGGGGGCGGCAGCCCGGCTCGGCGGGCGCGCCGGGGCCGTACAACCCGGATGCGGGGAACGGCGCCCGCTACCTTCTCACCTGGGCCGACTTCGTCCGCATGTACGAGAGCCGGATGACCGAGGAGAACGGCGTGGTGAACGTGCAGATCATCCACGCCCCGGATAACGGCGGCCGCACGCCGGTGTCGGGCTCGCGCTTCACCTACTCGTACGGCCTGGCGGCGCGGGCGCTGGAAGAGATCCCGCTCGATCCCGGCATCGGCGGCCGGTCGATCCCCGAGAGCATGCTGCGGGCGGGCGACGTGGTAGTCTCCACCACCGCCGCCTTCATCTCCGACGCCATCCGCGCCGTCTCGGGCGCCGTGGTGAGCCACGCGGGGATCTACACCGGCGCCGGCACCATCATCGAGGCGATCCGCGGCGGCGTGGTGGAGCGGCCGATCGCCGACTCGCTGCGCGACGACACCCTGGCCGTGGCCTTCCGCAAGCCGGGGCTCACCGACGCGCAGGCCCAGCAGGCGGTGGAGTTCGCGCTGAGCCAGGTGGGGGAGCCGTACAACTACTTCGGCATCGTGCGCCAGGCGGTGTACCGCTACCACTCCAGCTACTGCGCCCTCCTTCCCGCCGCGCTGCGCGACACCTGCCGCTCGGTGGTGGCGCGCATCGACCTGGGGACCAGCGACAGCTCGTCGTTCTTCTGCTCGCAGCTGGTGATCGCCGCCTTCCGCGCGGCCGGCGCGCCGCTCACCACCACCGACCCCACCTGGACCGACCCCGGCCAGCTGGCCGATCTGCGGCTGAACGGCACGCTGGACTACGTGGGCCACCTGAAGGCGCCGCCGCTCGCCACCGGCAGCGCGCTGGGCTACGCCGCGGCGGGGCAAAGGGCGTACGCCCGGCCGCTGGCGCTCTCCGCCTTCGGCCAGGCCCAGGTGGACGCGCTGAGGGGCGCCTTCCAGGCCAACGCGCAGGGCGGCTCGCAGCAGAACTGCATCACCATCGTCAACTCCGCGCTGCGGGCGGCGTACGGGCCGCGGCTGCGCAACGACGACGGCTCGGCCCGCGCGCTGGGCGACCGCGTCAACCGCACGATGGGGGCGCTGCAGGGCTACGGCCTGGCGGGGACGGAGCAGGTGTTCGAGTTCCTGAACGCCGCGGGAACGCTGACCAGGGGGGTGGTCCGCCCCGACCACCTGCGCGACGGCGTGGAGGCATGGATGAACGCGCAGGCCGAGGCCAACGCGCAGTCGGCGTGGTACCTCTTCGGCCTGTCGATCATGGACGGCTACCACAGCGTGATCCTGGCGCTCGCCTTCTCCGGCACGGGGAACCCCAGCACCCGCGCGTACTGGGCCGACCAGATCTACGGCGGGTGGGATGACGTGACCGGCGGGGTGGACGCCCGCATCACCACGCTCACGCAGCGCTGGTGGGACAAGGCACAGCGCGACACCCCCGACCGCCTGCCGCGGACGCGGGTGACCCTGTGGCCGCTCCAGCCCTGAGGCGGGGATGAGCACGCACTCGCCGAACGGGCGCCGCGCGGCGCGCGGGTGGGCCCTGGGCGACGACGACGTCCCCGAGCCCCCCACCGCCACGGGCCAGTACCCCGGCGCCCTCTGGGCCGCCTCCGCCACGGCGCTGGCGGGGGACGACGCTCCCGAGCCCGAGTCGCCCACGGGGCAGTACCCCGGCGAGCTCTGGGCCCCGCCCTCCGCGCGGGCGCTGGAGGCGGACGACGACGTCCCCGAGCCGCCGTCGCCCACCGGCCAGTACCCGGACGACGTCTGGGCGCCGTCCACCACCGCCGCCGGCGCCCTCTCGGACGATGAAGACGTCCCCGAGCCCCAGGCGGCGACCGGGCAGTACCCGGACGACGTGTGGGCCGCGCCGCCCGCCTCCGCCGCGGCCCTGGCGGACGAAGCCGTGCCCTCCCCCGCCCCGCCCGCGACGCCGCCGGACGCGTCCGCCCCGCCGCCGCCACCGGCCCCGGCGGCCGCGCCGGTGTCCTCGACCCCTCCGTCGACCCCGTCGAACGCGCCGACCCCGTCGAACGCGCCCGCCGCTCCGGCGCCGTCCGCCGCGCCCGCCGTCCACGCATCCGACTACCTGAAGGAGCCGGGCTACTCCGACGAGCTGCCGGAGCTTCCCGCGACGCTCGCCGGTGAGATGCCGGCGGAGCTGACCCTCCAGGAGATGTACCGCGTGGTGCGCGCGGTGGCGGTGAGCGACTCGGGCGAGGCGCTGTACTCGGCCGTGTCGACCGACGCGGACTACGCGGGGCTGGAAGGGCGCTACGGCGGCCGGCGCTTCGGGCTGGCGTTCGGGCTCCTTCTCTTCACCCAGGAGTCCGGGCGGCTGGGGTCGGTGCTGCGGCTGGCCGAGCGGCGCGACCCGCGGGCCTTCGACGACGCGTTCGGCGCCGGCGCGCGCGAGCTGCTGGCGGTGACGGGGAGCGAGACCGTCGCCGGCCGCCTCTCGACCGTGGCCGGGCGGCCGCTGGACGCCCCGGAGTGGGTGGCGCGCTTCCGCGCGGCGGGCGAGCGCGAGGAGCTTCGCAACGCGCAGAACGAGGAGGCCATCGCCCACCTGCTGCGCCCGCTGGTGCCCTGGGCGCTGGCGCTGGGGCTCGATACCCCGCGCGGGCTGGCCTTCGCGCTCGACCGCGCGACGACCGGCGGGGTGGGCGGCGGGGTGCGCTGGCTGGCCGGCGCGGCGGGGCTGCTGCGCGACCCCGCCGAGGTGGGCGCCGCGCTGCGGCACCTGGGCGCGGGCGACCTGCGCGGCTTCCAGGCGTCCACGCGCTGGCTGGCGCCCACCGGGCATGCCGACGACGCCACCCTCGCCGTGCTGCTGGCGCGGCTGCGGCGCCACGGCGGGTGGCCGCTCCCCTCCGCGGCCGAGATGCAGGGCCGGCTGATCGCGGCGGCGCAGGGTGCCGCGCGCCGGCGGCTGGAGCGCCTGGCCGGCGCCGAGATGCTGTCCGACGCCGCCTTCCCACCGCGGTGAGGGCGAGGGAGACCCCGTGAGCCGAGAGACCCCGGAAGTCGCCGCGGCGCGCCGCGTGGCCCAGGAGGCCGAGTCCGTCCTCCACCGCTCGCCCGCGTTCCTCTCCCTCGACGCCGGCCAGCGCGCGGCGCTGCTGCGCGACCTGGGCACCATCCGGCGCGGGCTGGATGAACGGCAAGCGGTGGATGCGCCCGCCAGGGACCCCTACGCGCTGGCGCTGGAAACCCCGTTCGAGCGCGTCCGCCGCGGCCCGGCGATGCCCGACGGCGGCACCGCCGGCGCCGCGCCCGCGGCCACCACGCCCCCCGAGGGCGCGCCGGCCGACGGGGCGCAGGGCGCGGCGCCGGCGCCCAGGGGCCCCCGCCAGGCGGCCACCGAAACGCTGGCGAAGCGCGCCGGGGGGCTGGTGGACGAGATCGACTTCCCCGCGTTCGTGGCGGGGCTCGTCCACAACACCTTCGACGCGATCGTGGAAGCGTCCATCCGCCAGATGGAGGCGTTCGCCGACCTGGTGAGCACGGTGGCGCGCGGGGTGGACGACTTCACCCGCGACAACATCACCGACAACCAGGCGCGCGACGCCCTGCGCGAGAAGTATCCGGCCGACCTGGTCCTCGAGCTTCCCCGCCCGGGCGAGGAGGGGTCGCCGCGGCTGCGGGCGCGCCCCACGGCGGGTGGCGACGACGAGCCACGCTCGCCCGAGTGGCTGAAGGACTTCGGCCTGGCCGGCGAGCCGCTCACCGACGAGCTGGTGGAGCAGACGCTGGTCCCCGCCTCGCGCAAGCGCCTGGGCGAAAGCCGCCTGCAGATGCTTTCCACCATGGTGCTGCTGGGGATGAACCGCATCAACGTGAAGGACGGCTCCATCTCGGCCAAGGTGCGCTTCCGCGCCGCCGCGCGCGATACCGCCGCGGTGGACTACGCGGTGAGCTCCGACCCCTCCGGCGGCCAGGGATGGGGGCAGAAGGGGAGCGGCACCTACGCGCCGCCGGCCACGATGGTCTCCACCGTGGGCGTGAACGTCCAGTCCGACACGGAGCTCAAGGCGGAGCTGTTCGGCGAGGTGCGCATCAACTTCGTGAGCGAGACGCTGCCGCTGGACCGCTTCGCCGACGCCGCGCAGATGCAGCTGCTGCAGGGCAACTCCCGCGCGGCGCCCAGCCCGCCCGCTCCGCCTCTCGTCCCGGGTCCCGCACCGGCTCCCGCACCGGCCCCGGCTCCCGCCCTCGCGCCGGGGATCGCGCCGGCGCCCGCCCCGCCGCCGGTGGTGGCCGCGCCCGCGCCCGCCGGAGCCGTCTGATGCGCCCCGAGCTGTGGGTCACCCTGGCCGGGCTGATGGGCTCGCTGCAGCCGGTGGGCGAGGCGGCGGAGACGCTCCTCGTGGACCGCGTGGAGCTGGACCTCCCCATGGAGATCACCTTCCACGGCACGGGTGACGAGGTGACGGTGCTGGGCTCGCCGCCGCGGTGGCGCTGGGAAACCGCGTTCGACCGCAGGCCGGGGCGGCTGCGGATGGTGCTGCAGGCCGAGCCGGCGGCGCCGCCCTCCGCGAACGGGGAGGCCGCGTGAGCGAGCGGGGACACGAGCCGGGGCTGCCGCTGGAGCAGTTCATCACCGCGCTCACCAGCCAGCTCGACCGGGCGCAGAACGCCATGGCGCTGAAGGCCCGGCTGGGATACCCGCTGACCTTCGCGGTGAAGGAGCTGTCGCTGGACCTGCGCACGCACATCGAGGTGGTCGGCAGCGTGGTGCAGATCCGCCCGGTGGAGCCGGGAGAGGGCGAGTCGAGCGTGATCCACCTGTCGCTCACCACCATCACCCGCCCGATGATGGAGGAGAACACCCTGCGGCTGTCGGCCGCCGGGCCGGGCGAGCCCACCCTGCACGAGGCGCTGGGCGACGATTTCACCGACGAGGAGAAGCGCCGCCTGGAGTGGGCGGGCGTGCAGACCGTGGGGCAGCTGGTGGAGTTGGAGAAGCACGCCGATCCCGACGTGGTGTCGAAGATCGCCAACGTACCCGCCATGCGCCTGCGCGCCGCCCTGGAGCGCGCCGCGCGGCCCATGGTCAGCGAGGTGACCCCCATGATCCCCGAGCCGCGCCGTTCCCCCGACGAAACGCCGTCCCGCGGCCCCGCCTCCGGGCGCGGCGGTGACGCGGCGGCCGCGCGGCTGCGCATCGTCGGCCGCAACCTGCTGCGCGCCGGCCAGCCGCGGGTGAGCCTGGACGGGCGCCCGCTGCGCGTGCTGCAGGCCAGCGCCCAGGAGCTGCTGGTGGAGGCGCCGCGAGACGGCCTGTCGGGCACCCTGAGCGTGGAGACGCAGCCCGGCATGGCCTGGTCGATGGAGCTCGCCGGGGGGCTCGCCGTCACGGCCGCCCCCACCGGCCCCGCGCCGCGCGCCGCGGGACCGGCCGGCACCGGATCGCCCGCGCCGGGCTCCGGGGAGGCGGGGGAGGCGGCGCCGGGGCCCGCCGCGCCCCCCACGGGGGCGCCAGACGCCGATCACGCGGACGGCTCCCGGCCCACGCCCCGGTACGGGCCGGGCGCGGGCGACGTGTGGGCGCTGGCGCCGGAGGGCTACCACGACGTGCTCCCGGCGGCGGCGGGAGGCGCGCCATGAACACGCGGATGCTGGCGATGCCCTGGGCGCCCAACCGGCAGCTCTACTGCGCGCCGGGACGGCTGCTGCTCAAGATGGCGCTGGGCGAGGCGCCCGAGCAGATCCCCACCGCCCGCGACGTGCGGGCCGGGGCGCGCGACCCCGTGGCGCGCGTGGACGGCGGCGCGGTCGACCGCGTGCTGAGCCACTTCACCGGCAAGGTCACCGTGGCCCGCGTGCACGGCGCCGCCGCCTCGCGCACCCTGGCCGGCGCCCGCGACCGCGGCTACGACGACCTGGAGCAGGCCACCGGCCTCGCCCGCACCTTCCGCCTGCACCTGGACCGCGGCGCGCGGGTGGGCGACCTGGTGGACGCGCTGCGCCAGCTGGGCACCGTGGACGGCGCCTCGCCGCTCTACCTGACCGTGCAGACGATGGCCGCCACGGCCGCGCCGCCGCCCGCCCCGCCCGCCGCGCGCGCCGGGTGGGCCTCGCGCGAGCGCATCAACCTGCCGCGGGCGCTGGAGATGGAGCCGGGCGACACCGCGATGATCGTGGCGGTGGTGGACACCGGCGTCTGCTCCACCCACCCCGAGCTGCGCCGCAGGCTGCGCCCGGGCTTCGACACGGTGCAGATCGGCGCGCGCGACCTCTCGCAGGGGATCAGCCTGGTGGGCGACCTGACCCTCGAAGACCGCGACCCGGAAGACGAGGTGGGGCACGGCACCGCCTGCGCCACCATCATCGGCGGCGCGGGGGCGCGGATGGCGCCGGGCGCGGGGGGGGCCTGCGTCGTCCTTCCCATGCGCGTGCTGGGCTCGGCCCGGATGCCGGGAAAGGAGGCGCCCGTGGGGATCGGCTCGCTCTCCGACATCGACGACGGGATGAAGCGCGCCGTGGACCTGGGCGCCGCGGTGATCAACATGAGCTTCGGCACCCCCGTGGCCGCGCTCGACCCGCACGACACCGTCCCCCACCTGGACGTGGTGAAGTACGCGCTGGCCCGCGGCTGCGTGCTGGTGGCCGCCAGCGGCAACAGCGGCCGGTGCGAGCCCATCGTCCCCGCCGCGCTCGACGGCGTGATCGCCGTGGGCGCCATGGGCGAGGACGGGCACCCGACGCACTTCAGCACCAGCGGCGACCACGTGGCGCTGGCCGCGCCGGGCGAGCGGGTGGTGAGCGCCGGGCTGGGCGAGGCGTACCAGGCCGTGACGGGCACCAGCTTCGCCGCTCCCTTCGTGACCGGCGCGGCCGCCCTCCTGGTGAGCCACGCCCGCCGGCGCTCCGCCTCGGCCAGCGCCGCCACCGTGCGGCGGGTGCTGCGCGAGTCGGCGCGGCCCTGGCCCGCCGGCACCCCGCCGGGGCACGGCGCCGGCACCCTCGACGTGGCCGCGGCGCTGCGGCGCCTCGGCACGGAGATCGACGACGGCTCGCCGCCCGGCGAGGACGCGGCCGTCCCCAGCGAACCTTCACGGAGGACGGAGCCATGAACGGCGAGCCCCACGACCCGGGCGGGATCCCGCCCGGCGAGACCGGCGACCACGAGCCCGGGACCCCGCGGGAATCCACGAGCGCCGCAGGCGGCGGCGATGACGACTCGACACAAGGAGATCCGGCCATGTTCAACGTCAACCGCGTGCTTGCTCCGCACGGCATCGTCTTCCTCGACATCGCCGAGGCCGACCGGCAGGCGCGCGCGGAGCTCGAGAACGAGCTGTCGCAGCTGCAGCAGCTCGAGGAGGAACAGGGCGAGCTGGGCGAGCGCGCGCGGCGCATCGAGGAGATCCAGGAGATCCTGGCCAGCCAGGACGGGGATGAGCCGCAGCCCCTCGACCCCTTCTTCACCGCGCTCGCCGACGCGCTGCACCAGATGGGGCACGACCGGGTGGACTACCACGTGGGCGGGCGCCTCCCCAGCCAGCTCGCGCAGCGCCCCGGGCCGCTGCGCGACGGGGAGCTGGCGTTCGCGGCGGTGTACGGGATCATGGCCGCCGACAACAACCGCAACCCCCGGCAGCGCACCTTCGGCACCGACGTGGCGGTGGGGCTGGGCGAGTTCACCAGCAACCGCGCCCTGTTCACCGCCGCCCTCGAGGTGACGGCCAACGAGGGGAAGCAGCGCGCCGGCCGCTTCGTGCGCGCCGCGCAGTGGGCCACCGTGGTGCGCGCGCTGGTCTCCGACGGCGTGACCGCCGACGACCCGCAGCTGAACGCAAAGATCCGCATCAAGCTCTCCACCCAGATCTCCTCGGCCGACGGGGCGGTGCCCTCGGCCGTCTCCATCGACCTTCCCGACCTGGAGGCCCAGGCCGACGTGGAGATCGTGGCCGACAACCTGCGCGCCATGCAGGCCCTCCACTTCTCGGCGATGCTGGAGCAGATGAACCTGTACGCGGTGGTGGAGAACCTGGGGATGAACTTCCAGAACGGCCTCCTCCCCCTGGGCCGCGGCCGGGCGGGCGACCTGCTGTACGCCTACTGGAAGAACGGCGTCAACCGCCTGGGCGAGGTGGAGCGCCGCAACCTGTACGCGCGCTGCTTCGGCCTCCCGGGCGGCGACGCAACGATCAGCAACCCCAACCGCGAGTACGCCGACCTCTTCCTGCGCTTCGCCTCGGCGGTGTCGCAGTACGTGCGGCAGTTCACCGTGGACGACCTGCTGCGCTCCAGCAGCCCCTTCCGCGTGAACGAGGAGGCGGTGCGCAAGGCCGCGCGCGACCTGGCGGGGAACCTGTCGCTGCACGGCTACGGGATCGCGCACTTCGCGGCGGTCGAGCTGCAGCGCCAGATCAACGACATCCTCGCCATCCTCGACGACCCCGAGATCAAGGCCGCCTACGGCGCGCGCGACCCCTTCCAGCTCCTGGACCAGGTGTCGGCGCTGGAGCTGGGCGGCGCCAAGAACGGGATCCGCTACCGCACCATGGCCACCTCGGGCGCCATCATCATCCGCTGGCTGGCCGAGCGCGCGCGCGTGCTGAGCGCCGGCTACGGCGCGCCGCTGCTGAACATGGCCGAGATCCGGCGCCCCTCGCCGCGCCCGGCCGGGCAGAAGCCGACCACGCACCCCACCGACCGCGACCTGGTGGACGCGGTGGAGCAGTGGCTGGCCATCACCGGCACCCCCGACGCGCGGGTGGAGGAGTACTCGCAGCCGGTGGAGGGCCCCACCACCCCCTCGCGGCCCTTCGCCATGCCGCAGGTCGCCCGCGACCTGCTCGACTCGGTGGGCGTGTCGGCGTCGTACACGGGCAACGGCGGCGGCAACCGCCTGGCCGGGTACGGCGTGCGATGAGCGGCTCCCCACGCGTGAAAGGAGGACGCCATGCATGAGCTTCCGCTCTCCGCGGCCATCAAGGGGCGGCTCTCGCGGGCCGCGCGCACCCTGAACGCGGTCGACCCGGTGCCGTTCGTGGGGGGGATGCTGGACCGCTCCTTCACCTTCCCCGCCGGCGACCCCGGGTACGCCCGCAACACCCTGGCGCCGGGGACGGTGCCCTTCGAGCCGTCGTTCTCCGAGCACGAGCCCGGCGCGCTGCGCTTCGGCATCGAACCGCTGGTGGGGGCGTCGCCGATCTCGCGGCGCCAGGAGGCCACCCGCGAGGTGCGCCGGCTGGTGGCCCCGGTGTTCGGCAGCGAGGCGCTGCGCTGGTTCGACGAGCGCAGCGAGGAGTGGCGCGGCAGCACCATCGACGGCCGCTCCAGCTACGGGGCCTGGTTCGGCGCCGCCTTCGACGGCGACGGGCTGGCCGCCACCAAGATCTACTACGAGCTGCAGCCCGGGCAGGCGGGCATCCTCTCCGGAGCGCCGGGGAGCCTCACCCGCATCGCCACCGAGAGCCTGCCGGGGTTGTGGCCCATCTTCACCTCCATCCGCTGCGGCCGGCAGGCGGGGAGCCAGCGCGTGACCTTCGTGCACCGGGGCACGCTGCGCGTGGGCGACCTGGGGCCGCTGATGGACCGGCTGGGGATGGGGCACCACCTCCCCAGCGTGATGCAGGTGGTGGGGCTGGCGCTGGGCGGGCGCTTCGACCTTCCCGACCGGGCGGTGATGGTGGGGCTGCGCGACACCGCGCACGGGCCCGAGCTGAAGCTGGAGGTGCTGCTGGGGATGATCCCCGACGTCCCCGCCGGCTTCCTGGGGCTGCTGCAGCTGGGGCTGGCCGAGCGCCCGCGCGAGCTGAGCGCGCTCACCCGCTGGCTCGAGGCCTTCACGCCCGACGAGGCGAACGGGCCGGGACAGTTCTCCATCCTCAGCATCCGCACCACGCCGCGCACCCCGGCGCGGGTGAACCTGTACCTGCGCCCCATCGAGTTCGAGCTGCGGGAGCGCATCGAGGCGGCGCCGGGCCCCGAGCCCGCCTACGCCTGAGCGCGGCCCGTCCATCCAGGCCGACGCTCAGCCCCGGAACTGCGAAGAGGATGATGATCCGGAAACTCGGGATTCGGGACTCAGCACCCAGCACCCAGCACTCAGGACTCAGCACTCAGCACTCAGCACTCAGCACTCAGCACTACCAGGGGGAGAGAGCCCACGATGATCGCACAAGCGGGGGCGGGCGCGGCCCGCGAAGGGCAGAGCGCCGAGACGGTGGAGCTGGTGCGCAGGAGCGTGCGCGACCTGCTGCAGCGCAGCGAGGCCTTCCAGGCGCTCCCGCCCGAGCAGCAGCGCCAGATCGCCCACGAAACGGTGCGGGTGGCCAGCTACCTGGCCGAGCCCGAGGGGATCCGCGGCGGCGGCCTGAGGGGCGGCGATCCCTACGCCGTGCAGCAGGCCGCCCCCGGCGCCGGGCCGCCGAAGTTCGAGGCGCAGGCGGCGCAGGAGGGGGCGCGGGCGGCCGGCGCGTTCCTGAACGCGGTGAACTTCCCCACCTTCGTGAGCGGGCTGATCCAGGGCGTCTTCCACTCCATCGTCACCTCGTCGATCGAGCAGATGGAGGCGTACGGCAAGCTGGTGGCCGACGTGGCCAAGACGCTCGACCAGTTCCGCGACGAGAACGTGTCGGTGAACCAGGGGCGCGACCACCTGGTGGACAGCCACCCCGACCTGTTCGAGCTCGACATGGACACCGGCGACGAGAACGGCGGGCAGCCGCGGGTGAAGCTGCGCGACGGGGTGGACGAGAAGGCGGCGCTGGCGCGGGTGAACGAGCTCCCCATCGCCGGGGGGCCGCTCACCTCGCTCGACGACGACGCGGTGGAGAGCAAGGTGGTCCCCGCCGCGCGCACCCAGCTGGCCACCTCGCGGCAGCAGCTGCTGGCCACCATGGTGCTGATGGGGATCAACCGCATCGTGGTCACCGACGGGCGGATCGCGGCCAAGGTGATGTTCGACTTCCAGGCCCGCGACAACTTCAAGTACAGGGAGAGCGCCACCCGCTTCGACTACGACCCGACCCTGAAGAAGATCTCGAAGGAGAAGAACGTGGAGCAGTCGGACGAGGGGTGGAGCGATTCCCGCCGCTACAACAAGGACAGCGGCGGCTTCGACCGCGACCGCTCGCGCGGGGCCTCGTACGCCAAGGGCGAGTACAAGTACGACGAGCAGCCGGTGCTCACCCTGGCCAGCGCCAGCAGCACCTCCATCGACGCGTCGGTGCAGACCAAGGCGCAGCTGATGGGGAGCGT
>DASSJS010000456.1:0-34576 GCA_035691085.1 Longimicrobium sp.
CCACCCCATGTGGGGGAGCGTGGCGGTGGGCCCGGAACCCTTCTACGAGCTGCGGGACAACTGGGTCCGCCTGCACCAGGAGGCCGCCGCCGCACCGGCGCCGGCCGCATTGCCGCCGCCCCCGGCAGCGGCCGGCGGCACACCGTAGCACGCGCCCCCATGCGGCCACGGACAACCGGCACTTTGTCCCGGGAGACGAAGGGAGCGTCACGGCGCGCGGGCGACATGCGCTTACGGCGCGAAAGGAGTGGCGCCCACCCGTATCCAGGGGATGCAATGAGGAAGACGTGGTTCGCGGTGCTTGGAGTGCTTGTGCTGTCCGCGTGCGAGGAGGCCGCCGATCCGGGGGTGTGTCCGGCGGTGCTGATGCCGTCCGCGCGCGTGACGGTGCTGGATTCGATCAGCGGCGCCAACGTCACGCCGGGCTCCAGCCTGGTCCTGCGCAACGCCGCCGTGGCCGACTCGGTGCTGGCGCCCGAGGGATCGCCCGTGACGGCGATGGGCGTGGGGAGGGCCGCGTGGGCACCTTCACGCTCACGGCGCGCAGGCCCGGCTACCAGACGTGGATCAGAAGCAACCTGAAGGTGGAGAACGGCCGCTGCGGCGCCAAGGCCGTGGACGTGATCGCGCGCCTGCAGCCGGCGGGGTGAACGCCACGGCCGACGCAGGTGCGACGAAGCCCGCCGCGAAGGACTCCCGGCGGGCTTCGTTTCGTCCGCCCGGCGCGTGACTCAGCCGCCCGGAGCCGCGCCGCGGGCGTTGCGCACGGCCCAGGTGAAGCCGCCGATCACCTTTCCCTCGTTTACGTGCGTGACGGTGATCAGCCCGTCCGCGTCCGTTCCGCGCGGAAGGGTGCGCGGGTCGATGGGATAGTGGCCCAGCGGGTCCGGGAGCGTGAGCGGCTTCCACGACGCGGCCGGTGAAGCGCCCGCTTCCACCGCGCGATCCAGTTGTTCCTGCGCGTCGGCGAGCCCCGCGGCCGTCGCCGCAGGGCGGACGCAAAGGGTGTCGAGCCGGTCCGTCCCCGAGATCGCGCCGCGCGCGTTGACCTTGTCGAGCTCACCGGGAAGGACTACGCCCGCGGCCTGCGAACGGCGCGCCACCACCACCTTCACGTCCTCGCGCCCGTGGAACGCGCGGCGCACCAGTTCCACGTTGGCGCCGTCCTGGGGGACGGCCACGGTGCTGAACCCGGTGATCGCGCGCTTGTCGTCGGTGTTGGGATCACCAGGAACGGTGACCACGGCGCGCACGTTGAAGTGCTGCCCCGGCGGCACGCGCCCCGGGTCCCACTCCACCACGAACTCGCGGGAACGCTGCGGGGTGAGGCTCTCGCCGGTGATGACCTGCACCTGGCCCGCCGAGTTGCGCACCGGCTGCCACGCCGTCTCGATCGGGCGGCCAGAGGCGGCCTGGAACGAGAGTTCCACCTGGATGCCCGTGGCTTCTGCATTCCCCTGGTTGTGCAGCCGAACGCACAGGCGGTTGTTCATCCCCTCTACCACGCCGAGGTCAGCCTCGCCGTTGTGGTCGTTGTCCACCCACAGGTCCGGCGAGACCCATCCCCACGCCCAGTCGAGAGGGTCGACCTCGTAGTGCCGTCCGGGCGGGCGGTTCCACGCGGTCACCATCACTTCGGGCGTGGGGGGAACGTCTTGCGCGCTGAGCGAGAACGCGCCCCCGTTCTCGGTGCCCCCCACAATCACCACGAGATGGTCCAGGAGCTTCCCCTCGCGGTCGTTGGCCATGGTCCGGTCCCACGACATCCGGTCCGAGCGAAAGATGTCGCGGATGGCGAGAGCTTGGCCCTCGCGCTCCACGAGGATGATCTGCGCCAGTGGCCGGCGAAACCCGCCCGCCGCGGCGAACCGCACGCGCACGCTCTCCACCTCGCGGGCCACGAACACGCGGAAGAAGCGCGCGCCGAACGGCGGAACGGAGCTTCCCGGGCCGCTTCCCAGCGTCACCGTGCCCAGCATCCGGAGCTTCGCCTGGGCCGCGCGCGCCACCGGGGCGAGCCCGGTCACCGGAGTGCCGGTCTGAAAGATGGTGTGCGCCAGCGAAGGCTCGCGGTTCTCCATGAAGTCGAAGCGCGGCTCCAGGCCTGCGGCCCCCAGGTCCTTGAGGTAGCACGCCAGCCAGAAGTTCCCCAGCAGCGTCTCGGACGAAGCCAGGTCGAGCTCGCCCTGATCCAGGTAGTCGAAGCGGAAGAGGCTCTGGTACCACGAGGTGACGCTCACCGCCTTCTCGACCGCCTCGGTAACGAAGCCGAACTCCTCGAACTTCTCCAGCAGCACACGGTAGCTCTGCAGCCCCGCGGCGGGGTCGCTGCCACCGGCCAGGCGGTCGGAATGCTGCTCGGCCAAGTACTTCAGGAAGAGCGCCTGGCGGTAGTCCAGCCGGCTGATGCACTGGGCCGGGTCGGCCAGCGAGCCGAACCTGCGCAGGAAGGTGCCCGCCTCTGCGATGTACCGGTTGATCGCGTCGGCCAGGAAGTCTTCGGCGAGCACGGCACCGCCCTCGCGCCCCTCGTGCCACTCGCCCTGCACCTTTGGCTCGTACGCCTCCTGCACCAGGTGCATCAGCTCATGTATCAGGGTGCAGGCCAGCCGGTCGTCGCTGAAACTGTTGCGAACGAAGATCGCCCCGTCGGTAGCCGACGCGCCGAACGGGTTGACGAACACGTGGATGTCGCGCCCGCCAAGCGGCGTCCGCAGCGCCATGGGCGGGCGCGTGTATGCCGCCAGCGCGAAGTGCAGCCAGAAGCAGATCTTCTGCACGTAGTCCGGGGGACCGGCCTCGCTCGTGGAGCCGACCGGCACCTGCGTCCCCGGGAGCAGGATCGGCGAGTTGGACGTCTTGGGATCGACAGGGCCCTTGTCGTTCTTGTCCAAGTTGAAGTGGATGACGAAGGGCGGGCACGGGTGCTGGAACTTGTGCGTCTCGAGGTTGCCCGTGAGCGCCGAGGCCACCCTTTCGAGTGAGCGGCCATCCCACTCCTTGAACCGGCCGATCTCCTGGAGCAGGCGGAGGCGGGGCGTCTGGCAGAAGTTGTCGGACAGATCTTCGCCCGGCGAGGCCCCCAGGCGTTCGAACAGCGCCCGGATGGAATCGCCCGCGTCCCCGGCGCCCGCAGGAGCGTCTCCGCCGGCCCGCTCCGCGGCGGCGGGTTCGAGCGCGTCGAGCACCTCGCGCTCAACCAGCCGACGCCCCACGCGCACCGTCGGCACCGCGCGGATCGTTTCGGGAGCGGGCGAGAGCCAGACCCGCACCTCGTGCGCCCCGCGAACGTTGCGGACCACCGCCCCGCGGGTGATGGCCACCACCCGGCCGGCGTGGTCGTACACCAGCAGGTACACGTCGGGGAAGCGTCCATGCCGCCCGGCGTACGCGCCGGCGGCATAGGTGACGCGGAAGGCGCCCGACGGCTGCGTGGCCCCGGAGCCCAGCGGCGCCGCCTCCAACTGGTCGGCGTCCATCACCTCCACCTTCAGCCCGCCGGCGGCGTGCCCCGCCGCCGGGATCACCCGCCCCTCGATCACGCGTGCCGGAGGGGCACCCCCCACGATGTCCATGTGTCACCGCCAATCGTTACGACGAGAACGGATGCGCGCGCCGTGACCGGCGCGCCGCTGGTGCGTGGCTGAATGGATGGCCGGAACGACCCGGTTTTCGGTGCGCGGCCGGGGCGGCGTCGGCCGGCACGCCACGGTGAAGGCGGCAAGCCGCCATTTCTCTTGCCTCCGGAAGCGTCCGCCCGGTAAACTGGACGTCATCATCTCGCCCGCCAAGAGTTTCCGCTTACGCCCGCCCCACCTCATGCGCCCATCCAACCCCAGCGGCGGCCGCGCGCCCGCAGACCCGCGCCGCCCCCTTTTCCGCTTCCCCCCGCTCCCGTTCACTCCCGTGCTCCGCGCCGCCGTGTGCGCCGTGCTGGCCGGCGGGTGTGTGGACGCGGGCCGGGGCCAGCCCGAGCGCGGTGTTCTCGCCGAGCTTTCGCGCGTGCTCGACGCCGCTCCGCCCGCGTTCGGCCCGCGCCTGTCGGTGGTCACCCGGTACCAGCCGTGCCCGCGCGGGCGCACCATCACCTCGGCCCTGGTCCCTGGCGGGTGCGCCGGGCCGTTCGTGGGCACCTCCGCGCTGGGGCGGCTGGCGCGGATCGCGTCGCGCGCGGCGCGGGAGGCGCACGGCGGCGACGCTCCCGAGGGCGAGCATGCATTGGCCGTGATCGACCTCCTTTCGGGAGATGGAGGAAAATCGCTCGACCGTGCCATCTCTTCCCTGCAGAGCGCCGCCCGGGCAAGCGGCAGCCCGGCGCCGGTGCTGGCGGACCTCTCGGCGGCGTACCTGATCCGGGCGGAACGCGCCGGCGCACCGCGCGACCTGCTCGCCGCCGTCGAGGCCGCCGAGGAGGCGCTGGCGCGGGAGCCCGGCAACCCGGCGGCGCTCTTCAACCGCGCGCTGGCGCTGCAGCGGTTCGGGCTTGTGGAAACGGCCGCGGAGGCTTGGGGAGAATACCTGGCCGCCGATCCGGCGTCGCCGTGGGCGGAGCTAGCCCGCGGCTACCGCCGGCAGGCGGTGGAGGGGATGGCTCCCCCGCCGCCCACGGCGTCCGCGCCACTGGAGGCGTACACGGCGTACGCCGCGGCCGAGCCACAGGGCGCCCGCTCGCTGGCCCTTTGCACCGTGCTGGGCGAGTGGGCCAACGCGGTGCTGACGGGTGACGCACGCGGCGCGGGTGAACGGCTGGCGCGGGCCGGGGCGCTGGCGCGGGGAGTTGCCGTGCGCCCGGGGCGCGACCGCGCCTTGGAGGCGATGGTGCGGGCGATCCCCCGCTCGGACGGAGCGGAGGGGGTGCGCCGGCTGGCGCGGGCGCACCGGGCGTTCGCGGAGGCGTGCGCGCTGGACGAGCAGATGGCCTTCCGCGCCGCGGCCGAACGGTACGCCGCCGCCGCGCGCGATGCGGCGAGGTCGCCCGAGCTGGCGAAGTGGGCGGTGTTGCTCGAGGGAAGCATGCTCTTCCACGGCGGAGACGCGATGCGCGGAGAAGCGATTTTCCGGACCATGGCGGCACGGGCCGACACGCTGCGCGAGGTGGGGCTGGCGGCGCGCGCCCGCCTCCTGCTGGCCGCCGTGATGCTCCGCGGCGACCGCTTCGAGCAGGCGCTGGCGCAGGCCGGCATCGCCGCGCGCGAGTTCGCCCGCACCGGCGAGCGCGAGAACGAGGGCCAGGCGCTGGACGCCGTCTCCATCTCCCACTTCTACCTGCGCGACACGGACCAGGGGTACGCCAGCGCGTACCGGGCGCTGGACCGGCTGCGGCCGTACCGCAGCTCGTACCGGCTGCACAACCTGCTGGCGTTCACCGCGCAGACGGTGGCCGACGACGGCTTTCCACGGGCAGCGGTGCGGATGCAGGACGAGGGTGTGCGCGTGGCGGACCGCCTGGGGAGCGCCGCGTTCATCGCCGAGGCGCGTCTCCTTCGCGCGCGGCTCCTGGCCTCGGCCGGGGCGGGGCCGCGCGCGGCGGCCGACCTGGCGGCGGTGCGGCCGTACCTCCAGCGCCTCTCCGACCCGAACAGCCGGGAATGGATGGAGAGCCAGCGGCGGATCGTGGAGGGAACGCTCTCGCTGCGCGCCGACCCGCTGCGCGCCGCCGTCAGGTTCGACTCCGCGGGCGGGTTCTTCATGCGGATGTCTTCGCCGCTGGTGGCGCTTCCGGCAGTGGTGAGCGGGGCGCAGGCGCGGCTGGCCGCGGGTGACACCGCGCGGGGTGCCACCGCGCTGCAGGCCGCCCTCGCGATCCTGGAGCACCGGCGCGATTCGATTCGCATGGAGCCGCGCCGCGCCGCGGTCTTCGCCGAGGCGCGCCGCCTGGTGGAGCAGGTGGCGATGCTCCGGCTGGCGGCCGGCGACACGGCCGGCGCGGTGGCCGCCATCGACCGGGGGCGGGCCACGCTGGCCCCGGTGGGCCGGTCGTGGCCGCGCACCCTCCCGCCGGAGCGCGAGGCGGTGCTGGAGTACGCGCTGGTGGCCGACACGCTCCTGGCCTGGACGGTGAACGGCGGCCGGGTCCGGCTGGCGCGCGCCCGGATCGACACCCTCCAGCTCGGCCGCACGGTCGCCCGGGTGCTCGAGCGGATGGAGTCCGCGGGCGGCGAGGGCGAGGTGCGCGGGGACCTGGCCCGGCTCTACGAGTGGCTGGTGCGGCCGGTGGAGGCGTACCTCTCCCCCGGAAAGGCGCTGGTGGTGGTGATGGATGGAGACCTGGCGCCGGTGCCCTTCGCGGCGCTCTGGAACGCCCGCACCGGCCACTACCTGGTCGAGGAGCACCAGCTCCGCTTCGCGGCCAGCCTGGCGGCCGCGGCCCGCCCGGCCGCCACACCTGGCGACGCACCGCGGGCCCTGTTCATCGCCGACCCGGCGTTCGACCCTGCGCGGCACCCGGGGTTCGAGCGGCTCGCGGCCGCGGCGGGCGAGGTAGCCAGGATCGCGGCGCGCTACCCCGGCGCGCGGGTGCTCGCCGGCACCGCCGCCACGTGGGCGTCGATCCAGCCCGAGCTGGGGCGCGCCACCGTGGTGCACTACGCCGGTCACGCCGTGTTCGACGACGAGCGCCCCGAACGCTCGTTCCTTCTCCTGGCCGATTCACCGGGAGACGCCGGGCCGCTGCGGGCGGGCGTGGTGTCGGAGCTGGACCTGAGCGGCGTCCGGCTGGTGGTGCTGGCGGCGTGCCGGTCGATCCGCACCGGGCGGGACCGGGCGGCGGGGTATTCCGGGCTGGCGGGCGCGTTCCTGGCGGCCGGCGCGGGCGGCACGGTGGGGACGCTGTGGGAGGTGGACGACGCGCGCACCGAACCGCTGATGGTGGCGTTCCACCGCGCATACCGCGCGTCGGGTGACGGCCCCGGCGCGCTCCGCGCCGCGCAGCTCGCGCTGCTCCACTCGCGCGACGCGGCGCTTCGCTCGCCGTCTTCGTGGGCCGCGTTCAGATATGCGGGTTACTGATCACTCATTGCATGGGAGGGTCGCATGACTACGCTACGGCTGGAGTTCAACTGCATGTGCGTGTTCGTCCCGGAGCCCAACGGGGGCGGCGACGGAACGCGGGGGAAGATGCACGTGCTGATGCCGTCCACGAAGAACCACCAGCACGGCGGCCCGCCCGAGGACCCCGTCCCGGCGGAAGATCCCGGCCCGGTGGGCGGCCACGGCGGCGTGATGGGCCACGGCTCGGCCGGGTACCACGACCCGGTGTCGGGCACCGATGCGGCGGTGGGCCTGGTCGAGCGCGGCGAAACGGAGGAGGACGACGCCCCGGCGGACCTCGGCGCGGCGGACGATCACGGCTCCGCTGAAGCGCACGGCGCGGCCGACGGCGACGGGCAGCCGCACGCGCATGGGCCGGAGGTGCACGTGGTCCGCGTGCTGCACCCGAGCCTGGACAAGGACCATCCCCGCGGGCTGTCGATGGAGGGATGGGCGCTCACGCTGGGCAAGGGCGACGACGCGCTCCTCGCGCTCGGCCCCGACAAGGGGGGCGAGAGGGTCGTGAACCTGAGCGACGTGGCGTCGCAGCTCCTGCCGCACCGGCTGGTGGAAGACCAGTTCAACAACGAGGTGAACGCGCGGGTCACCCTCCTCTCGGGCGAGCTCGAGTCGCTCAGCGCAGAAGCGCACTGGAAGATCCAGGGGACGGACCTGTTCATGGCGTTCCGGGCGGTCTGGAAGATGGAGATCGAGAACCCCACGGCGCCGCTGCAGTGGACGCCGCTGGACGCCACGGTCGCGAAGCCGGTGACATCGCTGAGCGAGCTCGCCCCGGAGAGCGACGGCAGCTACAGGATCTCCATCTACCATGTGCCCGACCGCGTCCTTCCGCCCGATCCCCAGGACAACGGCCAGTTGTTCTTCGACGAGATCCAGAACCACTTCCGCGCGCTGTACGTGCTGTTCGGGATCGAGGACCCGCGTAAGGAGCTGCTCCCGGAGCCGCCCCATCCGTTCGGCACGGGCCACTGCGGCCTGGGCCAGGTGCGGCTCGGCGGCTAACCCTCGGGTCCCGTCGGCACCGCCGTGGAAGACCGATGACGAAGCCCGCCGGGTGCGCATCTCCGGCGGGCTTCGTCGTTCAGGCCGTGTCGAGCTTCCCTGATTCGGTCGCGGCCGAGGGGCCGCGAACTGCTTCATCACGCAGTGAACTGGAGAGGGACCAGAGAACCAGAAACTACTTCGTGAATGGGAGGTGCCTCCACCATTCTCTGGTGCTCTGGCCCTCTGCGTGATTTGCCGTTTCCCATATAAGTCAGCGGTTCCCGGCATTCGGCCTACGCCAGCGGCAGCCCCGAGGTCGCCCGCGTCTGCTCGTCGTGCAGGGCGCGGATGGGGGCGATGTCGGGGTGTTCGGCGCCGGTGCCGATCTCCTCGATGAAGTGGCAGGTGGCGCGGCCGGCCGAGGCCTGGTTGTAGCGCGCCTCCCACGCGCGCATCTCGCGCTCGGCGGCGGGGTTCTCGTAGGGGAACTTCACGCGCGGGTTCTCCATCCCGATGCGCCACGGCTTGGGGGTGAGCCGCGCGCGGAAGCTCTTTTGCACCTGGCACAGGCGGATGTACTGCGCGTCGGCGCCCACGGCGGCGAGCACGGCCTGCGTCTCGCCGTCGGTGGGCGAGAACGGCGCGTGGGTGACGAGGTAGCGCAGGCCGGCGTAGGTGCGGTAGACGCGCACCCGCCACCCCGGCCGCCCGGCCACGAACCGACGCAGCTGGTCGATGGCGGCGCCGGTCGGATCGCCCCGCCCCGCCGACGGGGGAGGCCCGGAGGGAGGCGCCGAGGATCCGCCGGACGCGGGGCGGAACTGGTCCACGATGGAGCGCAGGCCGCCGGGGAGCGGGAGCGAATCCACCAGCCCCCACAGCGACTGCGCGGTCTGCGGCTGCGGCGCGGAGTGCGCCTCCTGCCGCGCGCCGGGCTCCGAGCCCGCCACGTCCACGTCGATGAAGAACGCCCGCGCCGCGTTCAGCACCAGCGCGCCGTACGAGTTCCGCGTGATCGCCGCGTCGGGGTCGTCGTCGCCGCCGGTGCCGGGGATCTCGCGGATCACCTCCTCGCGCAGGGGCCGGTCGCCGTACGTGTACTTCTCGGGGAAGCCGGCGCCGCGCTGGATGCGCTCGGCCATGCGCGCCACGGCATCGTGCGCCAGCGCCTGCGCCTCGTCGGGGCTGGTGCGCGACCCGCGCCACACGTGAAAGCGCACCGGCGTGCCGTCGGGCCTGACCGCCTGCGACGACGCGCGAGACCAGAAGCGGGGGACCAGCATCGATCGTTTCCGATGATCGGGATGGAAACAGACGGTGGGGTGGATGCGTTAGTATTCGCTTCCCAAACCGCCGATGCAAGCGAAATGTCGTCTAACTGCGATTTCAACACGGGAGGGACCAGAGGACCAGGGGAACCAGAGGGAACAGCATCGCGCCACCGGATCCCCTCTGGTCCCTCTGGTCCTCTGGTTCCTCTGTGTTGATCAATGCGGACCCAGATCCGGCGCCGATGCCCCGGGATCGGACGATGGGAATGCCGATGGGGCGCCTCGAATCGTTCGAAGCGCCCCATCTGTCACATCTACCGAAACCGGTGGATCAGCTCACGAAGCCGTGCGGGCGTCCATCTCGCGCTCCAGCTTGCCGAAGCGGCGGCCGAGGGAGATCACGTAGCCGAACACCAGCAGCCAGGTGATGGTGAACGCGGCGAACACGTGCCAGTACGCCCGCAGCGTGCGCGGCGGCCCGGACTGCACCGGCAGCCCCGACGACTGCGACGGTGTGACCGGCGCGGCCGCATCCGTGGCCGCGGGAGCCGTCGTCGCGGTTTCGGTGGACGTCGCGGCGGGCGCCGTGTCCTGCGCGAGGGCGCGGGAAGGCGCGGGGGCAAGAGCAAACAGCGCGGCGGCCAGCACCAGGCGCATCAGGCGGATGGAGCGCATCTCGGGATCTCTCTCGACGGTGACGGTCTCAGCGCGGCGCCACGCGCAGGGCCTGCGCGCGGGTCTGCAGCCGCTCCAGCCCGTAGCGGAACAGCATCAGCGAAAAGAACAGGAGCGTGAAGGCCAGCAGCGACACCATCAGCGTCTGGATGATGGCCGGGTCGGCCTGGGCGCCCTCGGGGCGCATGATCACCGGCTTGGGGTGCTGGCTGCGCCACCACTGCACGGAAAGGTGGATCAGCGGGATGTCCACCGCGCCCACCACGCCCAGGATGGCCGCGAAGCGCTTCCCCCGCTCGGGGTTCTCGGCCGCGCCGCGCAGCATGAAGTAGCCCACGTAGATGAACCACAGCAGCAGCGTGAGCGTGAGCCTCGGCTCCCACACCCACCACGCGCCCCACGCGAGCTTCCCCCACAGCGGCCCGGTGATCAGCACGTTGGTGGTGAAGATCACCCCGATCTCGGCCGAGGCCACGGCGATGGCGTCGAGCCGCGGGTCGCGCAGCCACAGGTAGCCGGCGCTGCACAGCGCCACGATCCCGAAGGCCATGAACGCCGTCCACGCGCTGGGCACGTGCACGTAGAAGATGCGCTGCACGATGCCCATCGTCGCCTCGGTGGGCGCGTAGAAGAACACCATGTACAGCGTGGCCACCATGCACGCCGCGGCCAGCGCGCCCAGCACCATGGCCCAGCGGCGCGTCCCCGCCAGCGAATCGGTGGAGCTGCCCACGCCGCTGTGCACGTAGCCCGCGGCGGGACGGGCGGTCGTCGTTTCCATCCTTCTACTCCTCCATCACGGCGCCGAACAGGGCCGTGCAGACGAACAGGAACACCAGGTCGAAGGCGCCCAGCATCTTCAGCTGGCTCACCACGTCGCTCACCGGGCGGCCGACGAGCAGCCGCTGCGTGGCCGCGCTGGCGAAGATCACCACCGGCGCCAGCAGGGGCAGCAGCAGGATGGGGATCAGCGTCTCGCCCAGCCGCGTGTGCGCCGCGATGGCGCCGAACAGCGTGCCCAGGGCGATGAACCCCACCGTCGCCAGGACCACGACGGCCACCAGCGCCGCCAGCGAGCCCTGGAAGCCCAGGTTGAAGAACAGCCCGAACACGGGAAAGACCAGCGCCTCCACGGCCAGCACCACGGCCATGTTCGCCAGCCACTTCCCCAGGAACAGCGCCCCGCGGTCCACCGGGGCCAGCAGCACGCCGGTCAGCGCCTCGGCCTCGCGCTCCAGCGCCCAGCCGCGGCCCATCCCCAGCGTCCCCGCGAAGAGCACCGTCACCCAGATCATCGCGCCGCCGATGGAGCGGGCGCGCACCGCCGGGTCCACCGCGAAGGAGAAGACGATGGCGACCAGGACGGCGAAGGTGGCCATCGACATCAGCCGCTCGCGCGAGCGCGCCTCCAGCAGCAGGTCCTTGCGCGCCACCGCCCACACCTGCGCCAGGAACGGCGCCCCGGCCGATGTGGCTCCATCCCACGCTTCGTCTCGCCCGGCGGACGTGTCCGCGGCGGCGACGGCGGCGGGCTCGCGCGGCTCGGCGGCGATCATGGTCACACCGCCGCCGCCACTCGATCGGTGTAGACGCGCTCGAAGGCGGCGGCGTCCACGTCCCCCCGTGGCTCGTCGCTCACCCAGCGCCCGGCGACCTGGACTACCACGCGATCCGCCTGCTCCAGCCCCTGCGAGAGGTTGTGGGTGACCAGGACGACGGTGGTCCGCCCGTCCTTCAGCCGCTCCAGCACGCCGCGCAGCATGGCGGCGGCGTGCGGGTCCAACCCCGTGTACGGCTCATCGAGAAGGACGACGGAGGGGCCGTGCAGCAGCGTACGCGCGAGCGCCAGCCGCTGCTGCATCCCGCGGCTGAAGGTGCGCACCCGGTCGTCGCGGCGATCCTGCAGTCCCACGGAAAGCAGCGCCTGCTCGACCCGCTCCCGCCGCCGCGGCAGTCCGTACAGCCGGGCGTAGAAATCCAGGTTCTCCGCCGCGCTCAGGCCGGGGTAGAGAAAGGTCTGGTGCGAAAGGAGGCCGATCCGCCGCCGCGCCCCATCGCTCTCGCCCACGTCTTCACCGGCGACGGAGACCTTGCCGCGCGTGGGCTTCACCGCGCCGCAGAGGATGCGCAGGAGCGTGGTCTTCCCCGCCCCGTTGGGCCCGAACACGGTGACGAACTCGCCGGGGGCCAGATCGAAGTCGATCCCCCGCACCGCCGGGAGCGGGCCGTACCACTTCTCCACGCCGCGCGCGGCGATGGCCGGCGCGGGCGCCGGGGTGGTGCCGCTCACCGCAGCCGCTTTCCGCAGCCGGCGCAGAAGCGGCTGGCGGGCGGGTTCACGAAGCCGCACGCGTGCGTGATGGCTTCCCCCGCGCGGCTCACGATCCCGTCCACCACGCCGGTGCCGGCGGCGGCCTGCGCGGTCTCGGCGGCGCGCATGGCGGCCAGCGCCTCGTAGCTCAGCCGGTCACGCTGGGCCAGGTAGTCGGCCTGGTCCAGCTTCCCGCCCAGGTAGTCGTACTCCAGGTCCTTGAGCGCGGCCAGCGTGGAGCGCCGCCGGGCCTCGGCGTCGAGCAACGCGCCGGGCGCCGCGTCGGCGATCACGGCGGTGCGGCGGGCCAGGATCGGGCGAATGACGAAGACGGCGGCGAGGGTGGCCAGCACGGCGGAAAGGAGAAGGAGCGTCATCCCCCCACCTCGCCGCGCTCGAACTGGCGGAGCGCCGCCTCCACCTGCGCGCGCTCGACCTCGCTGATCCCGCGCTCCGCCTCGGGCGCCATCCCGGCGCGCTGGCGGCGGAGCGCGTTCAGGCGGTACGCCACGACGCCCGCGCCGATCACCAGCACCGCGGGCGGAAGGATCCACGCCCACAGCCCCACGCCGCGCTGCTCGGGAACGATGCGCAGCTGCTCGCCGCGCCGCGCGATCACCGCCTCCACGATCTGGCCGGACGTCATCCCGCCGGCGGCCATGGTGAGCACGCTGTCGCGCAGCGCCTGGGCCTCGGGGCTGGGGCACATGTCCAGCGTGTGGCTGGGCGTGACCGGCGAGCGCAGCTGCTCCTCGGCCGCGCGGGCCACGTCGTGCGCGCGGTCGCCGGAGCCCTGCGCACAAACGGGCGCCGCCGCCCAGAGCGCGGCGGCGGCTGCGGTGGCCAGGATCGCTCGAATCCGCATCGTCACGCCCCCGCCAGCCCGGGAAGCTGCGCCGGCACGGGCTCGCGCGCGGTGGCGCGAGCCGTGGCGCGGACCGCCTCGGCGGCGGGCCAGAGGGCCACCAGCGTTCCCATCGCCATGATGAAGCCGCCCAGCCAGATCCACGGCACCAGCGGGTTCACCAGCACCTTGAAGGTGACCACGGGCTGCGGGTTGGTGCCGCGCATGAACTCGTCGGCGCGGTCCACCCCGGCCAGGATCAGGTACAGGTCCTCGTTCCAGGCGCGGCGGATCCCCACCTCGCTGGTCACTTCCTCGCGCTGCTTGTAGGCGCGCTTCTCGGGCGTCAGCAGCCCCAGCATCCGCCCGTCGCGCTTCACCTCCACCGTGGCCACCAGCTTGGTCATGTTCGGCGCCGGGTACCAGCTCATCGCCTGGTACGTCAGCTGGTAGCTGTGCCCGAAGGCGCTGGGGATCACGATCGATTCGCCCGGGTGCAGCGCCGCCTGCCGCTCGGTGTTGAACGCCTTCCCCGCGAAGCCGCAGAAGCAGATGATGAACCCCGCGTGCACCACGTAGCCGCCGTAGCGCCGCCGGTTGCGCTCCACCAGGTGGATGAACGCCGGAGCCACGCCCTCGCCCTCGATCTTGGCCCGCGCGCGCGTCCCCTTCCAGAACTCCACCACGATGGTGGTCATGCTGAAGGCGGCGAGCGCGAAGGTGAGCAGCGCGTACACGTTGGTGATGCCGGCGATGCGCAGCGCGACGCCCACCAGCAGGAACGCCGCCAGCGGCCCGGCGAAGTTGCGCTTCAGGTTGCGCGGCGTGGCCTTGCGCCAGGCGATCACGGGGCCGACGCCCAGGAGGAAGAGGAGGATCAGCCCCAGCGGGATGTTCACCCGGTTGTAGAAGGGCGGCCCCACCTGGATCTTCTGCCCGAAGACGCCTTCGCTGACCAGCGGGAAGGTGGTGCCCCACAGCACCGCGAACATGGCGGCGACGAAGACCAGGTTGTTCACCAGGAACGCCGTCTCGCGGGAGAGGAAGCTCTCCAGCCGGTTCTCGGCCGCGAAGGCGTGCCGCCGCCACCAAACCAGGGCGGCGCTGATCAGGATCAGCGTGCCCAGGAAGCCCAGGAAGATGTAGGCGATGGTGGTGTTCTCGGCGAACGAGTGCACGCTCTCGATCAGCCCGCTGCGCGTGAGGAAGGTGGCGAAGATGGAGAGAAGGAAGGTGCCGATCACCAGCAGCACGTTCCACATCTTCAGCATCCCCCGCTTTTCCTGGATCATCACCGAGTGCAGGAACGCCGTCCCCGTGAGCCAGGGGAGGAGCGACGCGTTCTCCACCGGGTCCCAGAACCAGTAGCCGCCCCACCCCAGCTCCACGTACGCCCACATCATCCCGAAGATGATGCCGCAGGTCAGGAAGAACCACGCGAGCAGCGTCCAGCGCCGCGTGGTGGTGATCCACCGGGTGTCGAGCCGCCCGCTGAGCAGCGCGCTGACGGCGAAGGCGAAGGGGATGGTGAAGCAGGTGAAGCCCAGGTACAGCGTGGGCGGGTGGATGGTCATCCAGTAGTTCTGCAGCTGGGGGTTCAGCCCGCGCCCGTCGGGCGGAACGAAGTCCATCAGCTGGAACGGGTTGCTGGCGAAGACCACCACCACCATGAAGAAGGCGAGCACCGTGAGCACGGTCCCCGCCACGTAGGGCATGAACTCGCGGTTGCGGCGGCGGTTCTGGAACATCACGATGGAGCCGAACAGCGCCAGCAGCAGCGCCCAGAACACCAGCGAGCCGGTCTGCCCGGCCCACAGCCCGGTGATCTTGTAGAACAGCCCCAGCTCGCGATTGCTGTACCCCGCCACGTACTTGTAGCGGAACTCGCTGCGCAGGAACGCGGTGATGATGGCCGCCGACGCGGTGAGGAGGAGCCCGAACACGGCGTACACGCTGCGCTCGGCGCTCAGCACCAGGTCGCCGCGGCCGCGGCGGCCGCCATAAAAGCCGAGCGCCGCGCCCCAGCCGGCCACCAGCAGCGCCAGCCAGAGCGCGACTTCGCCAATCTGCGTCACGACTGCTTGCCCTTGAAGTCGGATTCGGCGGCCTCGTAGCGCGAGCCGCACTTGGTGAGCACGTTGCTCGCCTGGAAGGTGCCGCCGGGGCGGTAGTTCCCCTCCACCACCACGTCGCGCCCCTCCTGGAAGGTGTCGGGGAGCGGGCCGTTGTAGTGCACGGGGAACGACGTCTTCCCGGTCTCGATGTCGACCAGCGTGAAGCGCAGGTCCAGCGTCTTCTGGTCGAAGTGGACCGAGCCGGGCACGACCCGGCCGCCCACGCGCACGCCGCTCTGCTCGGCGAACGCGGGGTTCGCGGACACGCGCTGATGCAGCTCGACGGGGGTGAGGAAGTAGGTCATCGAGTCCTTCATCCCGGTGACCATCAGGTATCCCACCACGCCGGCCAGCAGCACGCCGCCCGCCACGAACTTGCTCTGCTTCTTCACCCTCGGGTGCCCCTGGGAGAGTCTGGCTCTGGAAGAGCCGGAATATAGCGCTGAAACGCCTGCGTTGAAAGGGACTTGCGAGGCGTGGCGCCAATCGTGGGACCGGGCGGCGGTACGGCCGACGCGGAAGAAACCCGGCCCGGTGCGCAAGAAGGAAAACCCCGGCAACGGTCGGGCGATCTCCCGCCCGGGCCGCTTCAGCCAGTTCCGCCGGCTCCGTCAGGCGGCGGTCGCGTCGCACACCAGCACGCAGCTGTTGCCGCAGTAGCTGTTGTGGTCGCAAGTATCGCAGCTGTTGTCGCCGCAGAAGGAGTAGCCGCAGGTGGGCGAGCTCGACAGGTCGCAGTCGGGCGCCTTGGTGTCATCCGTGGCGACCCACGCGAGCCCGGCCGCGGCGCCCGCCACGGTGCCGCGCCGCGCCGGGAAGGCGGCGGTGGCGAAGGTCTCCACCCGCAGCGCGTCGGCGTCGAGCATCAGCTTCTTCATGGCGCCATCCCGTGGATTCCGGCGAGTGACAGAGGACTGGGCCGGGTTAGCGGCTGTCGTCTGCAAGAGACGGCGTGAACCGCAGCGCCGCATCGGCGGGGTGATGCATTGGACGATGCTGCAATTGCGGCGAGAGAGCAAGAACAATCTTCATCTCCACGCTACACGACGAACCGAAACGAGCGATTCAGGCACGGGACCCCGTTGGAGGCGAGCCTTCGTGCTCGCCCCTGGCGCACGGAGCGGCACCGCATGAGAACGGCCCGGCAGCCACCGTGGCTGCCGGGCCGCTCGTGAGGGGATCTCGGGAGAGAGCTCGGCCTCCGGCCCGCTGTCTACCGGTGCGCCAGGCGCAGGAACTCCTCGCGGGTGCGCGCGTCGTCGCGGAACACGCCGCGAAGCGCGCTGGTGATGGTGGACGAGTTCTGCTTCTCCACGCCGCGCATCATCATGCACAGGTGGCTGGCCTCGATCACCACGCCCACGCCGCGCGGCTGCAGCACGTCGCACACGGCGTCGGCGATCTGCTGGGTGAGCCGCTCCTGCACCTGCAGCCGCCGCGCGAACACCTCCACGATGCGCGGCAGCTTGCTGAGCCCGATGATCTTCCCGTCCGGAACGTAGGCCACGTGCACCTTGCCGAAGAAGGGGAGGAGGTGGTGCTCGCACAGCGAGTACATCTCGATGTCGCGCACCATCACCATCTGGTCCGAATCCTCGGCGAACACGCCCTGCCCCACCACGTCGCGCACGTCGGCGTGATAGCCGCTGGTGAGCGCCGAAAGTGCCTTGGCCACGCGCTCGGGGGTGCGCAGCAGCCCCTCGCGCTCCGCGTCCTCGCCCAGCAGCTCCAGCTGGCGGCGGACCAGGTCCGCCATCTCCTCGCGCGCCGCGTCCACGTCGTACAGCCGCGGCGCGCGCACGGCCGATACGCCGCCATCCATGCGCTCCGCCGCACAGGCTCCTCCGATTGCCATTCACTGCCCCTTTCGAGAGAAGTACTCAGTCCTGAGTGCCAGGTGCTGAGTGCTGGGTGCTGAGTGCTGAGCCCGTCCGAGACAGCGGATCGACCCGCGCCCTGATCGTCCATTCAAAATCTTGTACAAACCCTATACAACGTCCACCGGTCGTGCAAGAGCCTCGGTGCGAAACGGGTGGACGCCCCTGGACATCGGCTGGACGTCCATCCTCGCCGAAGGCTCAGCCAGCGTGCGCGGCGGCGGGTGATTCGCCGCGGATGGCGGCTTCCACGGCGGCCACGTCGGCGGCTTCCATCGCGGCGGCGGCGCACAGGCTGGCGCGGTCGCGGGAGATGGTGGCCACGGCGTGCGGCTTCCCGTTCTTGCGATAGACGGCGGTGCAGTCGTGCGCCGTGGGGTCGCCCTCGATGTCGATGGCATCCCACTTCTCGGCGTGGCCCACGTAGCTCACCGTCACGTCGTAGTGCGTGCTCCAGAAGAACGGAGCGGCGTTGAAGCGCTCGGCGTGGCCAAGCATGTTGCGCGCGGCGGTCTGCCCCTGCCGCTGGCCGACGACCCAGTGCTCGCTGCGGATCGGCTGCCCCGTCCACGGGTCGGGCCAGCGGCACACGTCGCCCGCGGCCCAGATCCCGGGGGCGCTGGTGCGGAGATACTCATCCACCACCACGCCGTTCTCCACCTTCAGCCCCGCCCAGCTGGCCAGTGCCACGCCGGGGCGGACGCCGATGCCGACCACCACCAGGTCCGCGTCCAGGGTGATGCCGCTCCTGAGCGTCACCTTCGTCTCGTCGAGCGCCGCCACCGCGTCGTTGAGATGGAAGCGGACGCCGTGCTCGCCATGCAGCAGCTGCAGCATCCACCCCAGCTCGGGGCCCAGGACGCGCGACAGCGGGATCGGCTCGTGGCTCACCACCGTCACCTCCAGCCCCCGAGCCCGGAGCGAGGCGGCCACCTCCAGCCCGATGAAGCTGGAGCCCACCACCACCGCGCGCTTCGCCCCTTCGGCCGCGCGGATGATGGCCCGACTGTCGGCCAGCGTGCGCAGGTAGAAGACGTTCGCCGCGTCGCGCGTGGGCACCGGGAGGCGCACGGGCTCGCTGCCGGTGGCCAGCAGCAGCGCGTCGTAATCGAACCCGCGCCCGTTCATCAGCCGCACGCGCCGGTCGGCCGGGTCGATGCCGATCACGCGCGAGCCGAGCACCAGGTCGATCCTGTTCTCCGCGTACCACTCGGGCGGGAAGAGGGGGATCCACTCCTCGGGCGCGTTCCCGGCCAGGTAGTCCTTGGAGAGGTTGGGCCGGTCCACCGGGCCGTCGCTCCCCGCGTCGATCATCGTGACCGTGCCGGCAAAGCCCAGGCGCCGCAGCATCTCGGCGCACGCGCTCCCCGCCGCCCCCGCGCCGACGATCACCACCGAGCCCGGCGCGCCCGCCGGAACCGCGGCGGGCGGCGGGTTGGCGGGCTCGCGGCGGCCGGTGACGAAGGCGCGGCCGTCGCGCACCTCCACGTTCCAGCACCCCAGCGGGCGCAGCGCGGGCGCGGCCACCGCCTCGCCGGTGCGCACGTCGAAGCGCGAGTGGTGCGCGGGGCAGCGCAACGTGTGGCCGACGACGATCCCGCCGCCGAGCGACACGCCGTAGTGCGTGCACCCCGCGTCCACCGCGTGCACCTGGCCGTCCACCCGCACCATCACCACCTCCTGCCCCTCCGCCTGCCCGCGGACGATCTCGCCGTCCGCAAGCGCGCTGAGCGATACGCCCTGCGTCAGGTCCGGACCCTCTGCCTCGCGCTGCTCGCTACCCATCGTTCGCCTCCCGCCATTCGGAAACCTCGGTGACCCAAGAACAGTATGGATCACCTTACCATAGTTTGTCAACTATTTATTTGACATATGGTCCGGACGGATCTGAACGCCGAGAGAAACGGATCCGCGGAAAGGAAGTCGTCACACGGAATCGCGTGCAGGCGCACAAATGCGGAAAGGGAGCATTCACGCCGGCGGATGCTCCCTTTCCCGTTCGTCCAGGTCAGGTTGGCTGTTCCCTGTTCCCTGTTCCCTGTCCCCTGTTCCCTGTTCCCTGTCCCCTGTTCCCTCTACTTGGTCCCGAACAGCCGGTCGCCCGCGTCGCCCAGGCCGGGAAGGATGTAGCCGACGTCGTTCAGCTCGCGGTCGAGCGCGGCGGCGTAGACGTGTACGTCGGGGTGGTCCTCCAGCATGCGCCGCACGCCCTCGGGGGCGGCCACCATGCACAGCATCCGCACGCGCTTGGCCCCCTGCCGCTTGAGCGACGCCACCGCCGCCGAGGCCGAGCCGCCGGTGGCGAGCATGGGATCCAGCACCAGGAAGTCGCGCGCCTCGGCCCCCGCGGGGATCTTGAAGTAGTAGTCCACCGGCTGGAGCGTGTCGTGGTCGCGGTACAGGCCGATGTGGCCCACGCGCACGCCGGGCATCAGCCGCACCACGCCGTCCACCATCCCCAGGCCGGCGCGCAGGATGGGGACCACGGTGAGCTTCTTCCCCGCCACCTGGTACGCGGTCATGCGCTCCAGCGGCGTCTCCACCTCCACGGGGGCCAGAGGCAGGTCCTTGGTGACCTCGTACGCCATCAGCATGGCGATCTCGTCCACCAGCTCCTTGAACTTCTTCTTGCTGGTCTCGCGGTCGCGCAGCACCGACAGCTTGTGCTGGATCAGCGGGTGCTCGATGACGGTCAGGTTGCTGAAATCGTGGCTCACGGGCGGGATCCTCGGGACCGGGTTGGATCGGGCGGCGTGAAGCTACGCGCACGGCGGGGAGTACGAAAGTACGGGGGGCTGAGTGCTGGGTGCTGGGTGCTGGGTGCTGGGTGCTGGGTGCTGGGTGCTGGGTGCTGGGTGCTGGGTGCTGAGTGCGAGGTGCGAGGTGCGAGGTGCGAGGTGCGAGGTGCGGCTCCACCTGGAGATCGCGCCGGATGGCTGAAGCCACGGCAGCGAGCACGCGAAGCTCGCAAACCGCGCGAGGTTGCGGACACGGCACCTTTTCGCCTCCGCCGGACCGGTGTTGGGCGTGATCGCGATGATGCCGCGGCCGCAGTCCGCGAAGGCGGACTTCCCGATGGTTCAGCGGCGGGTTTCAACCCGCCGCCGGTGCGGACGCGTGGGAACGTACCCGGTGCCGGGATCTGCCCGCATCGCCCGTGTCGAAGCAGATGGGCTCGCGAACATCGGCCAAATCACCGCGCCGGCGGGCGCCCCAGCAGCCCCAGGATCACGCGGGTGATGTCGAGCTGCGTGGGTTGCGCGCCCGCGGCGGCGTGGACGCGGGCGCGCAGCTGGCGGCCGTCGCCGCCGGGCTGGGCCACGATCAACGGGATGCGGCTGTCCTGCGCGGTGGGGCTGCCGTGCCAGCTGTGGTAGCGCCCGGAGAAGTAGAAGCGCTCCTCGATCGGCCGCTCCAGCCCCGTTCGCGCCAGCAGCAGCACGTCGCCCGCGTGGTGGCCGTACGGGCCGGCCGACAGCCCGTTCATCCGCCGCTCCAGGTCGAGCAGGTCGGGGCGCGGGTGCGTCTGGAGATACTCGCCGATGGGCACCAGCCGCGTGCCGTCCCACACCTGGAACGGTGCGGCGGGCTGCCCCACCGGGCGCGGCTGGCGCGCGAAGATCAGGTCCAGCGTGCCGCGCAGCGCGGGGACGCCGGCGCCGGTGCGATTGGCGGCGTCGTAGGCGCGGACCACGGGGAGCACGTCCTCCATCATCCGCGGCGGGCGGCGCCAGTCGCAGCGGTCGGCCGGGCGCGGGCAGGCGGAGCGGTCGGCCAGATAGACGTAGGCCATGGCGCCCTGGTACGCCACCACCGACTGGTAGCCGCGCTCCTCGTCCTTCACGTCAACGGTGAAGGGGCGCACGCGGAAGCCGGCCTGCCGCAGCACCTGCGGCGGCTCGTCGCCGCCCTCGGCGCCCAGGGCGTGGCGGTCGTCATCCAGCACCGGCGTGTGGCCATGATCGGCCACGAACAGGACGTAGGTGTCCTTGAGCGCGTGGCGGCGGCGATAGGCGCCCAGCACCTCGCCCACGGCGCTGTCCACCGCCGTCTCCACGTACTCGCGCTGCGCGCGCAGCGGGTCGGACGCCTCGTGCGTCCACAGGTCCACGCCGGGGAAATAGACCACCTGCAGGTCGGCCACGCCGCGCTTGGCGATCGTCTCCAGCAGCGAGCCCACGGCGCCCAGGTCCACCTCCTGGTACACCTCGCGGCTCACGCTTCCCTCCCCCTCGTCGCCGATCCCCCGGGCCGTGGCGCTCACCATCGGGCCGAAGGCGGCGGGATCGGGCATGGTGACCAGGTCGGCCCCGCGCTGCAGCGCCGCCAGCGACACGTAGGCGCGCACGTTGGCCTGCTCGTACAGCGTGGGCGCGTGGGTGACGGCGCTCATCAGCTGGTCGCTGTAGACCTTCAGCGCGTCGGTGTGCTCGGTGACGGTGACGGGCGCCGGTGCGTAGAAGCGGTCCTCCTCGCGCGCGAACCACTCGTTGCCGGGCACGCCGGTGACGCCCGCGGGCTGGCCGGTGAAGAGCGAGGTCCACGCCGCGTAGGTGGTGGACGGGAGGATGCTGAGCACCCCCGGCGCGGCGTAGGCGTGGCGGTACACGCCGGGCTCGCCGCCCCGCGGCTTCCCCAGCAGGTGCGAGATGTTGCGCGCCCTGCCGCCGCGGATCACCGCCTCCAGCGCCTCGGCGCCCACGCCGTCGAGCGCGAACACCAGCACGCGCGGCGCCCCGCGCGCCGGCCGCATCGGCTCGCGCAGCACCTTCTCCGCGCCCTCGGCCACCAGCTCCGCCACCTCGCTGGACGTGTCGCGGAACTTGAGGAAGAACACGGCCGCGCCCGCCACCAGCACCGCGGCGACGATCGCGATCACGCGAACGGGTTTCGACATCCGACCGGCCCGGCTGTGCTGGGGTGACGACTACGACCGCGGGGATGATGAGGTGAACGCAAGGAGGTTGCCGTGCGGCGCGGCAAGTGTCGGGGGAGAGGGATGGAGACGGCAATCTGGGTGGATGGGAGGAAGCGCGGGCGCGGACGCGGCGGGGGGGCCCTCTCCCCGCGCGAGGCTTCGCCCGCGCTGCCTCTTCCCCAAAAAACTACCTTGGGGGAGGGGCGGTCGAGGTGGCCTGCGGCCCAGGCGGCAGGCCGAGGGTGTTTTGCCGGAGGTCGGAGGCGCGGTGGTGAGCCTGCAGCTTCGCGCGCGTGCCGACGGTGGGAGTCGCGAAGCGACTTCGGGCCGTTGTAGCCGCGGATTCATCCGCCCCTTTCCACCCGGGACCGACACGATCACCCCAAAGCAAAAGGCCGCCACGGGGGCGGCCTGTCGCGTCGGAACGATCTCCCGGTCCGGGGCTCTACCTCACACGCCGGCGCCCGCGGGCTCCATCTCAAGGAGCGCGGTGAGCTTTTCCAGGTGCTGGGGGGTGCAGAAGAGGCGGATCTCGCCGCGCTCGCCGGCGCGGACTCGGGGACGGGTGAAGCAGACGACGCGGCGGGAACAGCAGAGGTGGTCCAGGGCGCGGGCGGCGCGGGGCGTGTCGACCGATCGGTCCTTCTTGCGCCACCCCAGGTGGATGGCCACGTCCTCGGCGCTTACCGCGTCATGGATGCTGGGGGTGAAGGCGTCCACGTCGAGCATCTCGATCACCAGCTCGCGGTCGCGCAGGTAGCGGAAGGCTTTGTCCGCGTCGCGCTGGCACCCGTCCTCGTTGGGCACCTCGGCCGAGTTCACGCCCACCAGGTCGCAGCATTCGCTGCCCACCGCATTCGCCTCGTCCCCTTCACGCCACTGGTCCAGGGCCAGCTCTTCGGCGGCCTTGCGCGTGGGCGCATCCACCGCGTAGCGCACCGTTTGCCGGAACGTGATCTCCACCTCGTAACGCTTCGCCATCTTCGCGACTCCCTGGGATACAACGGCGTGCCTGGCGCGCCACGTTGGGCACGCGGGGGTTGGACTGCGACTCATGTTTCCCGAGAAACGCCGCCGCCCTGTGCGAGGATCGGGCCAGCGCCTCCCGGACCGGTGTGGCGAACGTGCATTCATTGATAACGACGAATCGTCCAAAGCGGGAGTGCCTGGGGAACTGTTACGATGTGATACCCCTGTCCGGAACACTCCCCACAGGCCCGGCAACGTCCATTCCGGCTCCGGTACGCCAACGCTATCCCCTTGAAGTGCTTCTGCTTGGCGGAGGAGAAGTCACGGAACAGCCGTCAACTTTCAGGGTTCGGGACAAACAGATGCGGCCGTGCCGTTGGAAGGGCACGGCCGCTCTCATCACGCCGCCGGATGTCACCTGCGCGACGTTCGGGCCGTCAGGCCGTCTTCCGCTTCAGGCTGTCGATGGTGAGCACCACCGCCTCGGCGGGCTCGGCCTGGAGAAGGTCGAGGAGGCTGGTCTGGTCGCGGGTGGCGCTGGGCACCTGGTGGCAGCGGCGGCAGCGAGCCTCGTAGCTCTCGTGGCCGCCCACCTGCACCACGGGGCTCTCGTAGGGCGCCGGCTGGCCGTCCACCAGCCGCTGGTTGCGCGTGGCGCTGGCCCCGCACACCATGCAGATGGCATGCAGCTTGTCCACCGTCTCGGCGCGGGCCAGGATCTCGCCCATGGGCCCGAACGGCTCGCCGCGGAAGTCCATGTCGATCCCCGCCACCAGCACCCGCGCGCCGCGGTCGGCCAGCACGCTCAGCACCTCCACGATCCCGCCGTCCAGGAACTGCACCTCGTCCACCGCCACCACCTGCGTGTGCGGGTGGATGCGCTCGGCCAGCTCGGTGCTGTTGCGGACGGGGACGGCGGTGACCCCCGAGCCGTCGTGCGAGCTCACGTAGTCGATGCCGTGGTAGCGGTCGTCGAACGCCGACTTGAACACCTGCACGCGGCGGCGGGCGATCAGCGCGCGGCGCACGCGGCGGATCAGCTCTTCGGACTTGCCCGAGAACATCACGCCGGTGATGACCTCGATCCAGCCCTGGCCGTCGCCCTGGTAGAGCGTGACGTCTCTCAAGACCCGGACTTCCTGCGGAGTTGTGCGATGCGGAGATGCGGCCGATGGGGTGTGTGACGGGCGGAAAGGTAGCCCGGCGAACCGTGACGGGCAACCGCGCGGAATGGGCCAGCGGGGGAACGCGGGGCAGCAATCCGCCGCCCGCCGCGGGTGGAGAAGGGCGGCTGAAATCGCTGCAACGACCGCACGAAGCCCGGCTTCGACGCGGTGATGAAATGACGAATCGCACTCCCGCGCGGAAGTGCGATTCGCAGATCAGGATGTCCTCGCGAATGGCGTGCGGGGCTACTGCTTCTTCCGCCGCCGGTTGCGCTTCTCGAACACCACCTCGTCTTCCACGATCATGTAGCGGATGATGCGGTCGCGGGCGTCGGGGAAGCTTTCCAGGCGGTCGCGGAAGCGGTCGTTGCTCACAATCTTGGCCTCGAGCTCGCGGGCGAAGGAGAGGATGAAGTAGTCGGCGTCGGTCCCCGCGGGGGCCTGCCGGATCTTGCCCTGTTCGATCAGTGCCTCGTACTTGCCGGTTTCGTCGATCTGGTGGCGCAGCGCGGCATCGGCCACCACGATGGGCTCGAAGCCGTCTTCCCTCAGCTTCTCCACCACCAGCTCGATGTTGCGCAGGCGGCCCTCGCCGCCCTCGCTGCTATGCGCCACGTTCGATCCGTCCACCAGTGCCTTGGCCGCGGTGTCGTGGCGTTCGGTGGTGGCGGCGTGGCGAGGCTGATTCCCGTGTTCCGTCATGCTCCGTCTCCGTACGGGTGGTTTGCGGGCCACGGTACGCACGGGTGGTGCCAGCAGAGGGTCGCGGCCACGATCCCCTCGTCCAGGAACCGCGCCTCGGGGTAGCCTGGGCCGCTGACCGGCGGCTGAAGCCGCAGCAACAACGACGACAAGCCTCGCAAACTGCGCGGGGCTTCACCGGCTCGGGCGCCCGCGCGGATGCACGACAGTAGCGCGATTCGGGATGGCGCGGTTTGCAGGGGGAGAAGAGCTGTCCATACTTTCCGTTCTGAAAGCTCGCGAGCCCTTCGCCCCCGAAGCTTACCGTCAGGCTACCGCATGTGGCAGTGGATCTTGATCGAATGACCGAGGCCGCCGAGATGCGCCAGCCGGCGCTGATCGTGGTGGCGGGGCGCCCCGGCGCGGGGAAGACGACGCTGGCCCACGCGCTGGCGCGGGCGGTGCGCTGCCCGGCCGTCTGCCGCGACGAGAGCAAGGAGGGGCTGGTGTGCACGGCCGGCGACACCCGCGACCCGGGCGGCGACCTGCAGCGCCACGCGACCGACGCGTTCTTCGACACGCTGGCGCTTCTGCTGGGCCGCGGCGTCACCGTGGTCGCCGAGGCCGCGTTCCAGCACCGGGTGTGGGCGCCCAGGCTGGAGCCCCTGCGGGCGCTCGCCCGGGTGCGGGTCGTGCTCTGCGAGGTCAGCCCCGAGTTTGCCCGCGCGCGCCAGGCCGAACGCGGCCACGGCGACCCGGCCCGGGCCCGCTTCCATCCCGAGCGGCCGGCGCGCGACGGGGCGACGGGGAGCTACGACCCGCCGCGGCTCGACGTCCCGACCCTGCGGGTGGATACGTCGGACGGGTACCGGCCGGGCTTCGACGCGATCGCCGAGTTCGCCCGCGGGTGAGCTAGGGCGGGCGTGTGCGCGGCCGGTCAGGTTTGCCCTACCGCCGGAGATACTCGTCCACGTTCCGCGCGAGCACGTCGAGCGGCACGTTGCCGCCCAGCACCACGGTGTCGTTGAACGCCTGGAGGTCGTAGCCTGGGAACGCGTGAGCGATGCTTGCGTGCGGATCGTCACGACCGTATATACAACCACATGGTTGCACATGCCCTGCTCAGCGACGCGGAGATCGATCGCGTCTTCCATGCGCTCGCCGACACCACGCGGCGCGACATCGTCATGCGCGTCCTGGCTGGCGAGCACGCCTCGGTCTCGGCGCTCGCGGCCCGGTACGAGATGTCGTTCGCGGCGGTGCAGAAGCACGTGGCCGTGCTGGAACGGGCGGGGCTGGTGACCAAGCAGGCGCAGGGCCGCGAACGGATCGTTCGTGGCAACCCGGAGCGGATCGCGCGCGCGCGCGAGCTGCTCACCCAGCTCGAGGCGTTGTGGACGGCCCGCTTCAGCCAGCTCGACGCCCTGTTCTCCGACACCCGTTCCCAGGATTGAACGATGCCGATCACCTCCGTCTCCTCCGACGCGAACGCGCTCACCCTGACCGTGGTGGGCGACTATCCCGTGCCGGTGGAGCGCCTCTGGCAGGCATACGCCGACCCGCGGCAGCTGGAGCGGTTCTGGGGGCCGGAGACGTGGCCCGCCACGTTCACGCGCCACGACATGACCGCCGGCGGCCGCTCCGAGTACCGCATGACGGGGCCGGACGGGAGCACGTCGGCCGGGTGGTGGCGCTTCATCGCGGTGGAGCCGGGGCGCGGGTTTGAGGTGGAGGATGGCTTCGCGAACGACGACGGGACGCCGAACGAGGCGATGCCGAGCATGCGGATGGTCTTCACCTTCGAGCCGACCAGCACCGGCTCGCGCGTCACCAGCGTGACCCACTTCCCCAGCCTGGAGGCGATGCAGAAGCTGGTGGAGATGGGGATGGAGGAAGGGCTGCGTTCCGCGATGGGCCAGCTGGACGGCGTGCTGGCCGAACCCGTTCCCGCCGCGGCCTCGCGCGCCGGCTGAGGGCGGGGGCGCTCCGGCGGAGCGCATCCCCGAGCACGATCGCGACGGCGGCAGCGGCGGATGCCCTGCCGTCGCCGTGCTTTCGGGGAACCGCGGCGGGTACGGGCGGGCGCCTTTTTCATGATCACGTTCGCGACCGGCCAGTCCAGTCGCCGCAACCGGCTCTTTGGCGTCCCGCGGCGGCTCCATGGCGGGCCAGCCGCGCCGCGGGACGCGAGCCTGGATCCGCACCTGCCGCAGGATGGTTTCCGCGGCTTCATGTGTTTATCATTGTCGTGATGCGGACCGCTCCGCCCACCTCCCCCCGCCTTTCGGCCCTGCCTTCCCCACCGATGTCACTGACTGCCTGTCACGCGTGCGGTGCCGCTGTGCCCGCCCGCTCGCAGACCTGCCCGGCGTGCGGCGCCAGCATGTCCCCCGCTCCCATGGCGGCGTATCGAACCCAACCCGTGCCGCCCCGCGCGCCGGCGCAGCCGGAGCGCCCCTGGTGGCGCACCGGCCGCGGATGGGGGACCGCCGCGGGATGGGTGCTCGTGGCGGCGGCTCTCGCGGTCGCGGGGAGCTTCCTCTACCGGTTGTCGAGCGAGGCGGACCGGGGCGCGGCGGAGGAAGCCGAGATGAAGCGAGAGCGGGAGCACACGATGGCGGTGGACGCGTGGCTTGGGGACACCTCGGTCACCGCTCCTCCCCCCGACCGCACCGGCCAGCCGGTGCCTGCCTCCAGGCGGGCCAAGCGGCTGTGGGCCGTCAACCGGCTCCTGGTGGACCGCGCCTTGTGGGGGCGCGCCGTCATGAGGCGCCACGGCATCACTGGCTTCACGCAGCCCGCCGCGTGGAAGACGGCGGCCTTCCAGGCCAACGCGCGCGAGTACCCCGAGGTGGCCGCGTTCGTCTCCGGGCGCGCCGCGGCGATCGCGGAGCTCGAGAAGGGTTCCGACGCCTGGATGGCAGAGCGCACCGCGGCGCTGTCGCGGGAGTCCGGGCTCCCCGCGGAGGAGATCCGCGCCCTGGTGCCGAGCGACTTTGCACGCCTCCTCCCCGAGGAGCTCCGCCTGATGGAAGCGATGCAGGAGTTCCACCGCCACCTGGTGCGCGTGGACCCGCGCGTGCGACCCGCCGGGGGCAACCAGCTCCTCTTTGAGCGCGACGAGGATGCGCGGCGCTTTCACGAGCTTGCGGTGAGCCTTGACCGCGCCAACGCACTCACGGCCCAGGCCCAGGATAGAAGGCGCTTCAGCCGGGCGGCCAGCCTCCGGCGTCTCATGCAGTGACCTGGCACCGGCAATCATCACGCGGACCCGCGTGGCCGGGATCGAAGCCGGATCGTGGAACGAGCCGCAACCAGGTCGATCGCGGCCCACCTGAACGTGAAAGAGCGCGGGAGAGATCATCCCCCGCGCTCTTTAGCACGCTTGCCGATGCCGCTCGCCGTGGGCTCAGCTGGCCGCCTGTGCACACGTCCACTTCGCGGCCGCCTCCGACGCCGCGCGCAGATCGTCGCCGAACTCCAGCACCGCATCCGCGACCCGCTGGTCCATCGACAGCTCGTCCTCGGGCACGTGGCGGGCGAGCTTGATGGACGCCATGGCGATGGCCTTGAAGGCGCCGAAGCGGTCCGTCAGCATCTCGAGGAGCCGCCCCGGCGAGGCGAGGGGCTCCGCGGCGCCCGCAGCTGCTTCATCTCAGCCAGTTCTCCACAGGCAGCTCCGCGATTCGCGTGAACTCTCGCTCGTTGTCGGTTACCAGGGTGTAGCCCAGGGCGACCGTCTGTGCGGCGATGAGCAGGTCATTGCCGCCGATCGGCTGACCCATCAACTCAAGACGCGCACGGAGGGCCCCGTATACCGCGTCCGCGGGGGCCTCCAGGGGAAGGACGTCAAGTACGCCGAGCACGGCTTCCACTTGCGCGGTAAGCCGTGCCGAACCCTTCTTCTCGGCGCCAAACCGGAGCTCGGCCGCCACGATGATGCTCGTGCAAACTCTCGCCTCGCCGGTCTGGCGAATGCGTTGAGCGATGGGGCCCTGCGGCCGGCGCACGAGATCCGAGACGACGTTCGTATCCAGCAGGTAGCGCATCAGAGATCCACGGAGTCGATCGGTAGCTCCAGGATAGGTGGAAACGCCTCGTCGATCGGGTCCAAGGTGGCCAACAATGCCAGCAACGACCGGGGCGGCGCGGGTTCGATGATCAGCCGTTCGCCCTCTTTGCGCAGGATGGCTTCATCGCAAGACATCTCGAACTCGCGCGGGATGCGTACGGCCTGGTTCCGGCCATTCCTGAACAGCTTGACGCGACGTTGTGCACTCATGAGTCACCTCCGGTTGACCTATGCTTTAGCATATGCCAACCTTGGGCGGACGTCAAGGTCCGCGCCAGCTGCTTGAGCGCTGCCTCCGCGCGCCGGATACATGGCACGCGTGTTCAGCCAGCGGATCGTTCTCCTCCCGCCGGCCGTCCTTATTGCGCCTGGCGATCTTGTACGCGGACAGAGCGGGGTGCGGGCGCGTTGTTCTGCGGCACTCTGCATCGTGACCTTCGAGCGGGCAAGGAAGGACGCCGCAATTCGCTTGCGTCAGCACCGCGGTGAACAGCGAGGGCGCAGGGGAGACCATCCCCCGCGCCCCTTTTCGACACGTGTGCCGATCGCGCTCACCGTGACGTTAGCTGGCCGCTGCTTACCCCGTCCACCTGGCGGCCGCCTCCGATGCGGCGCGAAGATCGTCGCCGAACTCCAGCACCGCATCCGCGACCCGCTGGTCCATCGACAGCTCATCTTCGGGCACGTGGCGGGCGAGCTTGATGGATGCCATGGCGATGGCCTCGAACGCGCCGAAGCGATCCGTCAGCATCTCGAGGAGCCGCCCCGGCGAGGCGAGGGTACCGTTCGGAGACTCGGTTCTCATGCTTGTCCTCCGATCCTCTTGACCCCGGCCGTCCAGCAGGGCACCTTTGGCGAGCGGTCGGCCTTCGGGTCGGTTCGCGAGCGAGGCTGGCCGAATCTTCTTCGCGGGAGCATCGGCCAGCCTTGCTTTTCCACCCTGCTTGGTACCAGTATAGTACCAACGCTTCCGAGCGTCAACACCCTAGTACCAAGGGTCTGAGCTAATGGATTTTAAAGCCGCGACCGATATCCTGATCGGTACACAACCGATTACCGCAGGAGATATTGCCTCTCGATTGAGTAAGGACCCGCACACAATTCGCCGTGCAAGAATGCACGGACCTAACTCGCGGTCGGCTCCGGATGGTTGGGAACAGGTCGTGGCTGACTTGGCAGAGCAGCATGCTCTCGATCTTGAAAAACGCGTGATCGCCTTACGCGAGTTGAGAGCTTCGCTAGTGGCCATCGGGAGAGCGAAATTATGAAGCGTACCATAGCTCCTGCTGCAATCAACGCTCTTCGTGAAGCGCTTACGTGTGTGTACTGGTACAAGTCAGACCTTCGTAGTTTTCTCCAGAACACGATTTCCGATCCAGCGATTTTGGCTCGCGTCAATTGGGAGGACTACAAAAGAAATATCGTTGCAACCGTCGTGGATTACCTGGCGCGCGACCAGGCCACGCACCAAGGCGATCTGTTGCGTTTGATGAGTGAGGTAGTCAACATCCGCGATTTCAGCCACTTGGAGAAGCTAGAGGATGGAAAAGCCAAAGCACAGTCTGCAAAGCGTGCTGTTGCGGCACTTGACCTTCTGACCAAAGAACACCGGGACTTAGAAGAAGAGCAAAAGCAAGCCGAAGCGAGACGGCAGGGAAAACATGAGGAGTTGTTGAGAACGAAGGGTGTTAAGGACAAGCTTGACAGCCTGCAGAAGGAGTTCTTCGGGCTTCTTACCGAGCGTCCACAGAAGCGCGGATATCAACTAGAAAAAATGCTTCGGGATCTGTTCGAATTGTTCGACTTAGACCCCAAGGCGTCTTTTCGCCTTGTTGGTGAGCAAATTGACGGCGCGTTCACATTTGAGGGAATTGATTACCTGTTGGAAGCCAAGTGGCAGAATGAGTTGGTGTCCCCTCACGACCTCGATGCATTTAGTGGAAAGCTCACTCGGAAACTGGAGAACACGCTTGGACTCTTCCTGTCAATCAACGGTTTCTCTGAAGACGGAGTACGTGCCCATTCGACCGGTCGCCGACTCATGTTGTTGATGGATGGCAGCGATCTGATGGCAGTATTGGAAGGTCGGATAGACCTGGTGCAATTACTTCTACGAAAGCGTCGCACAGCTGCTCAAACAGGCAACATCTACGTGAAGATCCATGAGATTCTATAGAACGCAGCCCGAATGTAACGATGCCGAACGTCTGCTGGCCTCACGAATGCAGCGCCGCTCCCGCATCCCTATCCGGTTGGAGCCGTTCACCTCCACGGAGGACGGGGCTCGCGCGGTCTACTAGTATCGAGGTAAAGAGGCAGGGCGCAGGGGACCATCCCCCGCGCCCTTTTTGCGTTCGCGAACGCCGCCAGCCGCTTCGGCATCATCTAGGCTCCGTGCTGCCGCGGTTCACGCGGCGGCGGCGGCGATCGCCAAGTGGAGATCGGTCCAGAGGTCTTCGGGATCCTCAATCCCGACGCTGAAACGCAGGAGCGACGGGGGAAGGTGCTCCTGCCCCGGGATTGCGGCTCGCCGCTCCATCGTCGATTCGACCGCGCCGAGACTGGTGGCGTGGCGGATGAGACTCACGTTCCGGCACACCGCATCGGCGACCTCAGCACCGCCACGCAGATCGAACGAGATGATGGTGCCGAAGCCCTTGAGCACGCGCCGGGCGGTCGCATGCGTCGGGTGCGAGGGCAGGCCGGGGTACCGGACACACGCGACCAGCGGGTGCGCCTCCAGCCGCTCCGCGAGCGTCTGGGCCGTCTGCTGGGCCCGCTGCAGGCGAATCGCCAGCGTCCTCGCGCCGCGGACGGCGAGCCACGCTTCGAGCGTGCCGGGTGTGGCGCCGTTCAGTTCGCGAGAGTGCTTGAGCGCGTGCCACATGGCGTCGTCGCGCGTCGTGGCGACGCCGGCCAGCAGGTCGGAGTGGCCACCGATGAACTTGGTGGCCGACTGCAGCGACACCGTGGCGCCGAACTCGAGCGGCTGCTGGTTCAGCGGCGTGGCGAAGGTGTTGTCCACGGCGACGATCGCCCCGGGCCTGCGCGGTGCCGCGCAGATCGCCTCCAGGTCCGCCACGGCCAGCAACGGGTTCGAGGGCGATTCCAGCCAGATCAGGTCGGCGGCCCCGCAGGCGCGGATCCAGCCGGACGTATCGTCCACCGCCACGCGCTGCACCGACCAGCGCCCGCGCTCGGCGCCCGCCGCGGCCAAGCCCGCGACACCCTGGTAGCAATCATCCGGCAGCACCACCACGGCACCGGCGGAGAGCTGGTCGAACACCGCCGCCATCGCCGCCATCCCCGAGGCGAACGACACCGCCTTGCCGGCCTCGAGCCCGCCCACCACCTCTTCCAGTGCTTCCCACGTCGGCGTGCCGTCATCGCGCGAGTAGCTGCGCCCCGCACCGATGATGAAGTTGGATGCGGGGACCAGCGGCACGTTCAGCGGAGCGCCGGGATCGGACGCGCGGCCCGCCGCAACGAGCCACGATTCCGGCTTGAGTCCTTCAGCGTGCTTCTCCATTCGTTCTCCGGACAGGGCGCCTCATCAGCAAAAAACGCAGTGGGCTCAGCTGGTCGCCGCTTGGCACGTCCACTTCGCGGTGGCCTCCGAAGCGGCGCGCAGATCGTCGCCGAACTCCAGCACCGCATCCGCGACCAGCCGGTCCATCGACAGTTCGTCTTCGGAAGCTGTCAATATTTTGTTGCCAAGTTCCAATGGATTTCCAAAACCGCCACGGATCGACTCTCGGCCGCGAAGATTACAGCTGACGACATCGCCAAAGCTTTTGGTGTTGTCCGTAACACAATGGCACGAGCACGGTTGGACCTGTCCAGTCCAGCGTACCGCTCCCCGCCGGAGAATTGGCAAAGTGTGCTTGTCGCCTTAGTGCGTCAGCGTATTCAGGAACTAGGCCAACTCGCTACGGATATTAAGAATCAGAATATTTGAAACTCGTAGTAACTCGTCTCCGATCACGAACGGATGCGTGGAGAGTCTAGTCCCTCAATGGATGGCAATGTAGTTATCAGGTCGGTGCCGGGAATGACTTTGCATCTTCGTCAGCGTCGGAACTAGGAATCAGGTCGGACACGAACATCATAAGCGCACCGTGATCTCTGCGCACCGCGGGTGGAACGTGCCTGAGGAGGGACTCCAAGACCTCGCTTTCGGTTACCTGGGACTCGACTTCCTTCAATTCGTCCGATAGCAGGATGATTCCAGACCTGATTCGATCTTTCAGGATCGCTCGAGCTGAATCGGAAGCGATTAGTTTGTCGTGAGAGCTTGGCCGACGCCATGGACCATGATTGATGTCAGTCACTTGGCATTCATCTAGTTCGGATGGCATGGTCCCCTGCATGGAAGGCGCAAGAAACCATAGTAGATTCGATGTCACATCTCCCAGAAGGGTGACGTCCTCGTAGTACGACCCAAGGATTACATATACGGGCGGCCCTACCAGCCTGTGTTCGGGTGCGGGTGGCAGATTAGCGATGAGCGCCTGTGTGTATTCAAATGCTTTTTCATGTGCCATCAGTATCAAATCGCCAGAACATTCATCGACCATGGCATTGATGCGATCGAGGTCGAAGCCATCGGTGAGGAATCGCGCAGTATGGTTCGTCAGACCTTCAAAGGTCGTGGGGATGACAACGGGTCCGGAGAAATCCATCTGTCGCAGTGCATTCTCGACTAAGTACGTTTTCACGAGGCGAAACTGGACATCCCCCGGGTCTGCATTGGCATCACTGAGCGCTTTTGTAACAAGAAACTCCATGATGGACCGGTGCGCGAATTTATAATTCCCTACAGCATCGCGGTTGAGTAGGGACCGTCCTCGAAGTTGCCACTCATCCAGGGCGATTCCCCATTTCTGGGCAAGGGGACGGAGCTCCGCGTAGGCGATCTGCTCCGCGTTGCGCACTTCTCGGTGGATGAATAAATCCACGGCTAGATGTATCGAGAACGAGTCCAATAGCGCCGGATCCACCCAATGAGATTCCCGGCGGTACCAAGCCTTGACCAATTCATCGTAAATCTCGTATGTCGTCTGAAGTGACCGTTGGCTGTCGATGAGGTCTGGGATATGTGTGAGAAGCATGGGCCGCACGCTCATAAGCGGAACCTTCTGAACCAGCTTCCATGCCTTCCGTCGCGCGACTCGCCTCAGCCCAGGAAACCGTTTGCGCAGGTACTTGCGGACCATACTGTCGCGGAAGGGAGCCAGGTAGAGCTTGCGGAACTCGTAGGTCGCCGACTCCGTTCCCCGCGCTCCAGTCTTCAGTAGCCCCGTGGATTGGGGAATCTCTTCATCCGCCGGGAAGAACTGTGTTCTCGATGTGATGAGGAGCCGCCGGAATTTCGAGGCTAGCTGCAGTAGCTCCCCGATTCGTGCTCTGTGGTCAACGACGGCGCGGGTGTCCTCGTCGAACGCGTCCAGGAAGAGTGCGGTGGCCTCCGGTTTCTTGATCTGTCTGATCCGCTCATCTGCGTCCGGAAGTCCAAGGTGCACGATCGCGATCTTATGCCGCCGCAGCGCTGACCTTTTCAGGTTTCGGGCATAGTAGTTCGACAGGAGCGCGCTTTTCCCCATTCCTGAATCGGCCAGCACTACCATGTGCCGGGTCGTCTCCC
>DASSJS010000457.1:0-4263 GCA_035691085.1 Longimicrobium sp.
ATCTCCACCGTGCGGCCGCCGCGCACCACCCGGGCGCGCGTCTGCAGGCGGCGCAGCAGCTCGGCCACCGCCCCGGCGGCGCCGCGCTCCTGCCAGAACCCCAGCAGCGCGCTGGCCACCACGATGGCGCCCACCACCGCCGCGTCGCCGGTGTCTCCCAGGAAGCCGGCCAGCACCGCCGCGGCCGCCAGCAGCATCGACGCCGGAGAGCGGAACTGCCGCGCCAGGATCGTCCAGCTCCCGGCCTCGCTTCTCGTCCCCGGCCGGTTGGGCCCCACCAGCTCCAGCCGCCGCGCCGCCTCCCGGTCGGAGAGGCCCGCGTCCGACGAGCCGAGCTCGCGGATCAGCTCGCCCTCCGCCGCCGCCCAGAAGGCCGCCACGGGCTGCGGCGGGTAGACGCGATGGACGCGCACGCCCTTCCGGCGGCCCCCGGCCGGAGGCTGCCCTTGCTCGCCCTGGGGAACGGCCGTGCCGGACGCGGACGGGTTCATCGCCGCCTCCATCGGGTGGATTCCGCTTCCGCGCTGCCAGCCGGGCCGCCGCCGCGCGGGGGGCGGGCATCCGTGCGCGGGGAAGAATCGGACAGTTCCATGTCACACCAGATCGGCAGACTGGGTGTGCATCATTCCGGATGCGCTCAAACTCCCGTCATCCTGGGCGTCGCCGCCGCACCCGCACCGCGTCCGCACCCAGGTCTGGCGGCGACCGAAGGGTCCATGACCGCGTCCGCGCCATCATCTGCCTGACGGTAGATCCGTGGCCCGGTGCGCTTCGGAGGATCGCCTCCGAGCGCGGGTGTGGATCCTTCAGTCGCCGCCGGTCCAGTGCGGACGCGGCCTTGGCGCGGCGGCTCCTTCGGGATGACATTCTCCGGGTGGGGGGGTGAACGCACAGCGGCTCTCCGCACCCGGTATCAGGCGCGCGCGGCCACGGCGCTCGCCGCCACGGGCCGGCCGGCGGCGGCGCGGGCGGCGTCCGGCGCCGCGGGGGAGCCCTGGTAGATGTCCAGCAGCTCGAAGAAGTACGACAGCGCCAGGGGCCCGAAGAGCACGCCCAGGATCCCGAACACGCGCATCCCCGCCAGCGCGCCCACCAGCGTCACCATCGGGTGGATCCCCGAGACGCGGCGGTAGACGGCCAGCCAGACCAGGTTGTCGAGGTTGGAGACCACCACGGCGCCGGACACCACCATGAAGGCCGCGGCGCCGTATCGCCCCTGCGCGGCCAGGTACCCGGCCGCCGGCAGCCACACCAGCGCGCTCCCCATCACGGGCAGCACGGCGGCGCACGCGGTGACCGTCCCCCAGAACACCGCCGCGGGAAGGCCGGCGATGACGAACGCGGCGCCGACCAGCGCCCCCTGCAGCGCGGCGGTGAGAAAGGTGCCCAGCAGCATGGCCTCGGTGACCGAGACGAACCGGGCGCGCAGCGTCTCGAAGATCGCGTCCGGCACGGGCACCAGGCGGCGGATGCGCCGGCCGAGCCCGTCTCCCGCCACCAGCAGGTAGTACAGGCCCAGCAGCGCCACGCACAGGTTGAGCGTGGCGCGCGTGGCGCTGCCGAACAGCGACACCGCCTGCCCCGAGAGCCGCGACACCACCTGCGCGCCCACGCCGGAGAGCTGCTCGCCCAGGTTGCCGCCGCCCAGCCGCATCGCCGCGAGCCGGGCCAGCGCGCCGCTGTTCCTGAACGCGTCGAACGCCTGCGAGGCTTCGTTCACGGCGGTGGCAACCAGCCATCCGCCCGGCACCAGGATCAGGACCAGCAGGAGGAGGGAGAGAGCGGCGGCCGACACGCGCGGCGGGACCACGCGGGCGAGGCGGCGGTGCACGGGCGCCGCCATCACGTAGAACACCCCAGCGCCCAGCAGGCCGGGGAGGTACGGCACCAGCACCAGCACGAACGCGGCGGCGCATGCGAGCAGCAGATGCCCCACGCGCCGCCCGTTGGCCGGGCCTGCCGGGAGATGAGCCGCCGCCTCCGTCATTAGTTCACCTCGTCCGCGGGGGTGTCCACCCTCCCAAGCTAGGCCGCGGGCCGCGGCGCGGTGTCAGGCATCCACCGCCGGGAGTGGGAGCGAATCCCGACGGCCGCGCCGGCGCCGGGGCGCCGGTCGTCCCGCCCGGGTCAGCCGTGCAGCGCCACGCTCCGCCCCCGTCCGCTCACGCCCCGCTTCCCGCCCCAGGCCAGCGGTACCGCCACGGCCGCGGCGGCGATGAGCCCAAGGTCCTCCGTCATCCCCAGCGACAGCGCGGCCCCGGTGGCGGCCACGGCCCAGGCCGCGGGGACGGCCAGCAGGTGCCGCGGCGGCCGCTCGGCCCACAGCAGCACGCCGAGGGTGAAGAGGGTGGTGGGGCACGGGAGCCCGAACGTCGGCGCGGCTGGGTAGCGGTGGCCGGCCACGTATCCCAGCAGTGGATAGACGGCCAGGGCGTAGACGATGATCGCCGCGCCCGCGATCCCCGCCGTGTCGGCCCGGAGGCGGAACGAGGGTGCGCCCCACGCCGCCCACCCGGCCAGCGCCACGCCCTGCGCGATGAAGACGACGGCGAACAACCGGGCGGCGGGATTGACGGGGGCGAAGAAGAGCGCGTGATAGACCGCGCCCATCCAGACCCAGAAGAGCGCCATCACGGCCGCGACGATGCGGCCCGGGGCCGGCGCGGCAGCCGGCCGCGCCGCCAGGAAGAGCGCCAGCACCGCGGCGGCGATGAACACCACCTGGGCCGGCCACACGGCCTGGTTGTATCGCGCGAACACCCGCAGGAACTCCGCGGCCGTGAACGGGATGCCCATCGCACGCCTCCATCCCGGTACGGGGTCCATTCCGCCCTCCCCACCCTCGCACGGGAGAGCCGCGGCGGAAGCCGGGCGACATCCGCCGCCGGCGCGGGGCCGGCTCGCAAGGCCGCGGGGCGGAGCGGAATCCGCCCCGCGGCCGTAACCGCGCGTGCACGGGCGACGATCAGCAGGTGCGGAAGGCCGTTGCACGCCTCCCGGGCCCGTGCTACAGCGCCGCAAGCTCGGCGCTGCTGATCATGATCTCGTTCGTGACCTCGGTCACTCCCGGCACCGACCACGCGGCGCGCTCGGCGTCTTCGTGCTCGGCCCAGGAGCGCGCGGTGCCGCGCAGGATCACCCGCCCGCCGATGGTCTCCACGTGGATCTTCCGGGCGTCCAGGCTGGCGGCGCGCTGCAGCGCGGACTGGATGCGCCGCTCCACGTCTTCCGGGCTCGCCGTCTGCCTGACCGCGATGCGGTTGGAGACGCCGCGCACGCCGGACAGGTGCTCCACCGCGGCCTGCGCGGCCGCCTTCTCATACGCCCAGCTCACCTCGCCTTCCAGCGTGACCCACCCCTTGCCGACCGTCACGGTCACGGCGTCGATCGGTACGCGGGTGTTCCACTCCAGCGCGTTCACCGCCGCCGTGGCGATCGTCGTGTCGTCGCGGACAGCGCCGGGGGCGAGCCGCACGATCAGGTCGTTGGCCAGGCCGCGCACGCCCGACACCCGCTTGGCCGCCTGTTCGGCCGCGATGCGGTCGGACCACGCGGGCACGTGGCCGCTCAGCGTCACCACCCCGTCTTCCACCGCCACGCCGATGGCGGCGGAGTCGAGGGAGGGATCGAACGCGAGCTCGTCGAGCACGTCCTGCTGGATCTCGTTGGCGGTTCTCATCTTCCCCTCCGTGTGGTTGCATCTGTGATCGCTACCCGCTTCCGGGCGGTTGCCCGGGCGAGCGCCGGCGAGCACGCCGCGTCCCGGTGGGGCGCCGCTCACCCTTCCGCCAGCGCGGGCACACCATCGCCGGAGGCGCGGGGCGGGCGTGGGCCTACCATCCGCCCCATTCCATGCCGCGCCGCGCCGCGATCTCGTCGACATGCGGCAGCTCTCCCCGCTTCGCCTGGGCGGTGGGCGCATCCTCCGCCGGTTCCGTGGCTTGTGCGTCGTCGTGCGGAACCTGGGCGTCTTCGTGCGGAAGCTGCGCGGGGTAGAAGAAGAGCCCGGAGGAGCCCGCGTCGTCGAAACCCGCGGCACCGCGGTCGCCCTGGCCCCACTCCGCCTGCGTGCGAGGCACGGCACCCGGCGGCGCGTGCCCGGCGGAGGCCGGATACACGCCCGACCCGCCAACCACGTCGCGCCTCCCCGCCCCGTCCCCGGGAGTCCCGCTTCCGGGATCGGATGGGGGAATGAGCTTCGTCTCGTCGTGTCCCATCATGGCCTCCTTTCCACCCGCCCCGCGGTGCGCCGCCACCTCGCGT
>DASSJS010000458.1:0-21147 GCA_035691085.1 Longimicrobium sp.
AACTCAGCGTGGCCTCCGCTGCTCCGCAGCTACGGCCTTCGTACAACCCACAGGCTTTGGACACTGACAAAACTTTGCAAACTGCAGGTTCACCGGAACTCCCATAACTACTGGATCAAGATTTGGGAGCTTTCCAACGGAAGCCTCGCGGCACGCAAGCCGCGGGGCTTCTCCGTTGCGGCCGATCAGAGGTGTAGACCGTCTTTTGCGCATCCACCTGGTGCAGTCATCCTGAGGAGCCGCCGCGCGGAGCCTTCGATCGCACCGAACTCGGGCGGCGACGATGGATCTATCGCCGGCCCTCGGAACCGAGCTTCCGAAGCGCCACCGGTCCGGCTCCGCACCGGCGGCTGAAGCCGCAGCAACAACTACGAGAAGCCTCGCAAACTGCGCGAGGTTCCAACAGCCTGAACCCCAGATCAACCGGACCCATGTACTTGATCCAGATCCTCCTTCCGCTACGCGACAACGACGGGAAGGAGTTCGGCCACCAGGCGTTCAACCAGGTGCGCCAGGAACTGACGGAGCGCTTCGGCGGCGTCACCTTCTACTCACGCTCGCCGGCAGTGGGGCTGTGGAAGGACGACGACGGTGACGTGAGCCGCGACGAAATGGTGGTGGCCGAGGTGATGGCCGAGCACCAGGACCGCGAGTGGTGGCGCCTGTACCGCCACGAGCTGGAAGAGCGCTTCCGCCAGGAGAAGATCGTCGCCCGCATCATCGCCTGCGGCCTGTTGTAGCCGCCCGCGGAGCGCGCCAGGCCGGCCCCTACGGTAGAACGCTCCCCCTCCCCCGCGGAGCGCGGGGAGGGGGTGGGGGGAGGGGGCCCGCCGCGGCATGCGCCATCGCCTGCCCGTCGCTCCGATGCCGCGTCGTCCGATCGAAACACATCCCCCGCGAAACCTCCACCCCACGACCGTCCCACTACTTCCGCGCGCTGGCGCAAACGGTCCGTGGTGCCTCGCCCCCTCTGGTTAGTTTTGGCGCTCCAGGCCTTTTGCCGCGCCGTAAACGCCGCGCACTTCATCAACCCGCGCCGCCGCAGTGCCCCGGTCCGCATGACCCAGCCGGAACGGCTCGTGATCGACGAGCTTCTGCTTCGCAAGGTCCCCGAGGTCAGCTACCTGACCGCCGACAACGCCGCGCTGTACCGCCCCATCGTGCGCCTCTTCTACGAGCGCTACGAGCAGAGCGAGACCGGGTGGCTGTGGCCGGGCGAGGTGGCCGAGCACATCCGCGCGCACCACCCGCACTACCCCGACTACACCACCGAAGCGTGCGAGCTGCACCTGAAGCAGCTGGAGGCGTGGAAGATCCTCGTCTCCGAGCACGACGTGAACCAGGCCCGCACCATCGAGGAGTTCGTCCGCGCGGCCAAGCGTTACCAGATCACCGAGAGCGCGCGGATGATCGAGGAGATGGTGGTGCGCCTCACCGCCCGCGAGGGCTCGCGCGGCTCGCTCGACACCTCTCGTCTGACGCGGCTGCACCAGGCGCTGGTGGAGCTGGACCGCGTCCTTGCCGGCCTGGCCGCGCACGAGGCGCCGCGTGACACGCTCAAGCGCGTGGAAGGCGCCTGGAACGCGGCCGAGGACGCGCGCAAGGAGATCCGCGAGCAGGCCAACCGCTACCTCCGCGAGCTGGACCATGACCGGATGCCGTCCGCCACCACCGAGCTGGTGCTCTTCCTCCAGTACAAGCGCATGCTGCGCACCTACCTGGACGAGTTCGCCATCGGCCTGAAGGACTTCGTGGAGCGCACCCGCGGCATGTGGGAAGACTGGGCCGCCGAGGGGAAGGACCGCGCGCTGGCCATCGCCCTCGCCCGCAACGAGCGCGAGCGCAAGGGCGACCTGCGCGGCGAGGACGAGCTGCGCGCGCTGTTCGAAGGGCAGATCCGCGCGCTCCGCGGCTTCTCGGGCCGCGCGGGCGATGCCGAGATCCTGCACGCCAAGACCACCGCGCGCGTCCGCGGCCTGGTCGAACAGATCGAGCGCGTGGTCACCGAGCGCCGCCACGCGCTGAACCGCGGGCGCGACCTGCGCCTCCTCGCGCTGGCCTTCCGCCGCGCGCCGAATGACGAGCACGCGCACCGCCTGGCCGCGCTCGCCTTCGGCTGGGGCACCCCGCGCCACACCCGCGTCTACACCGCCGACGCGGCGCCCGAGCTGGACCCCGAGGCGTCCGTCTGGCACCAGCCGCCGTGGGACGTGGAACTGCACGCCCGCAAGCAGGGGAACCGCACCTTCCAGGGCGTCACCACGCTGCGAGACCGAAGCCTGGAACGCGCGGCTCTGCGCGTCGAGGCGCGCGAGCGCAAGGCCGAGGAGGTGCGCTTCTGGAATTCGCTCTTCCACGGCGGCGAGCTGAAGCTCGACGGGCTGGTCCTCCGTACCCCGCGCGAGCGCACCCGCGTCGTCCGCCTGGTGCGCGACTGCCTGCGCGCGCCGGGGCGCAGCGTGCGGCTGGAGGATGGATCCACCGTGCAGGTGCTCCCACCGGCGGATCCATCGGCCGTCGCGGAAGTCGTGGCGCCCGACGGCGTGCTCTACACCCGGGCGTATCGCCTGCGGCGCACGGGGGCGGCATGATCGCCACGCACGAGAGCCTGAACCGCGACCTGCACCTGTGCGCGGGCGAGCTGATCGACCGCCCCGTGGTCACCGCCGCCGACGACCGGGTGCTGCTGGAGAAGATCCGCCGCCACGCGCCCATCCTGCAGGCCGCCTTCACGCGGACCACCGGCTGGCGGCTGCAGGTGCACCCCGAGTTCGCGCGGCTGGTGAAGACCCCCGCGCGCGCCGAAGCCAGCCACGGGCTGGAGTGGGCGCGCGGCCGGGTCGATTACGAGCTGCTGGCCTGGGTCCTCTGGTTCGGCGAGCACACGGGCGGGCGGAAGTTCACCGTCTCGCAGATCGCCGAGGAGATCCGCCAGCGCACTCTCTCGGATGACGGCGTGGCGGAGTTCGACTGGGCCACGAGGGACCAGCGGCTGGCCGTGCGCCGCGTCTTCCGCGGGCTGGAGGCGATGGGCGTCCTCACCCTGCAGGACGGCAGCGTGGAGGAGTGGGCCGACGAGAACGGGAAGCGCGACGCGCTGTACGCGTGGGGCGCCGCCGCGTGGCGGCTGCACGTGGAGCTCCCCTCCGCCGCGCTGGAGCGGCTGGCGCAGGGCACCGAGCCCGAGCTGCCAGACGCATCCGCCGGCGCGCCCGACGAGGTGCGGCTGCACCGCGCGCTGGTGCTGAACCCCGCGCTCTTCCGCCGCGACGACCCCGCCGCCTTCCGCATCCTGGCCGATCCCGAGCGCCGCCGCCGCGTGGCCGTCTCCCTCTTCCACCTGACCGGGTGGGAGCTGGAGGTCACCACCGCCTACGCGCGCCTCCTTCGCCCGCCGCACCACGACGACACCGTGCAGACGCCCATCCCCGTGCTCTCCGGCCTCGCCCACGCCGTGCTCTGCCTGTGCGGCGTGCTGCGTGAGCGCGCCGCGGCCGGCGGGCTGGTGCCGTGCGGCGACGAGTGCTTCCTCCTCCACGAAAGCCGGATCGAGCAGGACGTGGCCGACTTGCAGGCGCGCTTTGGCGACAAGTGGGGCAAGGGCGTGCGCGAGCAGTCCGTCCGCTCGCTGGCGCGCGAAGTCGTTTCCGAGATGAAGGCGTGGGGGCTGCTGCGCGGGCCGGATGACAAGGGGCAGTACGTGCTGCTCCCCACCGCCGCGCGCCTGGCCGCGCACTACGCCGATGACGAAGAGCGTCGCGACACCACGCGCGACGGGTGGGAGGATTGATGCAGACCGACATCTTCAGGCTCAGCGGCACTCCAACGAAGATGCTGGAGTTGCTGGACGCCATGCACGCCGGCGACCCCGACCGCTGGATGCCGCGCCGGCTGATCCTGCAGAACTACTGGCTGTTCGAAGAGCCCGAGGTGTTCCACTTCGCCCGCGGCAACCTGATGCTGACCGGGCAGAACGAATCGGGCAAATCGACCGTGCTGGTCACCGTCGTCACTCTGGTGCTCGACATGGTGCTCACCCCCGACCGGGTGGACACCATGGGGAGCAACGACCGCTCGATCCGCTACTACCTGATCGGCAAGGACGACGCGACCGAGGACAGCCCGTACTACCACCGCGAGCGCACGGCTTACGTGGCGCTGGAGTTCGAGCGGGGGAACAGCGGCGAGTTCAAGACGATCGGGATCGGCCTGCGCTGCAGCCGCGACTTCGCGCACCAGAAGGTGGATCGCTGGGGGTTCGTGATCCACGACGGGCGGCGGGTGGAGATCGACTTCCACCTGCACAACGGCGGACAGGCGCGGCGCCCGTTCCGCGAGTCGGAGCTGCGCGACCGGCTGGGCGGCGGCGGCCAGGTGTTCACCCGCCAGCAGGACTACTGCTCGGCCGTGAACGAAACGCTCTACGGCTTCCAGACGCTGGACGACTACGAGCGCCTGCTCGACATCCTGCACGTCGTCCGCACCCCCAAGCTGGGCGAGGGGCTGAACCCCAAGCGGGTGGAGACGCTGCTCAAGGAGTCGCTCCCGCCCATCCCGCGCGCGGCGGTGGAGAGCGCGTCGGAGGTGTTCCAGCGGCTCGACACCATCGAGGCCGAGCTGGAGCGGCTTGGCGGGCAGATCAGCACGGCCGCCGGGCTGGAGCGCGTGCAGGAGGCCGCCGTCCTCGCCGTGGCGAGACAGTCGGCGGTGAGCTACCGCGAGGCCTTGAAGGCTCACCGCGACCGCGAGGAGAAGTACAACGCCCTGCGCAACGACCTGGACGCCGCGCGCGCCGAGGTCGCCCGGCTGGAAGGCGTGCGCCAGGCGCTGATGGACGAGCGCTCGGGAAAGCAGGGCCGCCTGGATGGACTTCGCGAGATGCACCGCACCCACGGCGCGTTCGACGTGGAGCGCCAGCTGGCGGATGCGAAGGCCGAGCGCGCCGCGGCCGAGGAAGCGTGGAGTGGGCTGAAGGGCGACCGGCGGAACGCGCAGCGCGAGCTGGAAAGCCACGAAACCGAGATCGGCCGCGCCGAGACGCAGTGGAAGGCGCAGGTGGCGCGGCTGCGCGAGCGCATCGCCCGCATTGCCGCCGCGGCCGACCAGGCGCTCTGGCCGTCGCTGGCGCGGCGCGCCCGGCAGTCCGCGGATGACCTGGAGATGGCGCGCGTGGAGGGCGACGACGCGCTGGCCGGTGACCTGGCGCGCTCGTCCGTCGATCCCGAGGCGGCGGCGCGGCGTGGCATCCTTGCCGGCGTGCTGGCCGCGCACGACGCGCTGGCGAAGGCCAACCAGCGCCACGACGAGGCGCGCAAGGCCAGCGACGTGGCCCGCCGCGAATACAACGCCGCCGACGACCGCTGGCGCGCCGCCACCCAGTCCGCCGACACCGCGCGAGCCACGGCCGAGACGGCGCTGGTCGATTGGCGCGCCGGGCTGGCCGAGCTCCCGGTGACGGACGCGGACTTCGGCCACGTGATCACCGCGCTGCACGCGTACGAGCCGCAGGGCTGCCGCCCCGCGCAGGTGCTCGACCCGCTGCAGCCCGCGTACGACGACGCGGCCCAGCGCCTCCGCGAGCACCGCGAGGAGCTGGGCTTCGCCCGCCGCCGCGCGCAGGACGAGGCGCACGAGGTGGAGGCGCGGCTGCGCAAGCTCAGCAGCGAGAAGGACCTGGAGCCCGAGCGCACCGCGGGGCGGGAGGCCGCCCGCCGCCTGTTGCGCGAGCACGGCGTGCCCCACGCGCCCCTCTTCGCCGTCTGCGATCTGGGCGCGGCGCTGCTGAAGGATGCTTCGCTCGCGGCGCGGGTGGAGGCGGGGTTGATGGAGGCCGGGCTGCTGGACGCGCTCGTGGTCCCCGCGTACGAGGCGGAGCGCGTTCGCATCCTCCTGCACGACGCGGGGTTGGGCGAGCGCTGGATCCAGCCGGTGGATGATCGACCGTCCACGGGTGGATCCGCATCTCCCGATGCGTGGCTGGTGCCCGTGGCCGCCGCGCCGGGGCTGGCGCCGGCCGACGTCCGCGCCGCGCTGCACGCGCTGGGGCTGGCGGGCGCGGGCGAGCCGGCGGTGGATGGCCGCGGCGGATGGCGGCTGGGCCCGGTCCACGGCACATCGACGGAGACCGAAGCCGCGCGCGTCCGCTACCTGGGCGAGACCAATCGCCGCGAGGAGCGCCGCCGCCGCATCGAGGAAGCGCGCGCCCGCCTGGCCGAGCTGCGCGAGGCGCTGGCTGATCTGGACGAGCAGATCGACGGCCTGCGGGCGCGCGAATCCACGCTGGCGCGCGAGTGGAAGGCCGCGCGCGAGCTGGCGCAGCTGCAGGCGCTGCACGACCGCCTGGGCGCCGTCAAGCGCGAGGCCGACGAGCGCGAGCGCCGCCGTGACGCGGCCGAGATGGCCGCCGCCGCGGTGGAGAACGCCGCGCGCGAGGTGCAGGAGAAGGCGCATGCGCTCGACCGCGCCACCGACACCGCCCCCTACCTGAAGAACCGCGCCCGCGCCGAGGTGGATGCCGTCGCCCGCGCGCTGGACGAGGTGGTGCGCGGCGCCGAGCAGGTGGCCGACGACGCCGAGCGCCTGGGCGACCTTCGCCGCGCCCACCGCGAGCGCGCCGCCGCCGCCGCCGGGCTCCGCCAGCGCATCGAGGAGCTGGCCCCGCGCATCGCCCAGGCCGACGCACGGGTGCAGACGCTGGATGCCAGGATCAGCGTGCTGGAAGAGGATTTCCAGCGCTCCAGCGAGGGCCGCGAGAAGATCGCCGCCGAGATCCAGCAGCTGGACGCGCGCCTGAAGGAGATCGACGCCGCCGAGCGCGAGGCCGACCGCGGCGTGGCCGGCCAGCAGCAGAAGATCAAGGTGCTCGACGGGCAGGAGGGCGACTACCGCGACCAGCTGCGCACCGCGCGCATCAGGCTGGAGGGCGAGGAGTTCGCCTTCCGCAAGCGGATCGAGGCGTATCCATCCCTCGACGACTATCGCCAGGCCGCCGCCGATTCGGGGACCGAGAAGGCGATGTACCTGGTGCTCGACCGCGTCGATCCATCCACCGTGAACGCCGAGCTGGAGAAGGCGCGCGAGGAGCTGCAGGCCGCGTATCTCGAAGCGCGCGGCACCTTCGAGGAGATGAGCCCCGCGCTCGACGGCGACCTCCTCCGCTTCTCGCACCCCGACCGCGAGATGCGGCTGGACGAGCTGTATCGCTCGCTTGAGGACGAGCGCGCCCGCAAGGAAACGCTGCTCGAAGAAGCCGACCGCCAGCTGATCGAGCAGCTGATGCTGCGCGAGGTGGTGGACGCCATCCGCGATGCCATCCGCAAGACGCGTCACTGGATCGACGCTGTCAACCGGACGCTGGGCGGAATGAGCCTGTTCAAGGATGGCGTCATGCGCCTGCACTGGGCGGTGCGCACCCGCGAGGCGGCGGACGCGTTCGACCCCAGGCAGCTGGACGATCTCCTCTCCAAGACGGGGATGGCGCTCGACGAGCCGCGGCGAGCCGAGCTGCTGGAGATCTTCCGCACCATGGTGGCCGACATCCGCCGCCGAAACCGCGACAACGAGCTCGACGAGGATTATCGCACGGCGCTGCTGCGCATGATGGACTACACGCAGTGGTACAACCTGACCGTGCAGCGCCGCGACGAGCAGGGCCGCTGGATGCCGCTCACCCGCAAGCTGTACGGCCAGGGGAGCGGCGGACGCCGCACGCTCGACCTCCTCCTTCCGCTCGTGGCCGCCGTCTCCGCGCGCCTCGAATCAGCGAAGGGGATGGCGCCGCGGCTGATCGGCTTCGACGAGGCGTTCGCCGGTGTGGACGACCGCAACGCCGCCGAGATCTACGGCCTGCTCACGTTGCTGAACCTCAACTGGATCATGGCCACGGAGAAATCCACCAGCATCAACGACAAGGTCCGCGGGTCGGCCACCTACGAGCTGCTTACCGACGGCCGCACCGTGGCCCCCACACTCAGCCTGTGGGACGGCACGCGGCGATACGAGTTCGTGGGTGACGAGCTGCTGGGGATCCAGGTCGGCTCGCACGCCGCGGCCCATGCGGGCTGAGAACGAAGGCGACCTTCGCGAGCTGCTCGGCTACGCGCCGCTGCAACCCGTGCTGAGGCGCCTGCGCGATTCCTATCAGCGCCATGGACGCCCGGCCGGCCGCCTGAAGCTCCTGACGGATGCCGATGCTGACGCCGTGGGCGGGATCATCGGAAAGCGCCTCCGTGCGGGCCAGAGCGTGGCCGTGGCGGACCTCGACCGCTTCTTTCGGGAGCACGACCGTTTCGTGTGCACGCTGCGCGAGGCGCTCGAGCTCCACTTCGGCGAGCCGATCATCTCCCGGCGTGAGCTTCGGGAAGAGCGCGACGCCGACTGGGCGCAGATGCGCCAGCGGCTTCGGAAGATCCTTGAAGACGCCAGGCTACCGCTGGATTCGCACGCCGATGCGTCCGCATGGATCGAGGAGGACCGGCGTGTGCTGCGGACGTGGTTCACGAAGTGGGGCGAGGAGAAGCTGATGCGGTCGTTCCGCGCGCTGGCGGCGGCGCTCGCGCTGCTCCCGGGGCGCGACGGCAAGGTGATGTTCCTGGCGGAGCTTGGGTCGAACGCGGCCAACGATCCGCACGCGTTCGACCTGGGACGCCCGGCGGGCGCGCTGCTGAACCGGGCGCTGGCGCATCGCTATCCGGAGCTGGCGCGGCGCGGCGCGTGGGGCGGCGCGAGCTGGCGGCGCAGCATCCTGGCCGAGGCGGGGATCGCGCGCGACTCCATCTCGTCGCGCGTGGACAGCTACGGGCTCACCGGCGCCACGCCCTATCTCCAGGCGCTGCGTGAATCCGGCCTCGACCGCCCCTTCACCCTGCGCACGCTGGATGTCATCAAGGGCGACGTGCGCGCGTGGCGCGACGTGGCGTTCGTGGTGGAGAACCCCACCGTCTACGAGGCGCTGCTCAAGCGTCTTCCGCCGGACCAGGTCGAGCACCATCCCACCCTGCTCTGCACCAACGGCAACCTGAACCTGGCCGACACCGCGCTGCTGAACGCGCTGGTCCGCCACGGCGCGCACCTGTACTACAGCGGCGACTTCGACCCGGCCGGGCTGGAGATCGCCGCGATGGTGCTGGCGCGCTACCCCGGCGCGTGCACCCCCTGGCGCATGTCGGCGGATGATTACGCCGTCGCCATCCGCCGCGAGGATCACCCCTTCGATCCAGCGCGTCTGCGCAACGTGGCCGGCCGCTTCCCCGCCCTGGTCGCCGCGATGCTCGAATCCAGCCGCACCGGTGACCAGGAGAAGCTGATCGACCTCCTCTCCGCCGACCTCACCCGCTTCATGGGGGATGGGACGACGCCCGCCGCGTAGGCGAACCGAGGAACCGCCTCGCGTTGTGAAAAGCGGCAGGGCCGCATCCCGAACTTCGGGATGCGGCCCTGCCCTTCCTGCGTTCCGCGCGAATCAGGAGTTCCGGCCGCCGCTCTTGGACCCGCCGCTCTTGGATCCACCGCTCTTCGACCCACCGCTCTTGGATCCGCTGCTCTTCGACCCGCCGCTCTTGGACGAGCTGCCGCCGGACGACGAACCGCCGCTCTTGCTGCCCGAGCTGGACCCGCCGCTCTTGCTGCCCGACGAGCTCTTGCTCGACGAGCCGCCGCCGCTCTTGGAGCCGCCGCTCTTGGACGACGAGCCGCTGCTCTTGGACGATGAGCCGCCGCCGCTCGACCCGCCGCTCTTGCTCGACGAGCCGCCATTGCTGCGCGACGACGACTTCGACGAGCTGCCGCCGCTCGACGACTTGGACGAGCTGCCACCCGAACTCTTGCTGCCACCCGAGCTCTTGCTGCCACCCGAGCTCTTGCTGCCGCCCGTGCTCTTGCTCCCGCCCGTGCTCTTGCTCCCGCCCGAACTCTTGCTCCCGCCCGAGCTCTTGCTGCCGCCGGACGACCCGCCGCCGCTCTTGCTCGAGCTGCCGCCGCTCGAACGCGTGCTGGTGCTGCTGCTGCGCGAGCCGCGCGTGGCGGCGTTGGCGGCGGCCGCGCCCAGCGCGGCGCCCGCGGCCGCGCCGGCGGCGGTGGTCAGCGGGTTCTTGCGACGGCTGGTGCTGCGCTGCTCCTTCAGCCCGCGCCCGGCGCTGAAGCCCACGGTGGTGCGCTCGGGGATGTTGATCTCGGCACCCGTGCGCGGGTTGCGGCCGGAGCGGGCCGTGCGGGTGCGCTTGGTGAACTTCCCGAAGCCCGGGATGGACAGCGACCCCGCGGCGTGCACCGCCTCGGAGATGGCGCCGGACGCGGTGTCGAAAATCGCATCCACCACGCGCGCCGCCGCTGCCCTGGTGAGCTCGGCCTTGTCGGCCACCATGTCCACGAAATCCGACTTGTTCATGTGTCCGCTCTCCGGATCGGCGGTTTTTAGCCTGCGCGGCCCGTCCGCGCCGACGGCCCGCTTACGCAACATCGATACCGCACGATCTAGAAGCTACAAGGGATCGGCTCGCAATGGACACCCGCCCTACCCCTTGTTGAACCCCGCGCGGAAGCCGTCCACCATCTTGCGGGCCTTGTCGGCGGCGTCGCCCCAGGTCTCCTTAGCGCTGTCGCGATAAGACTTTGCGGCCTCCTGCACATCGTCTGTGTAGGGCGCGTCGGGCTCGCCGCGGCGGCGGTATTCGCCCGCCATGATCCGGTCGTAGGCGCCGCTCTCGAACCAGTTGCGCATCTCGGCCACGCGGATCACGGGGAAGGGATGCGTGCTCCACAGCAGGTTCATCACCTTGAACACCTGGTCGGTGAGCTCGTTGGTGCCGCGGTACTCCTCGGCCTGCTCGATGAACGCCGCCAGGTTGTTCTCGGTGAAGGTGCCGCCGGCGAACTTCAGCATGGTGCGCAGCCCCGGCTCGGGCGCCTGCACCGCCAGCAGGCCGGCTCGGTCGCAGCTCAGCTCGGCCTTGCGGCTCCATTCGAAGAGCGCGGCCATCACCGGGAGCGCCGCCAGCCCCACGATCCCCCCGCCCACCCGGTTGATCAGGTTCAGCAGCAGGTACATCATCGTGTTGTACAGCGCGTGGCCGCTCATCACGTGCCCCATCTCGTGCCCAAGGACGAAGCGCACCTCGTCCTCGGTGAAATCGCGCAGCAGCTCCGAGTGCACGATCACGAAGGGCTTGTCCATCCCCCACGCGGCGGCGTTGTAGCTGGGGTTCTGCGTCACGTACAGCGGGTACTGGCCCGGCGCGTCGAGGGTGCGGTGCACGTCGGCCCAGATCTGGTGGAGCGTGGGGTGCTGCGTGGGACTCACCTTCACCGCGTTGGCCAGGAACATCAGCCGCACCGAGCGCTCGCCCACGGCGCCGTACAGCTTGCGCAGCACCTCGTCGAACACGGGGATCTTGCGGAGCGCGTTCAGCGCGGCGCGGTCGGCCGGGTGCTCCCAGCTGCGCGGGTCGATGTCGGTAAGGATGCGCGTGGCGCGAGCCTGCTCGGGCATGATGGCCTCGGGGTTGATTCGAAAAGGGTGCGGCGAAACCGGCGGAAGCCGCACGGAGGTGCGGCGCGGCGGAGAGCTCTGGTGGTGGTACGCCGGTGGGGGCGGCGGGGTTTCAGGAAACATCCGCCGGGCCGGCGGTGTAACCCTGCAGACGCGAATGCTTTCCGCCGCTCTACCGCGCCCGTCCTTCAGCGCGTAGATTGCCCGGCATTCCCCAGCCAGGCCGGCGCACCACGCGCCGCGCACCGCGAACCCACCTTCCCTGCATCTTGGAGACTTAGCCATGCGCCGTCAACGGACCCGCACGCTTCTGCTCGCCCTTGCCGCGCTCGCGCTCCCGCTGGGTGCCGCGGCCAACGCGCAGGAGGCGTCCATGCGCGGCACCTTCACCCTCGACCGCGCGCACAGCGACGACATCAACCGCGCCATCGAGAGCGCGGTGAGCAAGATGAGCTTCATCACCCGCCCGATCGCGCGCGGCCGCCTGCGCCGCACCAACGCCGCGTACCAGCGCGTGGTGATCAACTACACGCAGACCGAGGTGAGCACCACCTTCGACCAGCGCCGCGCGATCGTGAGCCCGGCCAACGGCACCCCGGTGCAGTGGACGCGTGAGGACGGCGAGAAGTTCAGCCTGAGCACCGAGTGGCAGGGCCAGCGGCTGGTGCAGACCTTCCGCGCCGAGGATGGCTCGCGCACCAACACCTACACCATCTCGGCCGACGGCCGCACGCTGACCATGCACGTCACGCTGCGCAGCCCGCGCCTCAGCGCGCCGCTGGAGTACAACATGGTCTTCACCCGCGCCTCGTAACCACCGCGCGGCTGACCCCAGCGTCAGATCAACGAAAAGGCGCCGGCTCGATCATCGAGCCGGCGCCTTTTCTCTGTTGGTACGGAGGTCTCCCTGACGCCCCAGGCGGATGAATCCGCGGCAACAACGGCCCGAAGTCCGCCTTCGCGGACTCCCACACGACCACCCCCGCGAGCCGAAGCCTCTCCCAAGGTGAATTCTCCCCGTACCCCCGTACCCCCGCCCCGGCAGTTCACCGTGAAGGATGCGGCGGCTCGCCGGGGGTGCCGATCGCCACGGGGAGGAGCGCGTCCACCACGCCGCCGCGGGTCTCCCAGGCGTCGAACACCTCGGCGTAGCGCAGGCCGTGCGGCTCGGCGGTGGCGCGCAGGCGGCGGTCCAGCCACTCCGCGTTGCCGAATCCGATGCGCTCGTAGTAGAAGCGCGCCAGCTCGTGGATCTTGTCCACGTACGGCTCCACGTTCACCACCACGGCGGGAAGCTGGCTGTACGCGCCGCGGAAGGTGAACACCGGCGCGTCGCCGCGGTGCGGCGGGGTGGGGTGCACGGCCTTGGCGAGCCGGGCGATGGTCACCGCGTCGCGAAAGATCTTGCCGCACGCCTGGTGGTCGGGGTGGCGCATCCCGCGGCCCCATGCGTCGCCCCAGGTGATCACGCCGTCGGGCTTGATGTCGGCGACCAGCGCGGCCACGCGGTGCGCCGCCTCGGCCGTGGCCTCCACGCGCGTGTCGCGGAAGTCCATGAAGCGCGTCTCGCACCCCAGGATCTCGCCGGCCGCGCGCCCGTGCTCCTCGCGGATGCGCGACACCTCGGCCTCGCTCACCGGCCCGAACGCCTGCGTCATCTCCCCCCGGGTCAGCCACACCACCACCACGCGGTCGCCCCGCGCCACCTGCGCGCAGATGGACCCCGCCGCGGCCACTTCGTCGTCGGGGTGCGCCATCCCCACCAGCAGCGTTCTTCCAGCCATCGGCACCTTTCGCCTCGATCGGTTCCACTCCGTCCCAACCCTCGCCGTCTCCATCGATGCACCACAGGGGCAAGCGCCGCGCCGCGTGGCCTCACGTCTCCACGGCTACCGTGCGCACGCCGGCCAGGTTGCCGTGCCCGTCGTCGCCCACCGCCCAGGTGTCGATCTCGATCCGGCCGATGCGGAAGACGCGCACGTCGCGCAGCCGGGTGGCCAGCAGCTTCTTGAGCGCCTCGTAGCGCGGCCGGATCTCCAGCGAGCGCGAGTCCTGCGGGTCCACCGTCTCGATGTGCGGCTTGAACAGGCGGTCCAGCGTGCGCTCCTCCACCGGCGCCCCCGCCGCCGCCCCGATCCGCCGCGCGAACTCATCCGCCCCGTACGGCCATCCCGCCGCGCCGCCTGGCAGCTCCCACCATTCGAACGGCCGGTCGCTCTCGCTGGTGTACACCAGCCCCTCCGCCGCCGCCAGCACCTCCGCCCTCAGCTCGCTCATCGGACCTCCCTGGAAATCACTCACGCGTCCACACGAACGTATCTCCCCCTCGTTCCCACCCATCGTCCCAGTCACCCGTTACCTCAGTTCGGGAGGAAGCGCCGGGGGATGGATGTCGGATCCCTGCAACCGAACGGCACGGTGCCGGTGCGGCAAGGGCTGGAGTGCGACAGAGATGCGGCCCGCTCTTACGAACCCTCTTACGCGCGCCATCCGCCGCGCCCACCTCTGCGTCTGTAGCCCGCGAAGGCGGACTTCGTGTGGATGTTGCAGCGGATTCATCCGCCCTGCCCCCCGCCGCGCGACATTGATTCATTCAATCCTCCGGCGCTTCTCCGCCCTCGCCTCCGCCTCCACCCACCCGCGCCGCGTCGCACTTCGCCGCAAACTCCCATCATCTCGCTGCACACCCGCAAGACGCCGCGCGTTCCCACCGTTCCACTGCTGACCGGCGCGGGAAACGCCCGCGGCGCCGCACGCGCGGCGGCAACGAAGCAGACGAGACGACTTCCGGAGTATCGGCTGATGAAGAGAGCACTGATCGCGGCCATGATGACGGCCGCTCTGGGCGCGTGCGACAGGGGCGCGCAGGATGGGCCGCTGGCGGCGGTCCCGGCGCGGGTGCGCGCCGATTCGTGGCGGGTGGACCTGAAGGCCGAGCGCGCGGCACTCGCCGACGCCGACCGCGCCTTCTCGCAGGCCACCCAGACGCAGGGGCTGGTGGACGGCTTCACCAGCTGGTTCGCCGACGGCGCGGCCTTCCTCCCGCCACGCTCCAACGTGATTCGCGGCCGTGCCGCGATGCAGGAATATCTCCGCACCTCCGTGCTCTTCGGCGCGCTCCGGTGGGAGACGGTGCGCGCCGACGTGTCGGCCGACGGCGCCACGGGCTACACGCTGGGCTTCGGCGTGCTGGACACGAAGGATGGTGTGGTCTGGCATGCACGCATGATCACCTTCTGGCGCAAGCAGGCGAACGGCGAGTGGAAGGTGGAGGCGAACGTGCCGATCGGGATCAGCGTCCCCGCCCGCCCCGTCCCCGAGGGCTTCGGCACGCCCGCGGACAACGGCGTGGCGGGCGCCGACCGCCGCCTGGGCCAGGCCGCCGCCGCGGCGGCCGTGCAGCAGGCCGACCGTGACTTCGCCGCCCTGTCGGCGGCCACCAGCCCGCATGACGCGTTCGTGGCATTCGCCGCGCCCACCGCGGTGACGATGACCGGCCCCGAGTACGGGCGCGACGAGATCAGCCAGGCGTTCAGCGGAGGGAGCGCGACGATCGACTGGGGCCCCGTGGCGAGCGGCGCGGCGGAGAGCGGCGACCTGGGCTACACCATCGGCCTGGCGAAGACGACGGTACCGACGCCGCAGGGCCCGCGCGTCAGCTACTCCAAGTACCTCACCATCTGGCAGCGGCAGCCCGACGGGAAGTGGCTGTACGTGGCCGACGGCGGGAGCTCCCGCCCCGTCCCGGCCAGCTGACCCCGCGCCGCAACGCGTGGTTGGCCCAGGCGCCCGGCACTTTTGCCGGGCGTCCTGCGTTTCGGGGAAGTACGAGGTACGGAGGTACGGAGGTACGGAGGTACGGAGGTACGGGGTGCGGACACATCACCACCGCGCCGCGCCAGCATCACGCGCGGCTGGTCCTTCGCCGGAGGATGCTGCTCGTGGAGCCTCGCGCAGTTTGCAAGGCTTCTCGTAGTTGTTGCCGTGGCTTCAGCCGCCCTGAGTCCCTCGCTCCGCCGCCGATTCCGCTCGGCACGACGACCATCCACCCGCGCCGCTCCGCACTTCGCCGCCCGCCTCCATCATCTCGCTGCACAACCGTAAACCGTCGCGTGCCCGCGCGTTATACTGGCATCAGCGCGGGATGCACCCGCGGGCGCCGGAGACGGCGAAACGCAGCAGACCCATCTCCCGGGGATCCGGCGATGAAGAGGGCAGTGATCGCGGTTTTGGTAATGACCACTTCAGGCGCGTGCCAGGCGGTGGCACAAGGGCAAGCGGCCACCGCCCACGCGCGGCCGGCCCGCGCTGATTCGTGGCGGGTGGACCTGGCGGCCGAGCGCGCGGCGCTGGCGGCGGCCGACCAGGCGTTCTCGCAGGCCACGGAGATGCGGGGCCTCTTGGACGGCTTCACCTCGTTCTTCGCGGACAGCGGCGCTTTCCTTCCGCCACGCTCCCCCATGATTCGCGGCCGCGCCGCGATGCAGGCATATCTGCGTTCCTCTCCGCTGCTGGCCACGCTCAAGTGGCAGACGGTGCGCGCCGACGTGTCGGCCGACGGGCACTCGGGATACACGCTGGGCTTTGGCACGGCCACGGGGCAGGACGGAAATCCCGTGCACGCCCGGCTGATCACCTTCTGGCACAAGGAGGCGGACGGAACGTGGAGGGTGGAGGCCAACGTCCCCGCGCTGAGTCCCGATGCGCCGCGCCCCGTTCGCGACGGCTTCGGCACCCCGCGCGACAACGGCGTGGTCGGCGCGGACCGCCGCGTGACCCAGGCCGCCGCGACCGAAGCCGTGCGGCAGGCCGACCGCGACTTCGCTGCGATGTCCACGGCGCGCAACCCGCACGACGCGTTCACGGCCTTTGCCGCGCCCACGGGCGTGATCATGGGCGGGCCGGAGTATGGGGCGGATGAGATCGCCAGCGCATTCCAGGGCGGAGCGGGAACGCTGGAGTGGGGACCCATCGCGGCGAGCGCGGCGGCGAGCGGCGACCTGGGCTACACCATCGGCTACGCGGTGCGCCGGATCCCGCAGCAGGATGGAACGATGCGGACGAACTACTCCAAGTACCTCACCATCTGGCAGCGGCAGCCCGACGGGAAGTGGCTGTACGTGGCCGACGGCGGGACCTCCCGGCCCGCCCCGGCCAGCTGATCGCGCGCCGCACCGCGTGGTTGGCCCAGGCGCCCGGCACGTCGCCGGGCGTCCTGCGTTGGGGGAAGTACGAAAGTACGGGGTACGAGGTACGAGGTACGAGGTACGAGGTACGAGGTACGGGGTACGAGATACGGGGTACGACCACGGCCACGCCGCCACCGCACCGCACCGGCATCGTACGAGGCTCGTCTTTCGCCGACGATGCGCTCCCCGCAGCCTCGCGCGGTTTGCGAGGCTTCCTGTTGTTGTAGCCCGCGGCTTCAGCCGCCCGGGGGAATCGCCACGGGGCTGTCGCAGGCCCTGTACGGCACAGGCTCTCGCCTGAACGCCGGGTAAGGGCCGCGCCGGGACGCGGCGAAACATCCCCGCCCGCCCCAACGTACATCCATCCGCGCATGCGGCGAGCCCATCTCCGTACGGGGACATGGCTTGCGAAACAGCCGCCGCGGGGCGTATTTGATGTACGCCTCCGCATCACCCACCCGCACATCAATCAGCGAGACCAGCCGATGGGCCTCTGGGACTTCGTCAAGACCGAGCTGATCGACATCATCCAGTGGCTGGACGATACCGGCGACACGATGGTGTGGCGGTTCGACGGGCACGACAACGAGATCAAGAACGGCGCGCAGCTGATCGTGCGCCCCGGCCAGGCCGCGGTCTTCGTGAACCAGGGCCAGGTGGCCGACGTGTTCCCCCCCGGCCGCTACGAGCTGCGCACCGAGAACCTCCCCATCCTCAGCACGCTGATGGGGTGGAAGTACGGGTTCAACTCGCCGTTCAAGGCCGAGGTCTTCTTCGTTGCCACCAAGCAGTTCACCGACCAGAAGTGGGGCACCAAGGCGCCCGTGATGATGCGCGACCCCGAGTTCGGGCCCGTGCGCATCCGCGCCTTTGGCACCTACGTGGTCCGCGTGATCGAGCCCGCCCGGTTCATCGCGCAGATCGTGGGCACCAACGGCATCTTCAAGACGGGCGACGTGGATGACCAGCTGCGCTCGCTGGTCACCTCGCGCTTCGTGGACGCCGTGGCCGAGTCGCGAATCCCCGTGCTCGACCTGGCCAGCCGCTACGACGAGATCGGCGTGCAGATCCGCGGCAAGATGCAGCCGGACTTCAGCGAATGGGGGATCGAGCTCACGCAGTTCGTGATCGAGAGCATCGCGCTACCCGAAGAGGTGGAGAAGGCGCTCGACAAGCGCAGCAGCATGGGCGTGATCGGCGACCTGAACCGCTACACGCAGTTCCAGGCCGCCGAGAGCATTCCCCTCGCCGCGCAGAACCCCGGCGGCACCGCGAGCGCCGGGATCGGGTTGGGGATGGGGGTGGCGATGGGCCAGCAGGTAGCCAGCGCCATGAGCCAGTCGCTTGGCGGCGCGCAGCCGCAGGCCGGCGGCCCTCCGCCCCTTCCGCAGCAGGCCACGTACTTCATCGCCCTGGGCGGCAAGCAGAGCGGCCCGCACGGCATGGACGAGCTTCGCCAGCACGCCGGCGCCGGCGCGCTCACCCCCGAAACGCTGGTGTGGAAGCAGGGGATGGCGGCCTGGACCCCCGCCAGCCAGGTGGACGAGCTCTCGCCGATCTTCGGCTCCGTCCCCCCACCCCTCCCGCCGCACTGACGGCTTGGGGGGATGATGATGACGCGGCCCCGCTCCGATCTACGGAGCGGGGCCGCATCTTTATCCACGTATTCCGTCCCCAACCGCACCATCGCCAGCGCGCCACGAGAAGTCCGCGAAGGCGGACTGCGTGCCGTTGTAGCCGCGAGTTTACTCGCATATGGGATTTCGATGGATTCCGCGCGATCCATCCGGGTTCCGAACTCCACCCGGATTCCAAGGATACTCAACGGAACTCTTCCCCCGGCGCGGTGAATGATTATACTGTTGCATACGGGCACACCGGTAACCTTCCGTCCGCGCGTTACATCCCATCCGGTAACCATGCAAATCACCGTGGAGATGCGCGGCAACGTGCGCAGCGAGCGTTGCGGCTCGCGCAGCGTGCTGGACCTGGTGGCCGACAAGTGGGCGGTGATCGTGATCTACGTGCTGGCCGGCGGCACCCACCGCTTCGGCGAGCTGCAGCGCGCCGTCGGCGGCGTGTCGCAGAAAATGCTCACGCAGACGCTCCGCGGGCTGGAGCGTGACGGACTGGTGGAGCGGAGAGTCTATCCCGAGGTGCCGCCGCGCGTGGAATACACCCTCAGCCCGCTGGGCGAAACGCTGGTGGAGCCGCTGTCGTCGCTCTGCCGCTGGGCCGAGGAGCACTACTGGGAAGTGGAGCGCGCCCGTGGGCGCCCCGGTGCCGATGCCACGGTTTGACCGCGCGCCCGCCGTGGCGGAACTCCGCGTGTATCAAGTGGCGGGGCCGATCGGCCGGCCGCGGGCCGCGCTCCCCGGCCAGGGCGATGGGGGTGACGACGACCGCCGGCGCGGCCGCGAGCACCAGGAAGACGTCGCCGTCGCCGAGCGGCCCAAGACGCGCAAGCCGCGGCTGTACCGGGTGCTGCTGCACAACGACGACTTCACCCCCATGGAGTTCGTGATCGAGGTCCTGGTGCGGCACTTCGACAAGTCGCCCACCGAGGCCACCCGCGTGATGCTGCAGGTGCACCACCTGGGCGTCGGCGTTGCCGGCGTGTATACCCGCGACGAAGCCGAGACCCGCATCGACCGCGTGACGCACGACGCCGAGAGCTCCGGCTACCCGCTGCTGCTCACGATGGAACCGGAATAGCAGCGGAATACCGCGGACCGCCGTCTCCTACTCCGTACCCCGTACTTTCGTACAGTCCATGCCGACCCCCGCCGTCCCCCCCGAGCTGGAGATCTCGCTGCAGCTGGCCGTGCTCGAGGCCGCGCGGAGGGGGCACGCGTACGCCGGCCTGGAGCACCTGCTCTTCGCGCTGCTGCACGACGACGACACCGCGCACGCCGTCCGCGCCGCCGGCGCCGACGTGGAGCTGCTCAAGGGGCGCCTGGACCGCTTCCTCAGCGAAGAGGTGAAGGCCGCCAGCAGCGCCCCGCTCGACTCGGCGCTCCCCACGCTCGCCTTCCGCCGCGTGGTGCAGGAGGCGGCGCTGCAGGCGCTGCGCTCGGGGCGAGACCAGGTCACCGGCGGCCACGTGCTGGTGGCGCTGTACGACCAGGAAGACTCCTTCGCCGTCCACTTCCTGGAAGACGCGGGCGTGGGCCGCTTGGCCATGACCCGCGCCGTGGCGCACGGGGCCGAGCGCCGCGCCTCCACCGGCGTGGTGCGCCGCGTGGAAGTCCCTGCCGGTGACGAGGGGGTAGACCTCGACGACGATGAGCGCCCCGAGCCCGGCGACGCCCTCTCGCGCTTCACCGTGGACCTGACCCGCCAGGCGGCCGAGGGAAAGCTCGACCCGCTGATCGGGCGCGAGAAGGAGATCGGCCGCGCCATCCACGTGCTGGCGCGCCGCCGCAAGAACAACCCGCTCTTCGTGGGCGACCCCGGCGTGGGCAAGACCGCCCTTGCCGAGGGGCTGGCGCTGAAGATCCACGCCGGGCAGATCCCCGCCGCGCTGCGCGGCGCCCGCATCTTCGCGCTGGACCTGGGCGCGCTGCTGGCCGGCACCCGCTACCGCGGCGATTTCGAGGAACGGCTCAAGGCCGTGCTCAAGGAGCTGGAGGCACTCCCCGGCGCCGTGCTCTTCATCGACGAGATCCACACGGTGGTGGGCGCCGGGGCCACCTCGGGCGGAAGCATGGACGCCTCCAACCTGCTCAAGCCGGCGCTCGCTTCGGGCCTGCGGTGCATCGGTTCCACGACGTACGAGGAGCACCGCTCGCACTTCGAGAAGGACCGCGCCCTCGCCCGCCGCTTCCAGAAGATCGACGTGCCCGAACCGTCGGTAGACGATACGGTGGCCATCCTGGAAGGGCTGCGCGGCCGCTACGAGGCGTTCCACCACGTCCGCTACACCGCCGAAGCGCTCCGCGCCGCCGCCGAGCTCTCGTCGCGCTACCTGCACGACCGCCGCCTCCCCGACAAGGCCATCGACGTGATGGACGAGGCCGGCGCCGACGTGCGCCTGGCCACGGCGGCCGAAGACGAAGATGCGGAGTGGGCGTCCGTGGGAGAGGACGTCGTCGAACGCATCCTGGCTTCGATGGCGCAGATCCCCCCGCGCACCGTGGCCGGCAACGACCGCGAGCGGCTGCGCACGCTCGAAGCGGAGCTGAAGGCGCGCGTCTTCGGCCAGGAGCCGGCGATCGAGCAGCTCGCCGCGGCCATCAAGCTCTCACGCGCCGGGCTTCGCGATCCGCGGAAGCCGATCGGTGCCTTCCTCTTCACCGGCCCCACCGGCGTCGGCAAGACCGAGGTGGCGCGCTCGCTGGCCGAGGTGATGGGGATCGAGCTGATCCGCTTCGACATGAGCGAGTACATGGAGCGCCATGCCGTCAGCCGCCTGATTGGCGCGCCTCCCGGCTACGTCGGCTTCGACCAGGGCGGGTTGCTCACCGAAGCCGT
>DASSJS010000459.1:0-8384 GCA_035691085.1 Longimicrobium sp.
TCAGCAGGTCCTCGACCACCGTGGCCAGCCGCTCCAGCGTGGGGTGCTCGAAGATCTCGCGCAGCGGCAGCTCGATCCCGAAGGCGGCGCGCACGCGCGACACCACCTGCGTGGCCAGCAGCGAGTGCCCGCCCAGCAGGAAGAAGCTGTCGTGCGCGCCCACCGCCTCAACCTTCAGCACCTCGCGCCAGATGTCCGCCAGCGCCTCTTCAGCGGCGCCCTCGGGCGGCACGAACGTGTCGGGCGACGCGGCGTCGGCCGGGTCGGGGAGCCGGGCGCGATCGACCTTGCCGTTGGGGGTGAGCGGAAGCTCGGGGAGGATGACGATGGCGCCGGGCACCATGTAGTCCGGGAGCGTCCCCGACAGGTGCGCGCGCAGCTCGGCCGCGTCCGCCCCCGCATCGCCCGCGGCCACGGCGTAGGCGACGAGGCGCTTGCCGCCCGCGGCGTCGTCGCGCGCCTCCACCACGGCGGCGCGGACGGAGGGGTGCGCCACCAGCGCGGCCTCGATCTCGCCCGGCTCGATGCGGAAGCCGCGGACCTTCACCTGCCGGTCGGCGCGGCTCACGAACTCCAGCTCGCCCTGCTCGTTCCACCGCGCCCGGTCACCCGTGCGGTACAGCCGCCCGCCATCGCCAAACGGATCGGGGATGAAGCGCTCGGCCGTCAGGCCGGGCCGGCCGGCGTAGCCGCGCGCCAGCCCGTCGCCGCCCGCGTACACCTCTCCCGGCGCGCCGACGGGGACGGGGCGCATCGCCTCATCCAGCACGTACGCGCGCGTGTTGGCCACCGGCGGGCCGATCGGGATCGACACCGACTCCACGTCGTCGCGGATGATGGGGTGGCACGTGGTGAAGACGGTGTTCTCGGTGGGCCCGTAGCCGTTGACGAAGCGGGTGGAGGGGAGCGCCTCCATCGCCCGCTTCACGTGCGCGGCCGACACCACCTCGCCCCCGGTCATGATCTGGCGGACGCGGGCGAAGCCCGGCGCGCCGGCATCCACCACCTGGTTGAAGAGCCCGGCGGTGAGCCACATGGTGGTGACCCCATGCCGCTGGACGAACGCGCCCAGCTCGGCGGGGGTGTAGGCCGACGGGCCATGCACCGCCACCGCGCCGCCGTTCAGCAGCGCCACCCACACCTCCAGCGTCGACGCGTCGAACGCGACCGGGGCGATCTGCAGGAAGACGTCGTCCGCGCGGAACCCGGCGTCCGCCAGGCCGCGGGCCAGGCGGACGACGGCACGGTGCGGGATGGCCACCCCCTTGGGGACGCCGGTGGAACCCGAGGTGAAGAGGACGTGCGCCAGGTTCCCCGGATCGACGTTTGTGTCCACTATGTCCGACGAAAGTGCGTCGATCCGCTCGCGCTCGGCGGCCAGGTCCACCTGGCGGATGCCGTCGCCCCAATCATCCCCCGCCCCGCCGTGGGTCAGGACGAGGCCGACACCCGCATCCGCCGCCATCCGCGCCCGGCGCGCGGCGGGGTAGATGGGGTCGAGCGGAACGTAGGCGCCGCCGGCCTTCAGGATGCCCAGGAGCGCCACGATCAGCTCCGGCGAGCGCTCCATCGCCACGCCCACGCGGCTCTCCACCTTCACCCCCAGCTCGCGCAGCCGCCGCGCGAGGCGGTTGGCGCGCGAGTCCACCTCCGCGTACGTCCAGCGCACGCCGTCGCTGACCACGGCCGGCGCGTCCGCCCGCGCGGCGGCGAGCGCCTCGAAGAGCGCGGGGATGGAAGCGTGGCGCGGATACTCGGCGTCCGTCCGGTTGAAGGAGCGGACAACGCGCTCCACCTCGTCGCGGGACAAAAGGGACAAGGCGGAGGCGGGTTGCTCCGCGTTGGCCACGATGCCGGCCAGCACGTGCGCCAGCCCGCGCAGCAGCGTGTCCGCGTCCTCCCCGCGCAGGCGGGTGACATCGTAGGTGGCGCTGACGCGGAAGTGTTCCCCCGCGGGCGCGACGACGATGGAGAGCGCGTAGTTGGTGCGCTCGTCGCTGTGGCCGCCGGTCACGCGGAAGCCGTCGTCCGCGCCGTCGTCCGGGGCGGCCTCCAGCGCGTCGCCGGCGCCGGACTGCAGGGTGTCGAGGGGGTAGTTCTCGTAGACCAGCAGCGTTTCGAAGAGCGGGGCGTCGCCCGGGAGCGCGCTCCAGGCGCGGACGCTGGCCAGCGGCGCGTGCTCGAAGGCGCGCGCCTCGGCCTGCGCGGCGTGGACGTCGCGCGCCCATTCGGCCACGGACGCATCGGCGGGCACCGTGATGCGCACGGGGATGGCGTTGATGAACATCCCCACCATCGCGTCCACCCCCGGCAGCTCGGGCGGACGGCCGCTGACGGTGGAGCCGAACACCACGTCGGCCTCGCCCGTGTACGCCGCGAGCACGCGCGCCCAGGCGCACTGGAAGAGGCCGTTGGCGGTCACGCGCAGCCGGCGCGCGGCGGCCTCGATCGCCTCCGTCTCCTGGGCGGTGAGCGAGATCTCGGCCGTGGCGTGCTGCTCGGCGTGGGTGCCGGCGCGCTGCGGGGCGCGGTCCAGCGGGAGCGGCGTGGGCGCGGTGAAGCCGTCCAGCCGCGCGCGCCAGAACGCCTCGGCGGCGCCCGCGTCCTGCTTGTTGAGCCAGGTGATGTACTCGCGGAAGGGCCGCCGCGCGGGGAGCGTGGGCGTGGCCCCCTCCAGCAGCCCGGCGTAGAACGCGCCGAACTCGCTCATCACGATGGGGAGCGACCAGCCGTCCAGCAGCAGGTGATGCGTGGTGAGGCCGAAGCGCCACTCCGCCGGGCCAAGGCGGTAGAGGCGCACGTGCATCAGCGGCGCCTTGACCAGGTTGAGGCCCGCGTGGCGCTCGCGCTCCAGCTCGCGCTGGTAGCGCCGCTCCTGCTCGGCGGCGTCCACGCCGCTCCAGTCCTCGAAGCTGAACGGAAGCTCCACCTGCCGGAAGACCACCTGCAGCGGCTGCGGGACGCCCTCCCACACGAAGCCGGTGCGCAGCACGGGGTGGCGGTCCACCACGCGCTGCCACGCGGCGCGGAAGGCGTCCACGTTCACGCTCCCCTGCAGGTTCATCCCGTACTGCTCCAGGTACGCGCCGGTGCCGGGCGAGTACAGCGTGTGGAACAGCATTCCCGCCTGCAGCGGCGACAGCGGGTACAGGTCTTCTACGTTCTTGCGGTTCATCCCTTTATCTCGCAGGCGCTTGCGCGGCCGTTGGACCTTCATGGGTGCGGGGAGAGGTGGACGTGCGTTTCCGCGGCGCCGCGCCCCCTCCGCTCGCTCAGGCTCGCACCTCCCCCGTACCGGGAGAGGTTGGCGGCCTCGGTGCTGGTGCACTTCGGGGGCTGGGGCGCGTGCCGCGGCAGCCCCCCTCCCCGGCCCTCCCCCCGCTCCGCGGGGGGAGGGTGACGCATTCCGATGCTTCTTCTCGCTTCGTAACCGCCGAAGCGCGCTCGATTTTCTTCTCCCCCTCCCCCGCGGAGCGCGGGGAGGGGGTCGGGGGGAGGGGGCCGCCGCGGCATGGGCCAACCCTCTCTCCCGCCTCGATATCCCGCCTCGATCTCCCGTCTCGATTCCTCCGCCGTTCTCTACCTCACCCCAGCTGCGACATCAGCGCGTCGAGGGCGCCCTGGTCGAGGCCGGCCTCGGGGAAGTCGCTGGGGGTGAAGCCGCCCGCCTGCGGGTTGCGGCAGTGCTCGATGATACCCCGCAGCGCGGACCGGTACGCCTCCGCCAGCCGCTCGATCGTTGCCCGGTCGTAGACTTCGCCGCTGAAGAAGAAGCCCATCCGCAGGCGCCCGCCCGCCGTCATCCCCTCGGCGGCGATGCGGTGGCGGCGCGGCGCGCGGTGTGAGCGGATCGGCCCCGTGGAGCCGTCCTCGGGAAGCAGCAGCGCGCCTTCCACCGCGGCCCCCTCGGCGCCGCCGAACACGCCGCCGCCATCCATCTGCCCCAGGTAGTTGAAGCTCACCTCGGTGCGCGCGCGGCCGGCCAGCAGCGCCCCGTCCGATGGCTCGCCGGCCCAGCGCAGCATCCCGTAGCCCACGCCGCGGCGGGGGACGGCGCGCAGCGTCTCCTTGGCCGTGCGCAGCGCCTCGCCCGCATCGCCCGACGCCTTCAGGTGCACGGGGGAGATGCTGGTGAACCACCCCACCGTGCGGCTGGTGTCGGCGTCATCGAACAGGTCCTCGCGGCCGTGGCCTTCCACGTCCACCAGCAGCTCGGCCGGTCCGCCCCAGGCGGCGAACGCCTGCGCGAGCGCGGCCAGCAGCGCGTCGTTCACCTGCGTGCCGTACACGGGCGGCACCTCTTCGAGCAGCGCCTTCGTCTCCGCGGCGTCCAGCTCGGCGAACACCACGTCGGTGGCGCCCTCCACGTCGGCCCCGTCCGCGTGATCAACGGGGATGGCGGGGACCGACTCGGGGATGGCACGGCTCCAGTAGCCGGTCTCGGCGCGCATCTCGGGGGTGCGGGCGAACTCGGCCTGCCGCCGCGCCCAGTGCGCGTACGACGTGGTCTTGGGCGGGAACCGGACGTCACCGCCGGCGGCGAGCTGCCGGCAGGCGTCCTGGAGGTCTTCCAGGATCACCCGCCAGCTGACGGCGTCCACCACCAGGTGATGGGCCAGGATGATCAGCCGCTGCGGGCGATGCGGGCCGCACTCGAAGAGCACCACGCGGAAGAGCGGCCCGTGCTCCAGGTCGAGCGTGGATTGCGCCCACGCGCCGCCGCGCGCGATCTCGTCCTGCAGCTCATCATCCCCCGTCTCCGAGAGGTCGAGGGTCACCACGGGGGATGGATCGCCCGGCGCGGCAAAGTGCTGCGTCCACCCCGCGTCCGTGCGGACGAAGCGGGCGCGGAGCGCGTCGTGGTGCGCCATCACCGCATCCACGGCGCGGCCCAGCGTGCCGATGTCGATGCGCTCGGCGGCGCGGAAGAGGAAGGCCTGGTTCCAGTGGTGCGCGTCGGGGAGCTCCTGCCCGAAGAACCACCCCTGCACCGGCGTGAGCGGCGCGTCGCCCGTCACCACCCCCTGCTCGGCGATCACGACGGGGGCCGTCCCCGCCACGCGCGCCAGCTCGGCCACCGTGCCGTGCGCGAAGATCTGCCGCGGGAGGATGCGGATCCCCTCCTTCGCGGCGCGGAGGATCACCTGGATGGAGAGGATGGAATCGCCGCCCAGCTCGAAGAAGTTGTCGTTCACGCCCACGTGGTCGCGCCGGAGCACCTGCGCCACGATCCGCGCGAGCGTGGCCTCCACCTCGTTCGCCGGCTCGGCGTCGGCGGTGGATGGCGCGGCGGTCGATTCCACCGCTGGATCGGGGAGGGCGGCGCGGTCCACCTTGCCGCTGGTGGTCACCGGCAGCGACTCCATCTGCACGATGGCGGCGGGGACCATGAACTCCGGCAGCCGCTCGCGCAGGAAGCCGCGCAGCTCGGCCGGCGTGGCCGGCTCCGCCCCCGGCGCGGCGACCGTCCACGCCACCAGCCGCCCCTCGCGCACGGCCGCCACGGCTTCGAGCACGGCGGGATGGCGGAGGAGCGCGTGCTCCACCTCGCCCAGCTCGATGCGGTGGCCGCGCACCTTCACCTGCGTGTCGAAGCGGCCCAGGTACTCAATCTGGCCGTCCGCGCGCCAGCGCACGCGGTCACCGGTGCGGTACAGGCGCGCGCCGGGCGTCGATGAAAAGGGATCGGGGACGAAGCGCTCGGCGGTGAGCCCCGGCCGGCGCAGGTAGCCACGCGCCACCTGCGCGCCGCCCAGGTACAGCTCGCCCGCCACCCCGGCGGGAACGGGCCAGCCGCGCGCGTCCAGCACGTGGCAGGTGGTGTTGGGCGCCGGGCGGCCGATGGTGGGCTCCTCGCCCGGCATCACCGCCGTCCACGTCGAATAGACCGTCGCCTCGGTGGGCCCGTAGATGTTGCGGGTGGTGCGCACCGTCCCCGTCGCCGCGAGCGCATCCACCAGCGCCCCCGGGAGCGCCTCGCCCGCCAGGTTCAGCGTCTGGAGGCTCGGCGGAAGCGCATCGATCCGCAGCAGCTCGGCGGCGGCGGTGGGCACCATCACGCCGAGACGGACGTCGCCCGCGTCCGGATGACCGGCCAGGTCCAGCGCGTTGCTCGCCAGGATGATCCGCCCCCCGTTGCAGAGCGTGTCGAACAGCTCCGCCACCGACACGTCGAACGAGGTGCTGGTCGATCCTAGGACGCCGGCCCGCTCCTCCGGGCTGACCACGTCGCGCATCCACGCCAGCAGGTTCGACACGCCGCCGTGCTGCACCTCCACCCCCTTCGGCACCCCGGTGGAGCCCGAGGTGAAGAGCACGTAGGCGAGCGTGGACGGGTCGACCTCGATCCCCAGGTCGCCCGCATCCTCCGCGTCGATCTCCACGGAATCGGAATCCAGCCGCAGCGCGCGCACGCCTTCCGCCGCGATGGAATCCGCCAGGGCGGACGTGGTGATGACGAGCGGGGCGCGCGCATCCTCCAGGAGCGAGCGGATGCGGGCGGCGGGGTAGCTCGGATCGAGCGGCACGTACGCTGCTCCCGCCTTCCAGACAGCGAGGAGGGATGCGACCAGGTCGGGCGTGCGCTCCAGGCACACGCCCACCGCCGTCTCCGCGCCGGCGCCCAGCGCGCGCAGCCGCCGCGCGATGCGGTTGGCGCGCGCGTTCAGCTCGGCGTAGGTGAGCGTGCGCCCCTCGTGCGTCACCGCGGGGGCGGCGGGCGTCGCCGCGGCCTGCGCCTCGAAGCGGCGGTGGACGGCCGCGAAGGGCGTCTCGCGCTCCGTCTGGTTGAACGTGGCCAGCGCGGCGCGGTCCGCCTCGGTCAGGATGGAGAGCTCGGAGACACGCGCGTGCGGCCGGGCCACGGCGTCGGCCATCAGCGCCAGGAGGCGGTCCGAGAAGCGGACGACGGTCTCGTGGTCGAAGAGGTCGGTGCTGTACTCCAGCATCCCCATCAGCCCGTCGCCGCTCTCCATGGTGCAGAGCATCATGTCGAACTTCGACACGCCGGTATCCACCAGCGACACCGCGTTCTCGGCGTAGACGGGGCGCGCGTCCAGCCCGCTCAGCATCCCATCCGCCGATGCGCGGTGCACGCCCACGAAGACGTGGTGGAAGTACATCACCTGGAAGACGGGGTGCCGGCTCAGGTCGCGCGGCAGCTTCAGCTCGTCCACCAGCTTCTCGAACGGCAGGTCCTGGTGCGCGTCGGCGTCGAGCACCGCGTCGCGCGAGCGGATCACGAAGTCGAGGAAGGTGGGATCGTCGTCCAGCTTCAGGCGCAGCGCCGCGGTGTTGACGAAGTAGCCCAGGATCTGCTCCAGCTCGGCCCGGCTGCGGTTGCCCAGCAGGGTGCCCACCACCACGTCGTCCTGCCCGGCGTACTTGGCCAGGTGCGCGGTGAAGGCGGCCATCAGCACCATGTTGAGCGTCACCGTCTCCCGCGCGCACAGGTCGCGCATGGGGAGGGTGATCTCGGGCGGGATCACGAAGCGGTAGATGGCGCCGCGGTGGCTTTCCTGCGCGCCGCGCGGCCGGTCGGCCGGCAGCTCGAGCGTGGGCGCGCCCGCGAGCAGGTTGCGCCAGTAGTCCACCTGCTCGCGCAGCGTCTCGCCGCTCAGCCAGCGGCGCTGCCAGGCGGCGTAGTCGGCGTAGCGCAGCTCGGGGTCGGGCAGGTCGGCCGGGAGCCCGCGGATGAAGCGGCCGTAGAAGTAGTCGGCCTCGTTGGTGATGGTGGGCATCGACCACCCGTCGGTGGCGATGTGGTGCACCGTGTTCACCAGCACGTAGCGCTCGTCGCTCACGCGCAGCAGCGTCATGCGGTACAGCGGCCCGGTGGAGATGTCGATGGGCCGCGCGCCCTCGGCGGCCACGATGCGCTTCAGGTCGTCGTCGCCGTGGATCTCGCCACGCACGTCGAACACCTCCACCCGCGCCGGATAGGGCGGGAGGACGATGGAGGTGAGCTCTCCGTCGACCATGCGGTAGACGGTGCGCAGCGCCTCGTGGCGGCGGACCACCTCGGTGACGGCGCGCTCCAGCATGGGCACGTTCACGTCGGCGCGGATGGAGAGCGCCACGGGGACGTTGTACATGGGGCTCTCGGGGTCCATCTGCGCCAGGAACCACATCCGCTCCTGCGCGAACGACAGCGGGTGCTCGGGGCCGGGCCCGGCGCAGCGGGTCACCACCTCGCGCTTGCGGGTGGAGGGCGCCTGGCTCTTGAGGCGCTTTTCGAGCAGCGCGCGCTTGGCGTCGCTAAGGCCGGCCTTCCGGTTCAGCAGGTCCTGCATGGTTCGGTCGCTCGGTTCGAAGATGGCAGTTCCAGTTGGTCGAGATGCCACGGCGCTTTTCCTCCGCGCCGCGGCCCCCCTCCCCGGCCCTCC
>DASSJS010000460.1:0-19897 GCA_035691085.1 Longimicrobium sp.
CGAGTCGGCCCGGCCCAGGGCCAGATAGACGTACGCCTCGTCGTACGCCAGCGACAGCCGCAGCTCGGGGTCGCTTCCCGCCGCGGCACGCGCCCGGGCCAGCATGGCCCGGGCGCTGTCGTTCTGCCCGGCGCGGGCCAGCACGCCGGCGGCCACCGCCTGGCGGAAGAGCGGGGAATAGGGCCGCGCCGCGCGCCGAGCCCGGTCGGGCGGGTCCATCCGCGCCAGCTCGCGCAGCAGCGCCACCGCGGCGGCCGGGTCGGCCGGGCGCGAGGTGTCGGCACGCAGTAGCGTGAGCTGGCACTCCACGAAGCGCCAGTCGCGCGGGAACCGGCCGTGCCCCTGGGCGCAGAGCGAGCGGGCCTCGCGGTAGTCGGCGGCGTACAGCGCGGTGAAGTAGAGGCGTGACAGGATGTCGTCGGCATCGGCGAGGTACGCGTCTTCGCGCAGCGCGCGCCGCGCCAGCGCGTCGGACTCGGCGGGGTGGCCGCGGTATTTCACCAGCAGGCTCAGGCGGTTCCAGGCGGTGGCCAGCGTGGGGTCGCGCGCCACGGCGGCGCGCAGGTCGCGCTCGCCCAGGGTGAGCCCGCGCTCGCGGGCCGCGCTGTCGGTAGTGGACAGGGCGCCGCGCAGGTACGCGGAGCCGCGCAGCTCCAGCGCCTGCGGGTGGCCGGGCTCGCGCGCCAGCACCCGTCCGGCGAACGCCAGCGCCGAGGCCTCGGCCCCGGGGCCGGGGCGCTGCAGGGCAACCCAGCCGCGCAGCACGGTGGGCCGCGTCCACGCCGGGTCGTCGCGCTCGGCGGCGGCCAGGAGCGAGTCGGCGTGCCGCAGCCGCGCCTCGGCGGCGCGGGCGTCGCCTTCCTCTCCCTCCTCCACCAGGCGGGCCGCCTCGTCGCGCGCCTGCTCGGCCTCGAGCAGGCGCTGCCACGCCAGCGGGCTCGTGGTTTCGGCGCGGGTGCGGCGCAACTCCACCTCCTGCCCCACGCGGCGGCGGAGGAAGGCCGACACCGAGTCGGCCAGCGCGTCTTCGAGCGCGAACACGCTGGTCACCGGGTGCACCAGCGTGCGGCTTTCCAGCTGCGCGCCGGTGTTGGCGTCCACCAGCTGCACCGTCACCCGCACGCTGTCGCCGGAGCGCTGCACGCTTCCCTCCACCACGCTCCCCGCGCGCAGGTCGGCCGCCAGGCTGTCGAAGCGGACCGCGCGCTCGCGGTACGGCTTCACCCCGTTGCGCGAGATCACCTGCAGCGAGCGGACCTGCGCCAGGTCGTGGATCAGCGCCTCGGTAAGGCCGTTGGCCAGGTACCCCAGCTCGCCGCCCTGGCTGTAGTCGTCGAAGTAGAGCACCGCCACGCGGCGCGGATCGTACCCCGCGGGCGCGGGCGCGGCGGGGCGCTCGCGGGCGTGGTAGGCCAGCGCCCCGGCCACCCCCAGGAGGAGCCCGGCCGCCGACGCCAGGTGCAGCGGCGCCATCGCCCGCCGGGCGCCGCAGCGCGGGGGCGCCCGGGGGCTTTCCGCCACCGGCCCCGGCCCGGCGCCCTCCGGCGGCCCGCACGGCGCCGGGGGAGCGGCGGGCGCCGCATCGGCCGGCCGGGCGACACCGGCCGGTGACGGAGCGCCCGGCGTCGTCTCTCCGCGTACGCCGCCCTCTCCGGCCGCCTCCCCGAAAGCGGCCGCCCGCGCCGCCTCCTCGTCTCCCTCTTCGTCGCGGGCGGGTCCGCCTCCATCCACGCGGACCGCCTCCCCGCCGCCTGCCACCTCTGCCACCTCCGCCACCTCCGCTCCCTTCGCTGTCTCCGCCACCGCGCCGCTTGCGCTGCCCGGGCCGGGCGCGGGTCCATACGCGGGGGAGGGCGGCACGCGCACGGGCTCGTTGCGCAGCCGGTTCACCAGCGCCGCGAAGTCGTCCTGGGGCTCCACGCCCAGCTCGTCGCGCAGCAGGGCGACGTGCCGTTCGGCGAACCAGAGCGCGGCGGCGCGCTCGCCCGCCGCGTCGAGCGCGCTCATCAGCCGGATCCCCACGCGCGAGTTGTACGGGTCGAGCACGGCCAGGCGCCGCCACCATTCCGCGGCCTCGTGGGGGCGGCCTTCCCGCTCCAGGGCGGCGGCCAGGCATTCCAGCGCGCGCGCGTGCAGAGCCGCCAGGCGGGCGCGCTCGCCCTCGGCCCAGCGCTCGAACTCGGGGGCGTCGGAAAGGAAGAAGCCGTCCAGGAAGGGGCCGCGATAGAAGGAGGCGGCACGCTCCAGGTTTCCGGCCGCCACGGCGCCCTCGAACTGGTCCACGTCGCTCAGCAGCGTGGCCGCGTTCAGCCCCACCTCGTCGCCGGCCGAGACGAAAGCGTCGTCGCCCAGCTCCTTGCGCAGCACGTACAGCGATTCGGAGAGGAGGTGGCGCGCGGCGTCGGTGCGGTGCTCGGGCCACAGCAGCCCGATGATCCGCTCGCGCCCCACGGTGCGGCCCCGTGCCACGGCCAGGATGGCGAGCAGGGCCACGCGCCGCCGGTGCGCGGCACGGCCGCTGACCGCGCCGTTGCGACCATGGAAGCCCGCTCCCCCCAACAGGTTGAGCGTGTACATGGAAACCAGGTGGAGAGAAGGAAGGACATTATCGGGAGAGGAGGTTGACCGCGGTGCCGCATAGTTATCGCGCCATCCGGCACGGCGCAAGCAACGCGCCGCAGGCCGGCCCCCTCCACCGCCCGCCCGGGAGCGCCATGCGCATTGGATGACCCCGCCCGACCATGCATCACCTCCGGCCGCGCCCGCGGCCCGAGGCCCATCATCAACCGAACCACACAAGGAGCACGGCCATGTCCATCGAAACCAGCCAGGCGCTGAGCGGAATCCACATCTCCGGCGTGCGCGACGACGACGACCCGATCGGGTTCAGCTCCAGCTACTTCCAGTACCTCCAGGAGCAGGCGAACGCCAACATCGGCGCCATCTTCAACATCACCATGGTGCCGCTGTCGGCCTCGGGGTCCGGGCTCTTCAGGTACTTCTGGCAGAACGGCAACCTGCAGTACAACCCCGGCACGATCAGCTATGTGAACAGCCGCGTGGCGCTGTCCAACGCGCCGCCCGCGCTGGGGCTGAACGGCCCGATCAGCAGCGACTACAACGCGCTGCTCCGTACCATCAACTTCCAGTACTCGGCCAGCGACCAGCAGACGCTGAACGCCGCGGCGACCAGCGCCAACGCCCAGATCACGTCGATCGTGCAGCAGTACATCGCGGTGTACGGCCCCATCACGCCCGCCATGATGGAGGCGGCAAAGGTCACCACGATGGTGGACTACGTGGTCAACTACGTGGTGGCGCAGCAGTGGAGCGGCACGCTCGCCGCGAACCAGCCCCCGCTTTCGCTCCAGCAGATGGCGGCGGCACGCGACCTCCAGTCGCTGCTTCCGTTCATGCCCACCAGCGGGGGTGCCCTCCTGCCGCTCATCACCACCTACCTGAGCATCCTTACCGCGGTGCTTCCACTGCAGCAGCTCTCGATGAACAACAACTGGGTGCTCCGGCAGCTTCTCCAGAACACCGAGGCGCCCAGCGCGAACAACGGCGGGATCGTGCTGGCGCCGGTCAACAACAACCCGCCGGCCATGTCGGTGGGCTACACCATCGGCTCGGCGGTGGCCGACATCGTGAACGGGCTGCGGGGCCCCAACACGGTGTCGGTGCAGATGTCCACCTCGCAGTCGTCGAGCACCACCATGTCGGTGAACGTGGAGGGTTCGGGCGTGTTCCAGGTGCCGCTGGACTGGTTCCTGGACGTGGGCGTGGGCGGCGGCTTCCAGGGCAACATGTTCTCGGCCCAGGGGTGCGGGAGCTCCGCGTCGGTCTCGCTGACCTTCACGGGCGTCACCTACGTGCCCCTGCAGCCCGCCGAGTACGACTCGGCCCTGAACAAGGGATGGTTCAGCTCGCCGGTGCTCGCGCAGGCGTTCCAGAACACCGGCAAGGACGTGACCGGCTACGTGTTCTCGGTTCCGCCGCAGTGGAACCTGGCGCAGGGCGGCAGCTTCGGGATGCTGGACGGGGTGGTGATCGCGAACTTCCCCACCATCCAGATCAACTACAGCGAAGGCGACTGGAGTACGTTCAGCCGGCAGTTCCAGCAGACCTCGGAATGGAACCTGAGCTTCCTGGGCGTCCCGATCGCGGGCGCCAGCCAGAGCTCGTTCGAGGCTTCGGCGGAAGCCAGCGGCTCCCAGGGCGGGTTCACGCTCACCTTCGGGCCCAGCCCCGAGCTGCTGTCGGTGCCCGATTTCGACAAGCAGGCGTACGTGATCGGCGCCACCGTCACCTACCCCGCGGCGGCGACGGCGTAACGCCGCGGCCGCACGGGTGCGGCGCAACGCGGGTACAGGGGGCCGCCGCGGCACTGCCGCGGCGGCCCCGACGTCGTCCGGCCGCTTGCCGGACCGTGGCGCAACCGGCAATCTCTCCGCTGCACGGACACGGAACGCCGGCCATGGATCCTCCCTCGCCGATCCGGGGCTCGCCGATTGGCCTCCTCCCGTCCCTACCCCGCGTGACGGCCGCCACCCGCCCGGCGTGGCTCGCGCTGTCCGGCACGGTCGCGTGCGCGCTGGCGCTCGCGTGGCTGCAGCGGTCGCCGCACGGCTGGAGCGCCTGGCGCCAGGCCAGCTGCATGCCGGCGCACTGCTTCTGCGAGCGGGTCCGCGACGCGGCGGTGCGGCAGCCGGTGAACGCGTGGTCGTCGCTCGCGTTCGTGGCGGTGGGGATCTGGATCGCGGCGCTGCCCCGGCGCGGTGCCGATGCGGGCCTGCGGGACGTCCATCGCACCGTGTTCGCGGCGGCGGTGATCGCGGTCGGGCTCGGGAGCGCGTTCTATCACGCCACGCTGAGCTTCGCGGGCCAGTTCTCGGACGCCTTCGGGATGTACCTGCTGGCGACCTTCGTGGTGCTGAACGCCTCGGCGCAGCCGCGGAATGTGCGTCCGGCCGTGGTGGTGCTCGCCTATGTTGCGTTCAACGTCATTCTTGCCGTACTTCTCTACACGCTTCCGTCGCTCCGGCGGTATCTGTTCGCAATCGTGATCACGGCTGGAGCGCTGCTCGAGGTGCGGCTCTGGCGGACGCACCGCGGGGCGGACGGGCCGCGCTGGCTGCTGCTCGCGCTCGGCGTCCTGCTTCTTGGATTCGCTGCATGGATCGTCGACATCACGCACATGGCGTGTGATCCCACCGGGCTCATCCAGGGGCACGCTGTCTGGCACGTGGCCAGCGCGGGCGCCGCGGTGCTGTTGTTCAGACACTACGCGTCGCGCACGCTGGCAGCGAGTTGAGCGGTCCGGCGGCGCAACTCTCGACACGCCGCCCGCCATGGCCTGCTTTTCGCTCTGTAGATGCGGTAAGTGCCGGATTGGGTTGCACTTCCAGTCCGCCGTGCATCGCCCTTGACCCAGATCTTCCTGATGCCGCTGGTTCGTCTCAAGCTCGCGTCCGCTCTCCTGATCCCCGTCGCTGTGGCTGGCGCACATACGCTGGGCATCGGGGACGGTCCGGCGCCCGTCGCGCTCGCCGCGTCGGCCGCCGCATCGCCCATCGCGGCGGCGCCGGTGCGGGCGACGGATGCGGGCGCGGCGCAGTCCTCGACGCCGGAGGATCTGCTGCCGGCGCGGGGGGTGGACGTGTCGCACTACCAGGGCGCGATCGATTGGCGGGCAGTGGAGGACGCGGGGGTGGGGTTCGCGTTCCTGAAGGCGACGGAGGGGACCACGTTCGTGGATCACACCTTCCGGCGGCACTGGGTGGCGCTGGGGGAGACCCGAATCCTGCGCGGCGCCTACCATCGCTTCAAGCCCACGCGTGACGCGGCGGCGCAGGCGGAGCACTTCCTGGCCGTGGTCCCCGTGCGCGAGGGTGACCTGCCGCCGGTGCTGGACGTGGAGGCCACCGACGGCGTGAGCGACGCCCGGCTGATCCGCGGCGTGCGCACCTGGCTCCAGACGGTGGAGCGGCGCACGGGCGTGCGGCCCATCGTCTACACCAAGCCGGGCTTCCGCCGCGCGCACCTGGGCACCGCGCTGGACGACTACCCGCTCTGGATCGCCGAGTACGGCGTGGACTCGCCGTCGCACGACCGCTGGACCTTCTGGCAGCACTCGGAGCAGGGGAGAGTGCCGGGGATCCAGAAGATCGTGGACCTGGACCGCTTCAACGGCACCCGCGCCGACCTGCGGCAGCTGGCCATCTCCGATCGCGCGGGGCGGGAGCACCTGGCCGAGCGCTGATCCTGCGGGCTCGAGACGAGACGCCGGACGCTTCAATCCGCCGCGTTCGCCGCGCCATCACCGGCGCCGCGGACGCGGCGGAATCTTTTGGCGCGCGATCGGCGCGATCATCATGCTCACCGCACCTGCTCTCGGTGGCTGGCGCGGCTGCGGGTCATGGCTGAGCTTGTGGGTAACCGTCGGCTTGCTCCTTCAGACCCATTGAATTGATCCAGCCTGGAGTGGTGTGATAAAATCCGGGTATGCAATGGCGCTTCGACTGTTCTGTTCCGCGCCCCGTCTATGGATCCTTCGGCCTGCAACGTGATACAATGCCGCCCGTTAGGTCGCGGCCGGCCTCAGGATGACGGCGTCCAGTTTTTCGTCGAAGCACAAAGCCTCCGAGCGGAGCTGGTATGAGACTGCCGAACTTACCCGCTCCGTTCCGCGCCGGATGGACCTTCGCCGCGGCCGGGCTTGCGGCGATGCTCTGGTCCTGCGCGCCATCGCCCCATCACGCCGGGAAGGATGGCGATGTCGCCGCGCGCGTGGACTCGCTGGTCGCCACGTACCAGCGGCGGAACTACGTGCCCGGGATGTCGGTGGCGGTGATCCGCAACGGGCGCGACACCCTGGCCTATCGCGGCTACGGGCTGGCCGACGTGGAGAACGGCGTGCCCGCCACGCCCGAGACGGTGTACCCGATCGCATCGAACACCAAGCAGTTCACCGCCGCCGCGGTGATGCGGCTGGTGGACGAGAAGCGGCTGGCGCTGGATGACCCGGTCGGGCGCTACCTCCCCAAGCTTCCGGCGGCGTGGCGGCGGATCCCGGTCCGCCAGTTCCTCAACCACACGTCCGGGATCCCCGACTCGCCGATTCTGCTGCCGTACGAGGTGGCACCGGATTCGGTGCTGGAACGCGCGGGAACGAAGCCGCTCGACTTTGCGCCGGGCACCCGGTGGAAGTACAGCAACACCGGCTACCTGGTGCTGGGGCGGCTGATCGAAGCGGTGTCGGGGGAGCCGTACGCCCAGTACCTGGAGACGAAGATCCTCGCGCCGAACGGGCTGACGGAAACCCGCCCCTGTGACGCGGATGCGCTCATCCGGCACCGCGCGGCGGGGTACGAGCTGGACGACACCACGGTGGTGAACGCGGCCTACGTCCACGTCGGCACCTCGTTCTCGGCCGGCGGGCTCTGCTCCACCGCGGGGGGCCTGGCAAGGTGGAATCGCGCGCTGGCCACCGGGCGGGTGGTGAGCCCCGCGGCATGGGCGCGCATGACCACGCCCGAAGGCGCGGCGACGGGGTATGGCTACGGGCTGATCGTGATGTCGCTGGACGGGCACCGCCTGGTTGGCCACGGCGGCGAGATCGCGGGTTTCCGCAGCTCCAGCGCCTACCTTCCGAGCGACAGCCTTTCGGCGACGGTGCTGACGAACCTCGGTTCCGAAGACCCCGGCCCGCTGACCCTCGGCATCGCGCGTGCCGTGCTCGGGGCATCCCGGCCGCCGGCATCTCCGGGCGGCGGGCGGCGGTGAGCGGGCGAGGGACCCTGACCGGCGGCTGAAGCCGCAGCAACGGCTACGCTAAGCCTCGCAAACCGCGCGAGGCTTCACGGGCCGGGGGGCGGCCAGCGCGGTTTGATCTCCGGACCGGCGGGGAAGGCCACGCGGCAAAAGCCGCCACGGTCGCCGCGCGCGCGAAGCGGGCGCGGACGGTTGCAAGGCGTGGCGGCTGCTGTATGTTGGGCCTGACGGTGGAGTCTTCGATCCCCCGCGGCGGCCCGGACCGGCGAATCATCACGTGCCGCGCACCCGGGCCGCTCCATCAGCCCCGCAGCAGCGATCGGATCGTGGCATCTACACGCACGGGTGGTTCCCCAGGCATGTCGCTGGAGCGAAAGCTCCCGCTGCTGATCGTGGCCCTGCTGGTCCTTACGCTGGCGGCCGGGGTGGCGTACGGGTACCACGAGGTCCGGCGGGTGGCGCTCGCGGGGGCGCGCGAGCGCCTGCACCTGGTGACCGAGCAGCTCACCTCGCTTTCCACGCCGGGGATCACCCAGCGCCGGGCGCAGCTCGCCGCGGTGGGCGCCGACAGCGCGGTGGTGGCGTTCCTCGCCGCGCCGGCCGGGGGCGCGCGCGGGCGGGCCGTGGCGGCGCTGCGGCGCCTTCGCACCCCGCCCGACACCACCCTGCCGATCATGCTGTGGGACCAGGAGCACAGGCCGGTCCTTTCGATCGGCACGCCCCCCGCGGCCGCGGCGCCCTTGCCGCCGAACGCGCTGCCCGGGAGCGGCGGCCTCCCCGATTCGAGCGGGGTCGGCCCGTTCGTGGTGATCGGGCGCCGCGCCTTCCTCTGGATCGCGATGCCGGTGCGCCGCGGGGGGCAGACGGCCGGGTACGTGGCGGAGCTGCGGAGCGTGGGGAACCCCGCCACCGCGCGCCAGGTGCAGAAGCTGATCGGCGAGGGGATCGCGATCTTCTACGCCAACACGGCGGGCGGACCATGGGTCGGGTTCGATGGGAGCGTGGGCCCGGCTCCGCGCGCCGCGCCGTTCACCGGAGCGGCGCGCTACCGGCGCGCGGGCGGCGGCGTGCGGATCGGGCACGCCACCCAGGTCCCCGGTACGCCGTGGAGCATCGTGGCCGAGGAGCCGCTGGACGCGGTGCTCGCGAGCCCCAACGACTTCCTGAGCCGGGGGGCGCTCGCGGCGGCGCTGCTCTCCCTGGCCGCCGCGGCGGGCGCGTGGCTGCTGAGCCGCGGCATCACCCGGCCGCTGAAGGAGCTGGGCGCCGCCGCCGACGCCATCTCGCGGGGCGACTACGCGCGGCGCATCGAGCTGGGCCGCAGCGACGAGATCGGCCGGCTGGCGGCGCGCTTCAACCTGATGGCCAGCCAGGTGGAAGAGGCGCACGGCGAGCTGAGCGAGCAGTACGCGATGGCGCAGTCGCTGGCCGAGGAGCTGGAGCAGGCCAACCAGGAGCTGACCCTGGCCGCCGGCGAGGCCGAGACCGCCCGCGCCGACGCGGAGCAGGCGAACCGCGCCAAGAGCGACTTCCTGGCCACCATGTCGCACGAGATCCGCACGCCCATCAACGCCATCATCGGCTACGCCGAGCTGCTGGCCCTGGGGATCTCGGGGCCGGTGAACGAGGCGCAGCTTGGGCAGCTGGAGCGGCTGCGGGTGAGCGGCCGGCACCTGATCGGCCTGGTGGACCAGCTGCTCGACTTCGCGCGGATCGAGTCGGGGGCGCTGCGGGTGGACCGCCACGCGGCACCGGCGGACGCCGCCGTGGCCACGGCGCTCACGGTGGTGCGCCCGCAGGCCGAGCGGAAGCAGGTGGAGCTGGCCGCCGCGTGCGGCGGCGGCGAGGTGCGCTACCTGGGCGACACGCAGCGGGTGGAGCAGATCCTGGCGAACCTCCTCTCCAACGCCATCAAGTTCACCGCCCCGGGCGGCCGCGCCCGGGTCACGTGCGGGGTGCGGCAGGGCGTGCTCCCCGGGCACGCGCAGGCCGGCCGGTGGGTGTGCGTGCAGGTGGAAGACACTGGCGCCGGGATCGCGCCCGAGCAGCTCGAGCGCGTGTTCGAGCCGTTCGTGCAGGTGGAGAGCGGCTACACGCGCCGCCACGAGGGCGCGGGGCTGGGCCTTGCCATCAGCCGCCGGCTGGCCCGGTCGATGGGCGGCGAGGTGACGGTGGAGAGCGAGCCCGGGGCCGGTTCGCGCTTCACCCTCTGGCTCCCCGCCGAGGCGGCCGTTCAGGAGCATCCAGCCGAGCGCTGATACCAGACGTCGAAACCAGAAATGAAGACGCTGGACGATCCATCCGCCGCGTTCGCGACGCCGTTCATCGGTGCCGTGCCCGCGGCGGAGAGCGTGGGAGACGAGCACGTCCCCTTTGCGCTGCGATGGCCGAATTCGAGCAGCTTCGCGGTGTCGATCTATCTGTCGGTAAGGAACGGACCGCGGACGATCCTGGAACTCGGATTCGACGAGCGCACGCATCGCCTCTTCGATCTCACGCTGGTCATCCTCCCGCGCGACCGGTATTCGGCCGGGTCCGATCCGCGGCGCGAGGTTCCGGTGGTGGACGGGCTTCCACGATGCGAGCCCGCCACGTGGCTGGCGCTGACGCGTACCGGCTCGTTCAACGACTACGCGGATTCGTACCTGCGCGTGACCGCGGATGTCCGCCTCGCCGTCACCCCGTCCGAAGCCGTGCTGTACATCGACGGGATCGCGGGTGAGGTGGAGCGCGAGCTCGCGTCCGGCCGGGCACGCTTCGGCGTGGACGCGCGCGGCGCCGTCGCGTACGTGCGCCTGACGGAGCTGACCGCGCGCGAGGCGGCGGCGCTGGAGGTTCGAATGGGAAGGAGCGTGATCCGTCCGATGGTTTTGGGTGCCCAACAGAGCGGATACAGCGTTATGTCTGACCCTTACTAAACGGTCAACCTAGTAGCCATTGGCCTCTGGGTTTTCTCCTGATACATTTGCCAAGACCATGAAGGAGAGCTCCTATCCGCAACTATCGAGAGAGTGTGATCGTGGCGACGAGGCCGACCTTCGGACAGTCGTTTCTGAACCACCACGCCGGTTCCATTATCTCGGACCTGAACCACGCGGTGGTGGAAATCGTAGCTAATTCGTGGGATGCTGGAGCCGAGGTAGTGCAGATCACGTGGCCCTCTGATAGCGACGACGAGGTGGCATTCGTAGACGATGGCACGGGTATGACTGAGGAGGAATTCTACGAACGATGGAATACTCTGAACTACAATCGGCTAGAGCACCAAGGTGCCTTTGCAGAGTTTCCATCAGGTAAACAGAAGCGTGCTAGAATTGCATTCGGAAAGAATGGCATTGGTCGCCATGCAATGTTCTTCTTTGCGGACTCGTACTATGTAATTACTGCGAAAAATAACCGTTATACCCATTTTCTGGTATCGAGAGCGTCCGGCGATGCACCGTTCGATATCGCAGTTGTCGACCGAGGTGAGACTGATCACCACGGTACACGGCTGAGCGCAGTCGTCGAACGTGATTTATTTTCCGAAGATTCCCTCGTTGACTTGATCGGTTCGCGATTTGTGGCGGACCCCGAGTTCAGGATCTTTGTGAATGGACGGAGTGTTGATTTGACCGATCTGGAGCACTTGTCGGAAGCGGGAACCGTTGAAGTCCCCAATGTCGGAACCCTGATCATCCGAAGATTTGACAGCCAGGCAGCGGGTCGGACCAGTAAGCAGAGTGGTGTCGCGTGGTGGGTTACTCGCCGACTGGTTGGTATGCCGACTTGGGAGGTGTTCGACGGGCCGCTGTTGGACGCGCGCACTCAGACAGGAAAACGCTTCGTCTATGTTGTTGAGGCGGACGCGCTGAAATCTAGCGTAAAGCCAGATTGGTCGGGCTTCTACACGACGCCAGCAACACTCGCTGCGCGGCGAGCCATTTCCGAATATGTGCGTAACGACCTTCGCGATGTCATGCGGGACATACGTCGCGAGCGGAAGCTGGATGCGTTGCGGGCGAATCGTGATCGTTTGCAGGAGCTTCCACAGGTCGCGCAGGAACACGTTGCTCGATTCACGGAAGAAATTCTTACACGAAGCCCGACGATAACCAGCCGCGATCTCGACAATGCGGTTGAGGTGCTCGCAAATTTGGAGCAATCACGAGCCGGTTACGAGTTGCTTGAGAAATTGGCTTCGCTCGCCCCGACCGAGTTGGACAAGCTGGATGAGATACTGGAAGAATGGACTGTTCAAGACGCCAAACGCGTTCTGGACGAACTCCGATATCGGCTGGATCTGATTTCCGAATTGGAGAGCCTGGTCGAGAATCACAACACGGACGAACTTCACGATCTCCAACCGTTGTTCGAACGGGGTTTGTGGATCTTCGGCCCGGCCTTCGAGTCTCTCAGTTTCACTTCAAATCGCACGTTGTCTACGGTCGTGCGCGAGTTCTTCGGATCGGCTGTCCTTGAGCATCCCAGAAACCGGCCAGATTTCGTGGCGCTGCCCGATACTTCCATCGGCCTTTACAGCCGTGATAGTTTCGATGAAAATAATGAGGTTTCCGGGATTGAGGAAATTGTAATCGTGGAACTCAAGCGTGGTGGGTTTACGCTTACATACAAAGAGAAGGACCAAGCAATTTCTTACGCCCGCGAGCTCCGCCGGAGCGGGAAAGTGGGCGATAGGACCAAGATCGTTGCGCATGTTCTTGGCTCGGCTATCGAACCAGATTCTGCGCAGGACCTTAACGAAGGGAATACCCGCATTATTCCCCGCCGTTACTCTGACGTACTTCGCCAAGCGCACGCGCGGACGTTTCACCTGATCAAAGCTCTGGAAGGTAAAAACAAAGTCGCAGTCTCCGACCGAGAGCTCGACGAGGTGATCAACCCCGCACAGCAAGAAATGATTTTTCCTTCGGACACGCCCGGAAAGCGATAGGAGCAGGATAAACCGGATGATCTTTTCCGTTCTGGCCGGAATGCGTTGACCTGCAAGTCATTCGGGTTAGATTTGATAACGTTGGGCCGGGCTCCTCTCAAGGCGCCCGGCCTGTTCGTTTGCCGAAATCGTCTTTCGATCGGGACTGTTGAAGATATGCTGAAGCTGGGGATCGTCGGGCTGCCGAACGTGGGGAAGAGCACGCTGTTCAACGCGCTGACGGCGGCGGGCGCCGACGCGGCCAACTACCCGTTCTGCACCGTGGAGCCGAACGTGGGGATGGTGGAGGTGCCCGACGCGCGCGTGGACCGCCTGGCCGAGGTGGTGAAGCCGCAGCGCGTCCAGCGCGCCACCGTGCAGTTCGTGGACATCGCCGGGCTGGTGAAGGGGGCCAGCGAGGGCGAGGGGCTGGGCAACCAGTTCCTCACCAACATCCGCGAGACCGACGCCGTGGTGCACGTGATCCGCTGCTTCGACGACCCCGACGTGGTGCACGTGATGGGGAGCGTGGACCCGGTGCGCGACCGCGAGGTGATCAACCTGGAGCTGATCCTTTCCGACCTGGCCGTGGCCGAGAAGCGGCTGGAGCGCGTGCGGAAGAGCGCCAAGGGCGGCGACAAGGAGGCCACGGCCGAGGTGGCGGTGCTCGAGCGCCTGGTCGCCGCGCTGGGCGAGGGGGAGCCGGCGCGCGCCGTGGATCTGAATGACGACGAGCGGAAGCTGATGAAGAGCTTCAACCTGCTCACCAGCAAGCCCGTCCTCTACCTGGCCAACGTCTCCGAAAACGATCTGCCGGAGGGCGACAACGAGCACGTGCGCGCCCTGCAAACGGCGGTGGAGGAGAGCGGCGAGGTGGCGCACGTGATCCCCATCAGCAGCAAGATCGAGAGCGAGCTGGGCGAGCTGGCCCCGGAAGACCGCGCCGACTTCCTGGCCAGCCTTGGGCTGGACGAGCCGGGGCTGAACAAGCTGATCCGTGAAGGCTACCGCCTGCTGGGCCTGCAGGTGTACTTCACCGCGGGCGAAAAGGAAGTGCGCGCGTGGGAGATCCCCGTGGGCGCCACGGCCCCGCAGGCCGCCGGCGTGATCCACAGCGACTTCGAGCGCGGCTTCATCCGCGCCGAGACGGTGGGGTGGAGCGACTTCGAGAAGACCGGCAGCGTGAAGGTGGCCCGCGAGCAGGGGCTGATGCGCTCGGAAGGGAAGGAGTACGTGGTGCAGGATGGGGACATCATGCTGTTCCGGTTCAACGTGTGATTCCGTGCTGGGTGCTGGGTGCTGGGTGCGGAGTGCTGAGCCATGGCTCGAGAGTCCTCGCATCCGGGGGCTCTGGGCCCTGACGCGGCCGGCCCGCGGACGGATCGATTCAAACAACGCCCCGCCACGCAGTTGCGTCGGCGGGGCGGTTCGTTTACGTCACCCTTGCGCCAATCGTTCGGCGCATTATCGTGTGTACCACTACTCCTGCCGCTCTGCACCACGCCGCACCACAACAGGGTGTGGCCACGCCCCCTCCGATGGATCGATCGCACCGCATGGTCGGGGAGCTGTCGCCGCGTTGCGCGGGTGGCCAGAGCGCGCCCCGCCGCCCCACACCGATACAGGTAGCGCGATGACGTCCAATCCTCCGCCCGATGGCCGCCCTTATTCGCGCGTTCTGGTGGTGGACGACGATGCCAGCGTGCGCACGGTGCTGCGCCTGGCGCTGCACCGCGACGGGCACGACATCCGCGAGGCGGCCAACGGGCGCGAGGCGCTGGAGCTGCTCCCCGGCTGGGCGCCCGACGTGGTGGTGAGCGACCTGCTGATGCCGCAGATGGACGGGATCGAGCTGCTGCGCCAGGCCCGCGCCACCGACGACACGCTGGGCTTCGTGGTGCTCACCGGCGTGGGCACCACGGCGCAGGCCATCCAGGCGCTGCGGCTGGAGGCCGACGACTACCTGCTCAAGCCGTTCGACGTTGAAGAGCTGTCCATCTCGGTCAAGCGCGCCATCGAGCGGCGCGCGCTGGTGCGGCAGAACCGCTATTACCAGCAGTGCCTGGAGATGCGGGTGGCGCAGCTGGGGCAGCAGCTGGAGCGGCTCACCGCCGAGGCGCTGATCTCGCTGGCCGGCGCGGTGGAGGCGCGCGACGGGTACACCGGCGCGCACCTGGAGCGCGTCACGCGCTACTCGCAGGCCGTGGGCGCCGAGCTGCAGCTGGACCGCGACAAGCTGCGCACGCTGTGGATCGGCAGCCTGCTGCACGACATCGGCAAGATCAGCATCCCCGACCGCATCCTCAACAAGCCGTCGGCGCTGTCGACGGAGGAGCTGGAGGTGATGCGCGAGCACCCGCGGCTGGGCGCCGCCATCCTGGAGCAGAGCTCCTTCCTTTCCCCCGCCGTCCCCGCCGTGCTGCACCACCACGAGCGCTGGGACGGCGGCGGCTACCCCTTCGGCCTGCAGCGCGGCGAGATCCCGATCGAGGCGCGCGTGCTGGCGGTGACCGACGCCTACGACGCGATCGTCACCGACCGCGCCTACCGCGCCCGCCGCAGCGAGGACACCGCGATGGACGAGCTGCGGCGGTGCGCCGGCTCGCAGTTCGACCCCGAGGTGGTGGAGGCGTTCATCCAGGCGCGCGAGCGCGGCTTTCCCGAGCCGGTGGCGCCGCGCTTCTGGCACACCGACCTGCTGGCGCCGGGCCTGGTGGCCGCCGCATGAGCACCGTGTGGGACCCGCCTCGCCCCGCCGCCCCGTCTCCCGCGCCGCCGTCGATGTCGCTGTCCGCCGCGGCGGATACGGCGGCGGGGGAGACGGGGCCGTTCGCCGACTTCTGCGCCGAGGTGGCGCGGGCGCTGGCGCGGCCGGCGGAGCGCAAGCGCAACGTGGTGCGCCTGGCCGAGGCTCTGGGCGCGCTGGGCGATGCGTCGGTGGCGATCTTCGTGGAGCAGCCGGGCGGCGGGCTGGTGTGCGAGATCGGCACGGGCGAGCTGGCGCAGATGGAGGGAGACTGCCTGCCGGCGGAAGGGGTGCTGGAGAGCGACGCCTTCGCCACCGGCGAGGCGCGGGAGAGCGCCAACCTGCGGGCGGACGACCGCGCGTACCTGCCGCAGCAGCGCGGGCTGCCGAACGCGCCGGCCGTGGCGCTGCCGATGGAGGTGGCGGGCGAGCGGATGGGCGTGGTGCTGTTCGCCGCGCGGCGGCGCGGCGAGGCGTTTTCGCCCGCGCGGGTGGAGGCGTTGCGGCAGGGGGTGATGCTGGTGGCGGGCGCGCTGCGCAACTTCGTGGCGCACGAGCGGTCGCGCGCCGCGCGCACCGTGCTCGACGCCATCCGCGCGGCGCGCCCGCGCGAGGCCGAGAGCGTGCGCAAGCTGGTGCGCGCCGTCCGCCACGAGCTGAACACGCCCGTCTCGGTGATCCTGGGCAACCTGCAGCTATGCGCCGCCGCCGACCCGGCCGAGTGGCGGATGTCGCCCGCCGAATTCCGCCGCGCCGTGGCCGATGCGGGCGCGGCACTGGAGGCGCTCAGCCGGATCCTCCACACGATGGATGAGGGGAAGCGCGAGGTGGAGATCGATCCCGAGGGAAGGTTTCTTCCGCCGCAGTGATCGGGACGCGCACGGCCAGGCGTCGATCATTGGGCGGAGGATGACGTGGACGCGGCGATGGATCCTTCGGTCGCCGCCAGGTTGCTGTGTGTACGAGAGTTCGGCGCGCGGCCCCCTCGGGATGACATCGCGTAGGGGGGCGATGTCGGGCGCATCTGGATAAAGAAGAGCAGCGGGCGAGAGGATCGCCGCTGCTCTTCGTTTCCGCAACTCGCCGGGTCGAGCGCTACGGTGCGGGCCGCTCGATGGGGGTGCGCGACTCGAGGTTGGCCTCGATCTCGGCGCGGGTGCGCCACGAGGGGCGCAGGCGCTTTTCGGCGAGGAGGCGAAGCTGGTCGCGGTTGTGGGGATCGCCGGGCTGGCTGGCGTTCCCGTAGGTCAGGATCGCCTGCGCGCGCGGGCCGCCGGGCGTGAACTCCACCACGGCCACGTAGGTGTCGCCGAACACCGCCTGGAGTTCCTCCCCCTGTGGCGCGTACATGAGCACGTGGAACACGCCCAGCGGGTCACCCGGCGCGCCGTTCCCCGGCTGGCCGCCAATGCGGTTGATCTGCCCCCACGGCACGTCGAGCGCGATGCGCCCCTGCAGCCCCCTCGCCACCTCCTCCAGCACGGCAACGGCCGCCCTGGGGTCGGCCAGCCCGTCGGGGGTGCCGATCGGGTCGGCGGCGCTCCACGGCCGCGCGAACCCGCGCCCGGTCTCGGGCACGCCCTCGAACATCCGTTGCGCCCACGTGGCGAAGAGCAGGGCCCCGCGGCTGCCGGGCTCGGCCGCGCGGTCCCACCGTGCCAGCACGCGGGCGGCATCCCTCACCAGCGGCTGGCGCGAACGGGGCGCGGCGCGGAGCAGGTCGTCGAGGATGCGGTCGGCCAGGAGCATGTGGTTGTCGTGGTGCATCGCCACCAGCTCGCCGAAGCTGATGCTGCTGTCCCGCGCCAGCAGCTGCAGCGCGCGCTGCTCGCGGAAGCCGACCCACCGCGGCGCCAGATATGCCGGGAACCGCGCCGGGTCGAGCGGCGAGGGGAGGGTGGCGAACCACGGCGGCGAGTTGGAGTTCTGCACGTAGCCGCTGGCCGGGTCCACGATCCGCGGGAGGCTGTCGTACGGGAGCACGCCGCGCCAGAGCGTGGCGCTGGTGTCGCCGCGCACCGGGCCCTGCGCCTGGGCGAAGGCGGTCTGCGCGCGCACCGGCACGCGGCCGTTGAACAGGTAGAGGATGTGCCCCGCGCGGTCGGCGTAGACCACGTTGAACATCGAGATCTGCAGCCGCTGGAGCGCGCCCTCGAACTCGGCCAGCGAGCGCGCGCGGCCCATGTCCCACCACTCGCGCAGCATCCCCGTCTCGTTCATCCCCTCCACCGCCACCGCGGTGGCCGTCGAGCCCGATTCGGCGATCACCGGCCCCTGCGCGCCGCGCCGCACGGTGAACGCCTCGGCGCGCACGCTCCCGTCGGGCTGGCGGATGCGGAGGGTGTCCACGCGCGTCTCGAACGGGCGTACCCGGCCGTCCATCCGGTAGCCGCCCTCCGCCAGCCGCAGCGTGAACACGTCGAGCGCGTCGATGGTGTTCACCGTGTGCGACCACCCGAGCTGGTCGTTGAAGCCGATGGCGATCACCGGGAGGCCGATCAGCGTGGCGCCGGAGAGGTCGATCCCGGGGCCCACCAGCTGCGCCTCGGTGAAGCGCATCAGCTCTTCGTTCCAGGGGAGGTGCGGGTTGGCCAGGAGCAGCGCGTTCCCCGACGCCGAGCGGCGTGGCGAGATGGCCCACGCGTTGGAGCCGGGCGACGGGTGGCGGGGCGGCGCGGCGCCCGGGCCGGAGCCGGGAGGAAACTCATGCGGCATCCCGTTCATCCCCACGATCGGCGGGCCGCCGGTAAGGGCCAGGAAGGTGAACATCATCCGGTAGCCGTGCGCGAAGATGTCGGCGCCGGTCACGGGGAGCACCGGCTTCACCTCGGTCGCGATGCGGTCCGGATGGGCGCGGGCCCAGGCGTTCACCCCGGCGGCGAACGCGTCCACGTACCGGCGGAACTCGGCGTCCTGCGCCGCGTGGGCCCGCGCGCCCGCGGCGTGTACGCCCACCGTGCGCATCAGCCGGTCGGACGCGGCGTAGCGCTCGCCCCAGTACTCGGCGCCGCGGCCGCGGGCCAGGCCGTACAGGCGCAGGATGGCGTCGCCGTGCAGCTGTGCCTGCGCCCAGCCGTAGCCGTAGCCCAGGTCTTCGGTGGTGCGGCCGTAGACGTGCGGCACGCCCCAGGTGTCCCACAGGATCTCGGAGCGCTCCGGCGGCGCCGGCGCGGCCGTGGTTTGCGCCGCGGCCCGCGCGGGGACGGCCAGCGGCAGCGAGAGCGACAGTGACAGCGAAAGCAGGAACGACGTGATGCGGGTGGTGCGCACGTCCGTCCTCCGGGTCGTGGGAATGGGATTGGATCGATGCCGGGTTTCGATCTTCCCTCGAGCCGCGTCCGTGGTGATCCGGCACGCGGCAGAACGGCAGGGCAGGGGAGATGATGAAGTCTCCGCCGCCCTGCCGTACTTCGTTGCGCCGGCGCTCAGGGCTTCGACAGGTCCGCCGTGGGCAGGAACTGCGGCGGCTTGCGATGCTTCGTCCCCTGCTCGAAGGCGAAGGCGAGCTTGATGAGCGTGGGCTCGCTCCACGCCCGCCCCATGAACGAGATGCCGACCGGGAGCCCGAACGCGTAGCCGGCCGGCACCGAGATGCTGGGGTACCCCGCCACCGCCGCCGCCGTCGAGCTCCCGCCGGTGAAGTGGTCGCCCAGCAGCACGTCGATGGGCCACGGCACGCTTCCCGTGGGCGCCACGATCGCGTCCAGCCGGTGGCGCGTCATCACCGCGTCGATCCCCTCGCGGCCGGCCAGGCGCAGGCTCTTGGCCCGTGCGTCCACGTACGCCTTCTCGGTGAGCGGGCCCTTCTCCTGGGCCATCAGCATCAGCTCCTGGCCAAAGTACGGCATCTCGCGGGCACGGTCGCGCTCGTTGTAGTCGATCACGTCCTTCAGCGTGCGCACCTTCGACGTGGCGCCGCGCGAGGCGAAGTAGGCGGCCAGGTCGGCCTTGAAGTCGTAGAGGAGGACGGTGAACTCGTCGCCGTCGTACTCGCCCAGGTGGGGGATGTCGGCCGGGTCCACGATCACCGCGCCCAGCCGCTTCATCTCGTCGATGGCGTTGTTCACCACGCGGTCGGCGTGCGGGTCGGCGCCGAACATCCGCGCCCGGGCCACGCCGATGCGGGCGCCCTTCAGCCCGTTGGGGTCCAGGAAGCGCGTGTAGTCGGGGGCGATGTGGCCGCGCGCGGCGGCGGTGGCGCTGTCGCGGGGATCGATCCCGGCAAGGACGGTGAGGAGCGCGGCGGCGTCGGCCACGGTGCGGCACATCGGCCCCGCCGTGTCCTGGCTGTGCGAGATGGGCACCACCCCCGCCCGGCTCACCAGCCCCAGCGTGGGCTTGATCCCGACAACGGAGTTGGCGGACGAGGGGCAGACGATGGAGCCGTCCGTCTCGGTCCCCACGGCGATGGCGGCCAGGCTGGCGGCCATGGCGGCGCCGCTCCCCGAGCTGGAGCCGCAGGGCGA
>DASSJS010000461.1:0-12326 GCA_035691085.1 Longimicrobium sp.
GGGTTGCGTTCGCCCACAGCGGCGTGGACGGCGGCCGCCCGGGTATCTCAGTGCTTCCACACGTCGACGCGGACCGTGCCGGAGCCGAGCGTAAGGGCGCTGCCCTTCATGTTGAGCAGCGTGACCGCCACCACGCCACCCGAGGCCCCCGCAACCGAACCAAAGAGCAACACGCCGGAACCCAGGCCCCCGCCGCCGCTCGTGTGGTTGAAGCTGACCACCACGGTGTCACCGAACGAGGCGCCCGGCACATCCACGACCAGCTCCGCGAAGCCTCCGTTCGCCACGAGTCCCGGCGTCCACGTGGCAGTGGCCGAGAGGTGCTTGGTGATCGTGGCGCCGCCGCCGATCGTCAGCTGCGCCGCCGCCACGGTACCCGTGGCGGTGACAGCACCGGTCTGGATGTCGTAGGCGCCCGTGAGCACGCCACGCGCCGTGGTCGAGTTGCGCTTCACCAGCAGGCCGGGAACGTTCGCCAGGTTGCCGCCGGCGGCCTCCGACACCACGTTCGGCGCGTTGGCGAACAGGTACACCTGCTTCACGTCGGCGCCGAGCGCCACCTGGTTGTAGGCGGTGGTGTCGGTATAGTCGCCGCCCAGCAGCGTGATGATGCCGCGCGCGGCGCGGAACGCGCCGGTGTTGGCCGCCTTGGCGAGGTAGCTCAGCACGGGGTTGACCACTGTCACGGTGGTGATGTGGAAACCCTCCGGCTCCTCGGTGCCGAACAGCATGTCCCACCCGTAATTCCGCTCGAAGTACGGGTTGGTGAGCGAGAAGGTGCCCCAGCGCCCCAGCACGCTCGCGGCGTTGACCTCATTGTCGTAGCCGGTCGCTTCGAACACGCACCCGTCGAAGGTGATGCCGTACCCCGACACGTCGGCGCCCGGGCCGTTCAGCGTGTTCTCGAAGTAGCACGACTGGAAGTTGATCGTCGTGTTGTACGACAGGACGACCCCCTGGGAGTTCCTCTTCGTCTCGACCAGCACCCCCGACGTGCCGCAACTGTGCGTGAACAGGTTGAGCGCCGTGACATGGACGCACTCTTCCATCCGCACCCCGTTTTCCCGGGCGCCGTGAACGCGCACGTTGGTGATGTGGAAGTTGTGCTGCCGCTTCAGCACCAGCAGGTCACGCGCGCCCACCCATGGGGTGGCCTGCGTGATCACGTCGATGTCCTCGATCCCGCTTCCCACGTGATGCGCGTCGGTCGCCTCGGGGCCGATGTCCCACACCAGCCCGTCGTGAAGCGTGGTGGTGGCGGAGGTGGTCGCTTCCGACGTGTCCATCCGCAGCTGCGTGGTGTACATCCCGGCGCCACGGATGGTCACCGCGCTCGAGACGTGGATCTCGGAGGTGATCCTGTAGATGCCCGGGGGAAAATAGACCACCGCGCCCTTCCCGCTGTCCACCGCGAGGCTCTCGGTCAGCGAGGAATGGACGGCGTTGGCGGCGCTCACGGCGGCCTGCACGGCGGCGGTGTCGTCGGTCGTGTTGTCACCCACCGCGCCGTACGCCTTCACGTCGAACACCTCGCCGCCCTTGTCGCGGACCACGCCGGTAAAGCTGGGTGCAACCACGGGGTCGGTGTACGTCGGCATCCGCTGTCCTTTCGTTGGGGTTCACGTCCGGCTTCGATGCGGCCGCGAGCCCGGCAGGGTCTCGGAGCGGTTCCGCATCCACCCGAAAATTAACCGAAACAAGCGCCCCCGGAAGCGACTCACCGTACCGGTTTAACCCCTTGGACATAGTGGGACGTGCACGCTCCACGGACCCGATTGCCTGGGCAGAACGGACAGGCGAGAGCGTCGAGCGCTGCGCCCCCGGGTAGAAGAAAACAGCGGCCCGCCGGGAATTTCCGGCGGGCCGCTTTCGCCACGGGGTCCATGGAGGCGCCGCGATCGGGATGCTCGCCCACCGCGATGAACACAAAACGGGGGCCTGCATGGCTCCCCGTCCGCGCGCGGAGGTCACTCGCCGTTCAGCCGCAGGTCAGTGCTTCCAGACGTCGATGCGCAGCGTGCCCCGGTTCAGCGTCAGGCTCTCTCCCTTCATGTTCAGCAGCGTGACGCCGACCTTGCCCCCGTCACCGGCCACCGATCCCGACAGCATCACCCCCACGCCCAGCCCCTGCCCGCCGTGGTTGAAGCTGACCACCACGGTATCGCCGTAGCCGGTGCCCGGCGTGTCGACGTACACGGTGGCGGTGCCGCCGTGCGGAACCGGCCCGGGTGTCCACGGATGCGTGAAGGAGAGGTGCCGGGTGATGCTGGTGCCGCCGCCGATCGCCACTTGGTGCGCCGCTACGGAGCCTGACGCGGTGACCGAGCCGGCCTGGATGTCGTAGGCGCCCGTCAGCACCCCACGCCCGTCGTTGGAGGCGCGGTTCATGATCAGCCCGGGGACCGCCGCCAGGCCGCCCTCGTGCTCCGTCTCCACGTTGGGCACGTTGGCCAGCAGGTACACCTGCCTCACGCCGGCGCCCAGCGACACGGGGTGCGGCGTGTGCCCGTAATCACCACCCAGCACGGTGACGATGCCGTGCTCGGCGCGGAACGCGCCGGTGTCGTTCAGCTTCTCGATGTGGCTCAGCACGGGGTTGATCACCGTGACCGTGGTGGTCTGCGCCCCGGGAGGTGTTTCGGTTCCGAACCACATGTCCCAGCCGGCGTTGTGCTCGAAGTACGGGTTGGTGAGCGTGAACGTCCCCCAGCGCCCCAGCACGCCCGCGCCGGTTTCCGGGCTCCGCGGCGTGGGGCCCGCGTCTCCCGATTCGAACACGCACCCGTCGAAGGTGATGCCGTACCCCGAAACGTCGGCCCCCGGGCCATTGCTGGTGTTCTGGAAGTAACACGACTGGAAGTTGATGGTGGTGTTGTACGACAGCCCGTTCCCCACTCTCGCCGAGGCGAGCTTCACCCCCGCCGTTCCGCAGCTGTGGGTGAACAGGTTCAGCGCCGTCACGTGCACGCAGTCCTCCATCCGCACCCCGTGCTGCAGCGCGCCGTGAACGCGCACGTTGGTGATGTGGAAGTTGTGCTGCCGCCTGAGCACAACCAGGTGCCGCGCGGCCCGCTGCGGGGTGTGCGCGGCCTCGGTCTGCGTGATCACGTCGATGTCCTCGATCCCGCTCCCCACGTGGTGGGCGTCCGGCGTCTCGGGGCCGATGTCCCAAACCAGCCCGTCGCGCAGCCCCGACGACCCCGCCCGGCCAGGCTCCGAGGTGCTCATCCGCAGCTGCGTGGTGTACATCCCGGCCCCGCGAATGGTGACGGCGCTGGACAGGTGGATCTCGGCCCTGATCAGGTAGATGCCCGGGGGAAAGTAGACGACCGCCCCCTTCCCGCTGTCCACCGCGAGGCTCTCGGTGAACGCGGAGCGGATGGCGTTCGCGGCGTGCACGGCGGTTTGCACGGCGGTGGTGTCGTCGGTGGCTCCGTCGCCCACCGCGCCGTACGCCTTCACGTTGAACACGTCTCCGTCGGCCAACGTCGGTTTCCGCGGCTCTATCCACTCAGGTTTATGTGTCCACATCGGCTGGTGCGGGCGAGAAGGGATGGTCAAACGTCGGCGCAGTCGCCGGCGCGCCCGGAAAATAGCGGGTCGCGCCACGCCCGCATCGTTTCACGCAACCGCTCCGGACCGGAAGGTCGTCACGGAGAACGGTTTTCCCGGTGCGTGACCAAACGACAGCGGCCCGCCGGAAGAACCGGCGGGCCGCCCTGCTTCTTGTTTCCGCGGCATGTAATCCGACGTGGATCAATCGAACGTGCTGGACGTCACGTGTGACATCCAACCGTGCCGCTGCCGGACGATTCGGGACCATCCCAGGCCAGCACGAACGCGCGGTTCTCGGGGCTCAGGCGCTCCAGGAGCGAGGGGCAGCTCTGCATCCGCTGAACCGCGATCTCCAAGGCGGCGGGCGAGAACCAAGTCATGGGCCGCATCACGCCATACCTCCGCGCAAAACGCCAGCGGGCAGGTCGAGGGCGGGCTAGTGGGATCGTGCGCTCATGCCGAAGCATCGCGAGCCTCCGATTCGTCGTTCCGGTCCAACTCTCGTTCGCAATATACAATCCGTCCTCTCGTACGTACAACCCGGTATCCCAGCGCCACATACAAGGGAACCACTTCAGGGGCGGGATCCAGCAGCCGCACGCACCCGGCATCGATCTGGCCGGCGTATCTCTCCGCGGCCGCCGTCGCGATCAGCGCGACCGATCCCTTCAAAGGGTGTGTCGGGGATGGAGCGCTCTCGACGTTGTGGATTACCAGCGCGGCGCGATCGCCGCTCGCCCGGCGATCCGACGCGCGGCCGCCCGCCATTCCGCAGAGCAGTTCAGCACTCCAGATCGAAACGGTGAAGCCGGAGGGCTCCTTCTGGAACCAGCGTGCAAGTTCATCCCAGTTCCATCCTCCGCTTCCGGCTGGGTGCGGATCGGTCCATTGCTCTCGCCAAGCCCCGAGTGCCTTCGCGCCGATATCCGCCAGGCGGAATTCCGGGACAAATCCCTGCAACTCGGTCCTGGCCGTGGCGAATGCGATGCGCCGCAGAGCGCGATAGTGCACCTTGCTCTCCAGGTAAGTCCGTTCGTTCATTGGAGATGCTGATTGTTTGGTCCTAAAAGGATCTCTCTAGGCGTACAAGATGCGAGCGGCGCCTTTCCGGGCGCCGCAAGGTCAATCATGCTGCCACCTACGCCGTCGTCGCCTTGCCCCCGCGCGAGGCTTGGGAACGGCCGCAGGGGTGGCGTCCACGTTCACTCGGCCGTCGAGCATCTCCGCCCGGTTGTGAGCGTCCGTGGTGCCAGTTCGCCGCAACCCCTCGTGGTTGGCGTGTCCGTGATGTAGAGGCTCTAAGTGTCGCGATCTTCGACAACTCCGAGGCCAGCTTCACCTGCTGCTGCGATGTCGGTGAAGATGTGCGGCGGTGGGTAGGGCCGGGCCAGAGGCAGATTGCCATGAGACTACGCGGGCAAGGCGGGATGTGCAAACGAAAGCGGCCCGCCGGCATTGCCGGCAGGCCGCTCTGCTCAACCAGATCCGCGGTTCAGTCTGCGGCCAACTCGTCACGCGCTGGAGCGCCGCCTTCGATGACCCACGGGTCATACGCCTGGGCCGCCGCGAGTTGTTCCGGTGTGAGTGTGGCCAACAGGGTGGGATAGCTACGCATCCGCTCCTGGGCGCCTTCGAACGAAATACCCGTCAGCATTCGCTTGAGCCCATACGCGCGCGCCACGGCAGGCCAAGCGCGACGGATGCCAGGCCGCGGAATGTACCCGCGTGCCAGCGTGATCCGAAGGGGTCTTGCGCGTTCGCTCATGGTCATCGCGGGATCTCCTTCTCACAATATATCACGCCGTTGCGTGTCTCTACAACGGCAAAGCCCAGTGCCAGATAGACGGGTATCACGCCAGGCAGGGCATCGACCATGCGGATGCTGGATGCACCGAGCTCCCGCCCATAAATCTCGGCCGTGGTAACAAGGAGCGCGGCGACGGAGCCCTTGAGCGGGTGTGCCGGATCCGGATTCCCCTCCATGTAGTGGATCGAGAGTATCGATCGCGTCCCTCGCTTGGTGCGGTGCGAAGGCCGCCCGAATGCCAGGCCGCAGAGGACGCTCCCGCTCCAAAGTGCCACCTTCAACACGGCAGGATCGCTGCGGAACTCGTCGGCGACCAGGCGCCAGTTCCACCCGCCGCTGTCGTTCGGATGAGGTGATTGCCACGTTCGCTCCCACGCAGCCAGCGCGCGGCCGTCGACGTCCGCGAGGCGGAACGGGCTTCGGGTAATCTGCCGCACGACCGCATCCTCCCGCACCACGGTGTAGACAGCCTGCCGTATGCGTGCATACCGCAGCTTTGCGTAGGCGTACGCAGATGGATCCATGATCCGGGATCGGCGGGGGATAAGTAGATGGCGGACTATGGGTTGCGCCGTGTTTGGTCTCGAAAGGATCTCTCCTGCTCCGCAACCCCCGGCGGCGCCCTTGAGGGCGCCGCCAGGGCCGATCCTGCCGCGTGTTACGCCGTCTTCGCCTTGCGTCCGCGCCGCGGCTTGGGGTCGGCGGCGGGGGTGGCGTCCACGTTCACGCGGCCGTTCAGCATCCCCGCGAGAAACTGGCCGGTGAACGAATCCGCCACCGTGGCCACCACCTCGGGCGGGCCCTCGGCCACGATGCTGCCGCCGGCGGGGCCTCCCTCGGGGCCCAGGTCGATCACCCAGTCGGCCGTCTTGATCACGTCCAGGTTGTGCTCGATCACCAGCACGGTGTTGCCGCGCTCCACCAGCTTGTGCAGCACGTCCAGCAGCATCCGCACGTCCTCGAAGTGCAGCCCCGTGGTGGGCTCGTCCAGGATGTAGAAGGTCTGCCCGGTGGCGATCTTGGAGAGCTCCGACGCCAGCTTCACCCGCTGCGCCTCGCCGCCGGAGAGCGTGGTCGCGCTCTGTCCGAGGTGGATGTAGCCGAGGCCGACGTCCGACAGCGTCTGCAGGTGGCGGCGCAGGCGGGGGACGGCTTCGAACAGCTCCAGCGCGTCGTCCACCGTCAGCTCCAGCACGTCGGCGATGGAGTGGCCCTTGTAGAACACCTCCAGCGTCTCGCGGTTGTAGCGCTTCCCGCGGCACACGTCGCAGGGCACGTACACGTCGGGAAGGAAGTGCATCTCGATCTTCACCAGCCCGTCGCCCTGGCACGCCTCGCACCGCCCGCCCTTCACGTTGAACGAGAAGCGCCCCGGCGTGTAGCCGCGCATCTTGCTCTCCGGCAGCTCGGCGAACAGTTCGCGGACGATGGTGAACATCCCCGTGTAGGTGGCCGGGTTGGACCGCGGCGTGCGCCCGATGGGGCTCTGGTCGATGTCCACCACCTTGTCGAGCAGCTCCAGCCCGTCGATGCGCTGGTGCGCGCCGGGAATGGTCTTGGCGCGGTAGAAGCGCCGCGCCAGCGCATTCCACAGGATGTCGTTCACCAGCGTGGACTTGCCCGACCCCGATACGCCGGTGACCGCCACGAAGCACCCCAGCGGGATGCGCACGTCCACGCCGCGCAGGTTGTGCTCGCGCGCGCCGCGGATCACCAGCTCGTGCCCCTCGCGCGGCTCCATCCGCCGCTCGGGGATGCGGATCTGCTGCTCGCCGCGCAGGTACGCGCCGGTGAGCGACGCCGGCGCGGCGATGATGTCGTGCACCGTGCCCTCGGCGATGATCTCGCCGCCGTGGCGCCCGGCGCGCGGGCCCAGGTCCACCACGTGGTCGGCCGCGCGGATGGTGTCCTCGTCGTGCTCCACCACCAGCACGGTGTTCCCCAGGTCGCGCAGCTGCTCCAGCGTCCTCAACAGCCGCTGGTTGTCGCGCTGGTGCAGGCCGATGGAAGGCTCGTCCAGGATGTAGAGCACGCCGCACAGCCGCGAGCCGATCTGCGTGGCCAGGCGGATGCGCTGCGCCTCGCCGCCCGAGAGCGTCTCGGCGCTGCGGCCCATGGTCAGGTATTCGAGGCCCACGTTCTCCAGGAACGACAGGCGCTCGTTCACCTCTTTCAGGATCGGCCCGGCGATCTCGCGCGGCAGGTGCGGGAGCTCGTCCACGGCGCGGAAGAAGGCCAGCGCCTCGGCAACGGGCATCGCGACGATGTCGCCGATCGAGCGGCCGTCCACCGTCACCGCCAGGCTTTCCGGACGGAGCCGCGCGCCGGTGCAGGTGGCGCAGGGGAGGGTGGACATGTACTCCTCCAGCGTCTCCCTAGTGGCCTCGCTGGTGGTCTCCTTGTAGCGCGCGCCCACGTCCTTCAGGATCCCGCCCCAGCGCAGCTTCCCCGTCCCCTTCTTCCCATCGCCCGAAGCGCCGTACAACAGGACGTCGCGCACGTTCTCCGGCAGCTCGCGCCAGGGGGTGTTCAGGTCGAACCCCATCGCCGCGGCCAGCCCCTCCAGGATCGTCCCGCGCAGGTGCCCGCGCGGCACGCCCCAGGGAAGGACCACGCCCTCGAGGATGGAGAGCGAGGTGTCGGCCAGCACCAGCTCGGGGTTGGGCTCCTTGCGGGTGCCCAGGCCGCCACAGTCGGGGCAGGCGCCGAACGGCGAGTTGAACGAGAACTGCCGCGGCTCCAGCTCGGGGATGCTGATCCCGCAGGTGGGGCAGGCGTACGCCTCGCTGAACAGCTCGCGCTGCGGCTCGCCGGCCTCGCCGTGGGCGATCACCTCCACCACGCCGTCGGCGTTGCGCAGCCCCTGCTCGATGGAGTCCGCGATGCGCGTCCGGTTTTCTTCGGTAACCTCCACCTTCCGTTCGACGAAGATGGAGATGTCGTGGTTCGCCCGGCGGTTGAGCGCGGGGGGGGACTCCAGGCGATGCGATTCGCCGTCGACGCGGGCGTGGGTGAACCCCTTCTTCCGCATTTCCTCGAACAGCTCGCGGAACTCGCCCTTGCGGCCGCGCACGGCCGGGGCGAGGACCTCGACCCACGTCCCCGCCGGGAGCGCCATCACCCGCTCCACGATCTGCGAGGCGCTCTGCCGCTCCACCGGCTTGCCACAGGTGGGGCAGTGCGGCACGCCCACCCGCGCCCACAGCAGGCGCAGGTAGTCGTACACCTCCGTCACCGTGCCCACGGTCGACCGAGGGTTGCGCCCCGCCGTCTTCTGCTCGATGGAGATGGCAGGGGAGAGCCCCTCGATGCTGTCGACGTCGGGCTTCTCCATCATCCCCAGGAACTGGCGCGCGTACGCGGATAGGCTCTCCACGTAGCGCCGCTGGCCCTCGGCGTAGATGGTGTCGAAGGCCAGCGAGCTCTTGCCGCTCCCCGACAGGCCCGTGATCACGGTCAGCCGGTCGCGGGGGATCTCGACGCTGACGTTCTTCAGGTTGTGCTCGCGAGCACCACGTACGATCAGGCTTTCTTCAGGCATCCCGAAAAGTTACCGCAGATCGCGCCCGCATTCAACTGTCCGGTGCGGGCGAAGTGATCGGGGGGCACGCACTGCTCGCCCCCCGGCGAATTCCCGTGCTGCTTCCGCCCCCGCGCGGACCGGCGCGGAAGCGTTCGCGGATTGATACACCAGATCGTGCCATGGTTGTCACGCGGCGTTCCGTCCGTCCCGTCCGTGCATCCCCGAGCGTACCGATGGCGCCAGCACGGGAACGCGCGCAATGAACGGTGCTGCAACGAATGGCGCGGGAGATGGAAACGGGGAGGGAGGGGGGTACATCGGTTGCCGACGATTGTGGCCGCACACTTTCCGGCGGCCGAAGCGGCGGGCGCGCTGGGCGAGGGCGAGTGGGCGGACGAAGCGGGGCGGCAGGCCGGGCGGGTGGGAGGCGTCGGAGACCCATCCCCAGGCGCTGGACGTGATCACCGGCGGCGCCGGCGCCATCCCCGCGCTGCTGGGGCTGGCCCGGCGGCTGGATCGCCCGTCGTTGACGGACACGGCCATCCGCCACGGCGAGTTCCTGCTGGAGCAGGCCCGGCGCGGCGAGCACGCGCCTGGGCTTTCGTGGCCATGCGGCGTCCCCGGGATCGGCCACTTCTACCTGCGGCTGTAGGACCCGGCCGGCGTCCCGTCCGTCCTCCTGGTCACCCCCGAGCCCGCTCCGCGCCCCATCGCGCGGAGCGGCGCTTGGGCCACCGTCGCGGCCGTCTGACCCGGTGACAGCGAGTTCGCCCCACACCCCCTGGATCGAGGGGACGCATTCCCCTTCTCGCGAGGATGCCTCCGGCGAGTGGCTGCAGGCAGGCGCTCGCGCTGAGGATCGAAATTTTTTTGTGGACACGTATACCGCGAAGCGCGAGGCTGCGTTTCCTGCATCCACGGTTCACTCTCGCCCATCACCCTATCCACACGATCGCTGGACCGGAAGCACCATCCTCCCGGCGTGCTCGATCCCCCGATCGAAGCAGTTCGCCGTTTGGACGGCCTGTCGCGGGCTCGGGCCGTGCGTGACGCACCCATGTGAGCGCGGGTGCGCGTGGCCGGGATTCGCCGCGAGCGGCGGCACCCTGAACTGCATCGTCAGGTGGCGCTGTCCTCGGCCCCATGACGATTCCGATAAGTGTCCAGTTTAAAAAATTCGATACTCACCTCATCCCGAGCCTGCAGCCACGTTTCGTCAATGGCGGCGTGGGCGATGCACCGCTGATCGGCAGACCCGTATCACACGGATACATGGGGAGGAGGAGGATCTGCGGCGGGCATTTCTCCATCCTCTTTCCTCTCGTGGGATCGGCCACCTTCGTGAAGCATCGAAGGTGCGGGTTGGAGATCCAACGCGGACAGACCCTATGTTTGAAGTCTGAAGGCGACAATGCATGGAAGCAGGCGATCGCGGTACCAGATTGTCCCACCGGTGGATATCCGTAGCGCGGAGAACGATTTACAGCCCCTTCACGAACCCGTTGACGCACCCCCGGAGCCGGGCTATCATAGGCTTCCACGGCTCCTGGCGGCGTGGCTCGCTGCCCGGGTGCCTTCCCGTTGCCCAACACTCCTCCGAAAAACTCGTTCCCGCCTCGCCGCGGGGCCGCCACGCAAACATACGTTTAGGGCCGGTTGCCGCGTGCTCGGCAGTCGCCCGCTCCGGTTGCCCCACACCCTTTCGAGAAGAGCACCCCGGCCGCGAGGCCGGTCCGCAAAGCCAGGAGTCTCCCCGAGACCGTCCGGCTGCCGAAAAAGGCTCCCCCACCGGCGCGCTCCCGCGCCGGGACCCATGCCACCCGGATGGAGGAAGCCCATGAAGCGGTTCGGATTTGTGCCGGCAATGATCACGGCGTGCGCGCTGGCCGCGTGCTCCACCGACTCCCTGGGGCCCGCGGCCGCGCCGCGCGCACCCGCCCGTGAGTCGGGCGCCGCGCCCGGGCAGTACCTGGTCACCTTCAAGGGCGGGATCCCCACCGACTTCGCGCAGCGCGTGGCGGCGCTGGGCGGCACCGTGCTGTACCAGCACGCCGGCGTGGGCTTCGCCGCGGTGAGCGGGCTGAGCGACGGAACGGCCGCGCAGCTGGGCGCCACCGCCGGCGTGGCCGACGTGGGGCTCGACCAGGAGATCGCGGCCGCCATCGGCCCGTCGATCGAGAGTGACGCCAGCGACGTGATCGAGAGCCAGGCCAACCCCACCACGGCCGCGCGCTACAACTTCCAGTGGAACATGCGGCAGATCCACGCCAACGCCGCGTGGGCCGCCGGCAAGCTGGGCTCGCCCAGCGTCACCGTCGCCATCCTCGACACCGGGATCGACTACGGCGTGAACGACCTGAACGGGCTGGTGGACCTGACCCGCTCGGTGTCGTTCATCCCCGGCGACAACACGCTCACCGCCACCTACTTCCCCACCCTCCACCCGATCGCCGACTACCACGGGCACGGCACCAACGTGGCGTCGCAGGTGAGCAGCAAGGCGGTGGCGCTGGCCGGCGTGACCTCGCGCACCACGCTGATCGGCGTGAAGGTGCTGAGCCGCACCGGCAGCGGGCCCCTCAGCGCCATCCTGGCGGGGGTCACCTGGGCGGCCGACCACGGCGCCAACGTGGCCAACATGAGCCTGGGCGGCGAGTTCTCCAAGGCGGGGAACGGCCGCTACGTGGCGCTGATCAACAAGACCTTCAACTACGCCAAGCAGAAGGGGATGCTGATCGTGGTGGCCGCCGGGAACGAGACCGAGGACCTGGACCACAACGGCAACCTGCTCAAGACCTACTGCGACATGCCGCACGTGATCTGCGTGTCGTCGGTGGGCCCGGTGCTCTCCACCGGCAGCGGCGACATCCCGGCGTACTACACCAACTTCGGCCGCTCGGCCATCACCGTGGCGGCCCCCGGCGGCAACGCGGGGAACACGCTGTCGGCGTGGCCGTGGGGGAACGACGCGGCCAGCTGGGTGTGGAGCTACTGCCCGCGCATGCGGCTGGCGGGGCTCACCTCGGCCGGCGTGCCGGTGCTGACCGCCTGCTCGGCCGGCAACCGCATCAGCGGCTACATCGGCACCAGCCAGGCCAGCCCGCACGTGGCGGGGCTCGCCGCGCTGCTGATGGCCGAGTACGGCACCGACGCCGTGCAGACGCGCCACCGCATCGTGAGCAGCGCCGTGGACGCCGGCGAGATCGGCACCGACCCCTACTTCGGCCGCGGCCGCATCGACGTGGCCCGCGCGCTGGGCCTGTAACCGGCGCAGCCTGATCGACGGCGGTAGATGGACGGGCGGGCGGTACCCTTCGCGGGTGCCGCCCGCTTCTTCATGTCCCCGCTGTTCGCACGTGCGCGGTTGAAACCCCAGCCGCATCAGAATCCCGGCCACCTCGCACCTCGCACCCCGCACCCCGCACCCCGCACGCCGCACCC
>DASSJS010000462.1:0-9459 GCA_035691085.1 Longimicrobium sp.
TCCGGCCGCGGCGGAGCGAGTTCAGCAGCAGGGCGATCATCCACAGCAGGCCGATGGGGTGCAGCACGATGCCGTTGCTGCTCTGCTTCAGGCGGATGGCGATGGCGGTGCGGATCAGGTGGTTGGCCGCCACGCCGATCAGCGAGGGCCACAGCAGCCCGCCGTAGCCGCGGATGGCCTGCACCACGCCGATGTACGGCGCCAGCAGCACCCCCCCGTACAGCACCAGCGACAGCGCGATCCCCAGCGCGCCCGGGCCGCGGTGGTACAGCATGCGCGACAGCCCGCGCCACAGCTGGCTGCGGCTGTGGAACATCCGGCCGTGCGCCATCAGGCTCCCGTCGGCGTACACGGCGCGGAAGCCCGCGGCCTTGACCCGGCCGCACAGCCTCACGTCGGCCGCCACCTCGCCGGCCACCGACGCCCATCCCCCCGCCTTCTCCAGCGCCTCGCGCCGCACGGCCACCAGCTGCCCCGTGGCCACCCGCAGCCACGAAAAGCGCGTGAGCCACACCAGCGGCATGGGGAGCCAGCACAGGTAGCTCAGGTTCAGCAGCGGCACCACCATCTGCTCGGTGAGGGTGCCGGTGGCCTGCTCGGGGAGCGCGCTCACGAAATCGGCGCGCTTGCGCTCCATCACCCAACCCAGGCGGTTCAGGCAGGTGGGGGTGGCCACGGTGTCGGCGTCCAGGAACACCAGCACGTCGCCCGTGGCCTGGCGCGCCAGCTCGTTGCAGGCGTGCGGCTTTCCCAGCCACCCCGCGGGGAGCTCGCCGTCGCCCCGGATCACCCGCACGATCGGCTCGGCGGCGCTCAGGCGGTCGAGCACGTCGGCGGTGCCGTCGGTGGAGCCGTCGTCGTACACCAGCACCTCGTGCGGCCGCTCGCCGCCCGCCAGCACCGCGGCCACGCACGGCACGATGCGCCGCCCCTCGTTGCGCGCGGGGATGCACACCGACACGCGCCCGGGGATGCGCCCCCTGGCCCGGCCGCGCGGCCACACCACCAGGTTGAACAGCAGCATGCCCAGCGCCGCCAGCGACGGCGCCGCCAGCAGCCAGAACCAGGCGATCTCTTCGGCGGTGAACGTGATCATCCGCAGCGGGGACGGGGAACCGGCGCGCCACCAGGGCACCGGGGCACAGCCGCGGAAAGGATGCCGCGCCGCCGCCGCGTTGGAAAGCCCCGCGTGCGCGCCGGCCGGATTCAATCTGGTTCTTCGTCGATTTTGTTGCAGCCTGATCGCACCGGAGCACGTCGACGAGTGGCTGCAGGATGGAATGCGCTGAGTATCGAAATTTTTCTGGTTCTTCGTCGATTTGGTTGCAGGTAGGCAAAAAAGAGGTTCTTCGTCGATTTGGTTGGAGGTAGGCAAAAAAGAGGTTCTTCGTCGATTTGGTTGCAACCTGATCGCACCGGAGCTGGTCGACGAGTCGCTGCAGGCTCCGAATGCGCTGAGTATCGAAATTTTTTCGCGGGACACCCTCGTCCGTCGTTCACCCCGTCGTCCACGCCCGCAGGCTTCGTTCACTGCGTCATCAGGGGGATCGAGCCGTCCCGATCCTCCGTGCGTCTCCGCGGCCTTCGTGGATACGGCGAATGATCGCCATCCGGCCATCGATGCGGAGGACGTGCACGACGACCGGAGACGCCCCGTGATCCCCTGATCGATCCGTTGAGACAGCCGGCCTTCCGGTGAGTGGCCGCGGGGTCGAGGGGGGCTCTCCGAAACCTTTCGATCCTCAGCGCGAGCGCCACCTGCAGCCACTCGTCGACAGGATCGGTGCGAGCGAAAGACCTGCTGCAACTGATCCGCGATGAACCGAAAAAACCAGGCAGTTCCTCTGCTCCCTCTGCTCCCTCCGTGTTGAAACCAACGTCATTCGGAATCCGGTGCGATGACGGGGAATCGCGAAACCAACCGGAGGCCACGAAGAACGTCTCCGTGGCCTCCGTGTGTTCGAGCGCGGATCAGGTCACGACGGATAGAACTGGATCGTCCACTCCGAGCCGGTGTTGAAGCCCGGGAGGCGGCGCGGGTTGAACACGCTGGTGCTGGTGATCACGCCGCCCACCATGGTCGCGGGGCCGTCCACGATGCGCAGGTGGCAGCCGGCCAGCACCAGCCCGGCGGTGGGCACGTCGTTGCTCACCAGCGTGCAGGCGCCCTTCGCGGTGAAGCTCCCCTCGGGCGTGTCGAAGCGGGCATAGAACAGCTGCGGCAGCCCCGGCGGGAAGGAGGGGTTGGTGATCTGCGCGCACGCCGTGGCCCTGCCGATCCGCCGGACGCTGTTGTTCACCACGCGCCCCGAGCTGGCCGTGTTCGCCTCGGACCACAGCGACGCGCCCAGGAACACGTTGGTCACGAACCCCGCGTCGGCGCAGACCGCGTGGTCGGCCGGATAGTCGGCGTCCTCGATGCTGCGGAAGCGCAGCACGGTGGGCTCGCCGCCCAGCTGCGGCGCGTCCTGCACCACGTCGGCGCGGGCGCCGGTGAGCGCCACGTCGCGGGTGGCGCGCTCGCGGTCGCTGCCCGACGGGCCGTCGGCGCAGGCGGCGGCGAAGGCTACCAGGGCCAGGGCGGCAAGGGAACGATGGTTCATCGGCCGGTCACTCCTGTGCGGGTTGTGTTTGAGAAAGGGGAGCTTCGATTCAAAGACGGATCAGCTGCGCGCCGTAGTGCACATTGGCGCCGACGGCGGCGATCAGCACCAGGTCGCCGCTGCCCAGCTTCACCACGCCCTGTTCCAGGTCTTCGGCCAGCAGGATCAGCATCCCCGCCGCCGAGGTGTTGCCGTAGCGGTCCACGTTGCAGGCCACGCGGTCGGCCGGGAGCCCGGCGCCGCGGACGTAGTGGCTCATCAGCCGCTTGTTGGGCTGGTGGAAGTAGTAGCGCTGCACCTTGTCGCGCAGCTCGGGGCGCTCGGCGAACACCGCGTCCAGGCAGGCGTTCATGTACAGCGGGTACGACCTGGCGACGAGATGGCCGTCCACCACGAACGCCGCGTCGGCGGGGTTCTCCTCGTGCCCCATGCGGCTCTCCAGCCCGCCGGCGCGGCGGACGACCAGCTGCAGGTAGTCGTTCCCCGACATGCTGCTGAGGATCCCCTCGCCCGGGTGGCCGTCGCCGCGCAGGATCACCGCGCCCGCGCCGTCGCCGAACACGTAGGCGCCGAACGCGGCGGGAAGGCGCTTGCGCCCGGCGCCGTTGTCCACGTCGCCGGTCCACACCTCGCGGTCCACCAGGGCGCTGGTGAAGGCGCTGCCGATCACCGCGGCGGTGTTGATGGCGCCGCTGCGGATCATCTTGTGCACCATGTCGATGATGTACGGCGTGCCGCCGCAGCCGTCGTCGATCATCAGCGCGTAGGCGTCGGGGCGGCACCCCAGGCGGCGGTGCACCTCCATGGCGTCGTAGCTGAAGTTCACGCGGTCGGGGGTGCAGGTCACCACGAACACCGCGTCGATCTCGCTCCCGCTGATCCCCGCCATCGCGATCGCCTTGCGCAGCGCGGCCTCGCACATGTCGGTGTTGCACACCGGCTCGCCGTCGGTGGCGGGCGGCGCCACGGTCACGCCGGCCTGCGGGTCCAGCTCCCAAAGAAAGCGCCGCTCGCGGATCTCCGTCTTCTCGGCGATCCAGTCGGCCGACCAGCCGGGGATGGCCTGGGTGATGTGCGCGTTGCTCACGGTGCGCTCGGGCACGTACGCGCCCGCGCCGATCACGCGGACGGCCCGCGTGCCGAATGCGTTGGTGATCTGGATCATCCTGTGCCTCTGACTGAGTGTAGCCGGGTGGTGCTGAGGAGGGAGTTACGCCGGGGATGGATGGAGGGATGGGGTCCGCACCGTTTCCGCCCTGTCGTCGCCGCCTCTCAGAATATGTCGGCAGATATTTGTTGTTGCAAGGTCTATGTAATTTTCGTCCCAACTCCGGCACCAGGGGGCGCTCCGTTCATGGATGTGCGCGTGTTTGCTGGAGTTGTTGTGATTGGCCTGTCTATGAACAAACTACCTTGTACACGTTCTCTTTTTTCGGATCACCCGATGAGAGATTGCACATCGCCATCGGGATGGCAAAATGCGAGCGGGGAAACCTGTGCTCTTTGTTCCTCACTTTGGATCTGATACAAAAACAGGCGGATTCTGTCACTATACCGAGCATTTCGCCCGCGTGAAAACACGGTGGTGATGCGGATGGATCGAGAACAAAGGAGGAGCCGCGACGCCGCGGCTCCTCCGTATCTGCCTCCCCGTGCGATGTGCGTGACGGCTACTCCATGGACCCGTGCCCCATCTCCGCCGCGATCAGGGTGGCGATGCGCTGGGTGTCGCCGCCCAGGTGGTGGCCGCCGTCCATCCGCACCTGCTCGCCGGCGCGCGCGGGAAGGGTGGGGCAGAGCGAGTGCGCGTCATCGGCCCCGTACACGCACATCACCCGCACGCCCGAAAGCCCGGTGACCTCGGGAAGCACCGGCAGGTCGCCCGGGCGCCGCACGTCCATCACCAGGTCGCTCCAGTGGAACAGGAAGCCCACCGTGGCGCTGGGCGACAGCAGCGCCATCAGCCGCACGCGGCCGCGCAGGTCGGGCGGCAGGCGGCGCACCATGAACGGCGCCACGTCGGCCCCGCGCGAGAACCCGATCACCACCACCGAGTCGGCCTGCCAGGCGGCCAGGTAGTGGCGCAGCACCCGCCCGGCGTCGGCCGCCGCCTGCTCGGGCGTTCTCTGCCGTGACAGGTACGAGCGCGACTTGAGCCCCACCACCGAGATCCGCCGTTCGTTCAGCTCGCGCGCCAGCGTGCGGTCGGTGGCGGCCCAATCCCCATCGCCCGAAACCAGGAACGCCAGGGTGTGCGTGGGCGCCGCGGCGCGCGCCTCCACCAGCGGCAGCCCGTCCACGCCGCCGTCCTTCTGCGCCGCCGCGCGCGCCGCCGGCGCGGCCGCCAGCGCCATCGCGGCCGAAGCCATCCTCATCCACGTCGCTCGTTTCATCCGCCTTCCTTCGCTCCAGCTCGGCATCCGCGCGAACGCCCCGAGACGCGGGCGGCGTGCGAAACGGAAGGGCGCGCCACCAGCCGGCGGCGCGCCCGCGGTCCGTTCAGGGCTTGTGGGCCGTGGTGGCCGTGTGATGCGTGGCCGCGTGATGCCTGGCCGGGTGATGCTTCCGCGCGTGGTGCCGCTTGGGCGCGGACGAGTGCGCCGCCACGGTGGTGCTGGTGTGATGCGCGGCGGTGGTGGTGGTGTGCATCTGCGTGTGCGCCGGAGCCGCCGGAGTGGCCGGAGTGGCCGGAGTGGCCGCGGTCGCGGGGGTGGCGCGGACGGCGTGCTGCGTGGTCGCGGTGCTGGCGTGCGCCGGAGCGGCGGGCGTGGCCCGTGTCGCCGGCGTGGCGCGAACGGCGTGCTGTGGGGTGGCCGGCTTGTGCATCGTGCCGGTCTGCTGGGCGGCGCCCTGGACAACGGTGCCGAGCGTGAGCGCGCCCACGATGGCGATGGCTGCTGCGAGCTTCTGGTACATCCTGCCTCCCGCGGTGTTGGGGATCTGCCCGGCGCAGACGCTCCGGGCGAATGGTCTCGACCGGGCGGGCGGTGGGACGCCGCTCCACCGGGCACCCTTGCACCCGGCGCATGGGAACGTAGGCGCGAAAGCTTACTGCAGCATGACGATTGGGGCGCCGGACAGCCGCATCCGGAGGATTTCATCTCGGCTTAAGATTTCGACCCGCTCCGGCGGCAGGCCCCCCGGCGCCCGAGGGCGCCTGTCCCCCCGCTGCGCGGGGGGACGTGGGACCGGGCGGTTGGGAGACACGAACGAACGTGCCCGGAGCGAGATCGCTCCGGGCGCGTTGGGTTCGATCGAGTATCCGTCAGTGCGAGGCGGACGCCGTGCGGAACTGGGCGGCGTAGCGGCCGTAGCCCTCGGCCTGCAGGCGCTCGGCGGGGATGAAGCGCAGCGCCGCCGAGTTGATGCAGTAGCGCAGGCCCGTGGGCCGCGGGCCGTCATCGAACACGTGGCCCAGGTGCGAGTTGCCGTGCGCCGAGCGGACCTCGGTGCGCACACCGTACGAGCGGTCCTCGCGGGTGCGGACGTTGGCGGGCTCCAGCGGGCGCGTGAAGCTGGGCCACCCGGTGCCCGAGTCGAACTTGTCGCGCGAGCTGAACAGCGGCTCGCCGCTGACCACGTCCACGTAGATGCCGGCGCGGTGGTTGTTCCAGAAGTCGTTGTGGAACGGCGGCTCGGTGGCCTCGTGCTGCGTGACCTGGTACTGCAGCGGCGTGAGCGCGCGCCGCAGCTCGGCGTCGCTCCGGCGCGTGTACACGGGCGCCGCCGCCTGCCGCGTGGCCTGCGCCCGCGCGGGGGCGGTCATCGCGCCGGCGCCCAGGATCGCCGCCAGCGCGGGGACGATCGTATGCTTCAGGGACATCATCGGATCTGCTCCTTGAAATTCTGGCGATCAATCCGCGGAAAACTCATGCACTCACGCACTCACGCACTCACGCACTCACGCACTCACGCACTCACGCACTCACGCACTCACGCACTCACGCACCTGTTCACGGTGTCAGTGCTGCTGCCCGCCGGCCGCATCGCCCCACAGCTCGCGCAGGCGCCGGTCTCGGCCGCAGCCCACGCGGTAGGCGTTGTAGTGCGCCGCGTGCGTCTCGGCGAAACTCTGGTGGTACGCCTCGGCCGGGTAGAACGGGGCGGCGTCCTGGATGCGCGTGGTCACCGGCCGGGTGAAGTGCGCCTGCACCTGCACCTTGCTGGCCTCGGCCAGCCGGCGCTGCTCGGCGCCGCGGGTGAATACGATGGTGCGGTACTGCGGCCCGTGGTCGCAGAACTGCCCGTTGGTGGAGATGGGGTCGGTGTTGTGCCAGTACACGTCCAGCAGCCGCGCGTAAGTGACCCGTGCCGGATCGTAGACGACGCGCACCGCCTCGGCGTGGCCGGTCTGGTGCGTCCCCACGTCATCGTAGCTCGGGTTGGCCACCGTGCCGCCGCTGAAGCCGGAGACGGCCTCGATCACCCCCGGCACGTGCTCGAACGCCTTCTCCATCGACCAGAAGCACCCGCCCGCGAACACCGCCGTGTCCGCCGCCGCCCCGCTCGTCACAACGGGTCGAGCGGTGTGCGAGCCACGCGGCGCGAACGCTCCGGCCGCGATCACGAGCGCCGCCGTGGCGGAAAGTGCCGTGAACCGGCCAAACGAGCTGAAGTGCATCGGCGTCCTGGCCCCGGAGGGCGGAATGGGTGGCCTAACTTGCAGATGGATATACGGATACACCGCATGGAGCGGATCTGTACCAACCGGTTCGGACAGGAGATTGGACGCTGGATCGGCGCATCGGGTTACAGGCACTGAACCCGACGAGCCAGTGTGACCCGCGTGAACCCCAGACCTTGTGAACCTCAGACCTTGTCATCCTGAGCGTCGCCGCTGCTCTAAACCCGCGTCTGCACGGAACTCTGGCGGCGACCGAAGGATCTGCCGGTTGCGCTCGGAACTGGTTTCCGAAGCGCGCAGGGCCGGCATCCAATCGCACGGACGATGGTGTTGACGCGGCGATAGATCCTTCGCTCGCCGCCAGGGTTCGGTGTAAACACGGGTTGGGCGCGGCGGCTCCCTCAGGATGACGGCCATGGGGGAGTGCGATGCACAGGCTCTCCGGCGCCACCAGCCGGGGCTGCCCGGGGGAACTTACGTTGCGCCCGCTTCCGGGGATGGTACGTTGTCGTCCACACGCATCCATCCTCCCGCTCCCGACCCGACCGATGAGCACACGCGCATCGCTGCTGGCCGCCGCACTGGCGCTCGCATCCACCCACGCGGCGGCACAGGCGCGGCCGCTCACCCGCCCGGAGCGCACCAACTATCTCGAAACCAGCCGCTACGCCGATGTCACGGCGTTCCTGGACACGGTCGCCGCCGCGTCGCCGCGCATCCATCTCACCACTTTCGGCTACACCTTCGAGGGGCGCGCGCTGCCGCTGGCCATCGTCTCCAATCTTCGCGACGTGAGCCCGCAGGCCGTCCGCGCCAGCGGCAAGACGGTCGTCTACCTGCAGGGCAACATCCACGCGGGCGAGGTGGAGGGGAAGGAGGCGCTGCTGCAGATCCTGCGCGACGTCAGCCGCGGCCAGCACGCGGCGTGGCTCGATTCGCTGGTCTTGCTCGTGGCCCCCATCTTCAACGCCGACGGGAACGAGAAGGTCGCGCTCAACAACCGCCCGCAGCAGCACGGGCCATTGGCGGGGATGGGGACGCGCCCCAACGGCCAGGGGCTGAACATCAACCGCGACTTCACCAAGCTGGAAACGCCCGAGGCGCGCGCCCAGGCCGCGCTGATGAACGCCTACGACCCGCACGTGCTGGTCGATCTCCACACGACGGACGGCACCTTCCACGGCTACCACCTGACCTACGCCGCGCCGCTGCACCCCAACACCGACAGCGCCATCGTCCGCCTCACCCGCGGCGAGTGGCTGCCGGCCGTGCAGCGCGCGGTGAAGCAGCGGTACGGCTACGAGTTCTTCGACTACGGCAACGTGCCCACGGCCGAGAGCCCCTGGGCCGCCGCCCCGGGCGCCGAGCGCGGCTGGTACACCTACGACTGGCGCCCGCGCTTCAGCAACCACTACTGGGGGCTGCGCAACCGCTTCGGAATCCTGAGCGAGACGTACTCGTACCTCACCTTCCGCGACCGCATCGACGTGCAGCGGCGCTTCGTGGAGCAGGTGGTGGAGTGGGCCGCGGGTAACGCCTCGCGCATCCGCGGCATCACACGGCAGGCGGACGCGCGGGACGTGCGGGGGATGGAGATGGCGGTGACCGCGCGGCTGCGGCGCACCGGCCCGGGAACCGTCCTGATGGGCGAGGTGTCGGAAGAACGGAACCCGTACAGCGGCGAGGTGATCTGGTTGCGGAAGGACGTCGTCCGCCCCGAGCGGATGCCGCTCTTCATCGACTACGAGGCGGCCGCGACCGAGCGCGCCCCCGCCGCCTGGCTCGTGCCGGACAGCATGGGCGACGTGGCCGGCCGGCTGCGGGCGCACGGCATCCGCTTCGAGCGCGTGGCCACGCTCCCGGCGAACGCGCAGGCGTTCCGCATCGACTCGGCGGCCACGGCGCGCGGCGAGCTGGAGGGGCACCACGAGCGGCGGCTGTACGGCCAGTGGGGCGCGCCCGCCGGAGCGCCGGCGGGGGGATTCTTGCGCGTCGCCGCAAACCAGCCACTGGGGCGCCTGGCCTTCACCCTGCTGGAGCCGCGCTCCGACGACGGGTTCGCCGCGTGGGGGCTGCTGGACCCGTGGCTGGCGAACGCGGCGGCCTACCCGATCCTGCGCGAGCCCGCGCCGGCCGCCGGCGCGGGCGGCAGGCGCTGAGATTCCCGGGGCCGATCTCTCGCGTTCGGCGCCAGGCCGCAATCCGGTTCAGGCATCCGCGCCGGTGAGGTGT
>DASSJS010000463.1:0-12010 GCA_035691085.1 Longimicrobium sp.
CAGCGGCTTCAGGGTGCGGGCCGGAGGAGCGGGGTGGGTGGACGGGCCGGGGTCGCTCACGGATGCGGCGGCGCGAGGGGGAACGACGGTAGGGCAGCAAACAAACGGCTTACCGCGGCGGGCGCAAGCCGGGCAAGAGAACCCTCACGCGAAAGACGCGAAGACGCGGAAGCGCTCGCGGCGTCTCCCTGCGTCTTTCGCGTCTTTCGCGTGGGACCTTCCGTGAAAGCCGACGTCGCGTCGAGTCCCGGGTCAGCTCCCGCCGAGCTTGCTCTCCACCAGGTCCACGCCCTCCTGGGTGAGCGCGTACTGCTTCCGGGCCTGGCGGGTGGTGCCCATCTTCTTCTTCTGCACCATCAGCGGGGGGCGCGCGCGCAGGTTGCTCTCGATGGCGCGGGTGATGTTGGGCACGGGGAGGCCGTTGCGCTTCAGCTCGGCGTTGATGGCCTGGCTGGTGACGGTGCGGTCCGGGCGGCCGCGGGCCAGCACGTAGGCGCCCAGGAGCGCGCGCTCGGCCATGGTCTCGGGCCGCCACCGCTCGATCAGCGAGCCCACGCTGCCGCCGGCGCGGCGCGCGTTGGTGCTCCCCTTGGGCCGGCCGCGGCGCCGGGGCGCCTCCTCCGTGCCGGCTTGGGCGCCGCCCCCGTCGTCGTCGCTGGCCGGGCGCGAGCGGGCCGGGGCGCCGCGGCCGGCGCGGCTGCCAAAGGCGCGCTCCAGCAGGATGTCGCGGGCCTGCTCCTTCAGAACCGGATCGTAACCCGATATGGTGGCGTTGATCTCGTCCAGCAGCGCCTTGACTTCCTGCAGGTCGTCCATGTGTGCTCCAGGCTCGGCGGTTGGTCACGGCGCGCCGGGCGCCGCGTTGGTACCGGATCAGGGGGGACAACGGTGGGTCATGAACTGCAATGATTTCCGGTGTGCGCTATAGTTAAGGCGCCGCTTGCACCGCCGTCAAGTATTCTCTGTATGCATCATCGCCGAAGGTGCAGAAGATCACCTTCCGCGGGTGCGGGTTCCCGGCCAGAAAGGCCGTCACTTCACGCACCGCAATGCCCGCCGCGCGATCGAGCGGAAAGCGGTATGCGCCCGTGCTGACGGATGGGAACGCGACCGTGTCCAACTCCTTGTCCGCGGCGATCTTGAGCGAGCTGCGCCAGGCGCTTTCCAGCAGCTCGTCCTCGCCCTTTTGACCGCCCTGCCATACCGGCCCCACGGTATGGATCACCCACTTGGCCGGAACGCGGTAGCCGCGCGTCACCTTGGCCTCGCCGGTGCGGCATCCGTTCAGCATCCGGCACTCCATCACCAGCTCGGGCCCCGCGGCGCGGTGGATGGCCCCGTCCACCCCGCCGCCGCCCAGCAGCGACGTGTTGGCCGCGTTCACGATGGCATCCACCTGAAGGGTGGTGATGTCACCCCGCACCACTTCCATGCGGTCTTTGAGCGATTCGGTCATGACGGTGCAAGTTGTTGGGTGTTCGCGAGATGCAATGCAGGGCTCCGGCTTCCGCGCCCGTTCCCGTCGACCTCGGAACGGGTGCGTGAGTGCGTGAGTGCGTCCCGATCCGAGGGACGGCTCGTACTTCCCGCTGGATGTTCCCTGTTCCCTATTCCCTGTCCCCTGCGGCTCCCGGCACCGGCACATGCGGCTCCATCGGCACGCCGCGCTCGGCGCAGAGGTGCGCAACCATCCGGTGCACCTCCTCCAGCGCGCGGTCCTGCGCGGCCAGGTGCTCCAGCACGGCGGCGATCTCGACCTCGGCCTTGCGGTTCACCTCGAAGTCGTTGTGCGCCTCCAGCCGGTCCCGCAGGGCCTGCCGGTTCTGGCTCATCATGATGATGGGCGCCGCGTACGCCGCCTGCGTGCTCAGCACCAGGTTCATCAGGATGAAGGGATACGGATCCCAGTGGCGGACCAGCGCCACCACGTTCAGCGCCATCCAGACGGCCAGGACCGCCGTCTGCGCGATGATGAACCGCCACGAGCCCATCAGCGCGGCAACCGCGTCGGCCGCGCGCTGGCCCACGGTGGCGCGTTCCTCTTCCAGCACGGCCACGTCCACCACGGGCGGGTGCTCGTGGCGCCACGGGAGGGGAAAGCGCGGGGGAACGTGCGTGCTCATGGCCTGCGGCTCCGGTGCTCGATGAGGAAGAAGCTGGCGGCGGTGACAATGCCGAACGACACGTAGCCGATCACCATCTCCAGCGCCGCCATGATGCGCGCCTCGGGCATGGGCACGAAGTCGCCCAGCCCCGCGGTGGTGATGGTGCTGGCGCTGAAGTACAGGCAGGTGAAGAAGCTGGTCACCTCGCGCGCCGACGGGTCGCCGGGAGAGACGATCCCCAGCTCGCGGTACATGAAGGCGAAGAAGACGATGATCAGCGCGATGGTGCCGAAGGCGTAGCCGATGGTGTGCGGCAGCCGGTCGGGGTCGCTCAGCAGCGCGCCCACCTGGCGGATGAAGCCGGCCACCAGCGCCGGGATCATCGCCACGCCCAGGATCACCGCCGCCACGTCCTGCCGCAGGTGCAGCACCCGCAGCATCACCTCGAACACGGCGATCGTCACCATGCCGCCCAGCAGCGCGTCCCTGAACACGTGGTGCGGCTCGCGGCGGCGCGCCTTCGCATTCTGTGCCATGGGAGACCCGTCCCCAAGCCTGAACGGAAACGCCCGCGCGCACTTCCGCGCACAGGCTTCACCTCAGAATCCGAAATCCCTGCGGACGATCGAGATCTGCGTCTACGTCTCGCGGAGAGGCGGAGGAACGGAGGAACCGCGTCGTGGCTCCCCGTCTCCTCCACCGCTTCAATCGCTCGCGCGGCACTCCGCTGCGGACGAGCGTGCCGGGCCGCGCGGGCGCCTCACGCCGCCCGCAGTTCCAGCCCGCGCGTGGTGATGAGCGCGGCGCCCTCCGCCGTCCAGCGTGACAGGCTGGCGGACTCGTCCTCCAGCCCCAGCCCCCAGGTGGCATCCGTCACCACGGTCACGGGGTAGCCACGAAGCGGGTCCAGCATCCCTTCCACCGCCTGCTTGACGCACACGTCGCGCGCCACGCCGGCCACGTAGACCTCCACCCGCCCGCCCAGCAGCGCCTTCAATTCGCTGAGCAGCGCGTCGGCCCCGGGGTTCCCCTCGAACACGTTGAAGCGGTTCTTCTGGATGAAGATGGGCCGCCGCTCGCGCACCGCCGCCCGCGCCACCTCGCGCGCCACCTCGCGCGCCTGCTCCTCGCTTGCGTCGCGGGGAAGGACGATGGGCGCGTGGGGGCGGACGCTGGGATGGATCTCGGCGCCCTCGCGCTCGGCGGGGTCGTCGGAGAGCCCCATGCAGTGCGGCGGGTACGTCCCCCGGGTCGCCTCGGGAGACACGGGGTCGATCTCCTCGTCCCCATAGGCGTGCCAGTCGCCCGTGTACACCACCACGTCGCAGGCGGTGCGCATCCACTCCACCGCGCGGGCAAGGTTGGGGATGATTTGCACCGCGCCCGCGTCCTCGCCGTTGTCGAAGAGGTCGCGGACGTACAGCCGCCCTCCCTCGGCCGCGGGAAGGAGGAAGTCGTTCTGCGCGTCCACCACCCACCCGATCCGTGCGACTCGATCCGTCATGCCTCGCTCCCTGGCTCGTCAATCCTGGTGGGACGATCGATCCCGACGCTCACAGCTGCGACCAGTCCACGCGCACCATCCGCGGGTTCTCGCGGTAGCTGCGGCCGATCTTCCCCTCGGGCCTGCCGTTCAGCTTCACCAGGTCGGCGGTGAAGTCGAAGTTGTTCAGCAGCCCGCTCCCGGCCTCGCTGTGCCCCAGCAGGCTGCTCCCCACGCCGTACGCCACAACGGGCACGCCCTCGGCCTCGAAGCGCCGGATCTTGGCGGGCGTGAACCCGCCGCTGGCCACGATCCCCACGTAGCCGAACCCCTCCGCGTCGAGCGCGCGCCGCATCTTGCGCACGAGGAAGGGGTTCACGCCGGTCAGCTTGGCGCGCCCCCACGCCTCGGGGTCGCCGATCAGCGACTGGTCGACCAGGCGCTCGCTGGTGTCCACGCGCACGGCCGAGAGCACGCGGTCGCCGAACTCGGCGCGCATGGCGCGGGCAACCTCGAGCGAGGTGCGCACCGCGTCATTCTCGTAGTCCACCAGGCTCATGATGGCCACGCCGGGCTCCTCCTCGCGCAGGTACCGCGCGAAGGCCAGCGTGGCCGCCACCGTGTTCCCCTCGAACGCGGCGATCATGGCGTGCGGCATGGTCCCCACGCCGCGCGCCCCCCACCACGCCCCCGCCGCGTCGCTGGAGACGCTCTCGGCGCCGCCCACCACCGCCGCGTAGCCGTCGGGCGTCTGCACGCGCCAGTCGTCGTGCCGCGGCGCCATGAAGATCACCGGCTTGCCACCCCCCGCCTCCACCACGACCCGCGTGTTGCTGGCCACCAGCGAGCGGCGGGCGAGCACGCCCAGCACCGGCGTTTCCAGGTGCGCGAAGCCGCCGTAGCAGCCGGTGATGTGCATCACGGGCTCCCAGTCGTCGCCGCCGCCGCGGTTGATGTCATCGCCCTCCAGCAGCGTGAACACCTCCAGGTCGCGCGGGTCGTACCCCGGCGCCAGCTGCGTCTGCAGCAGGCGGATGGCCTCGTACACCCCCGAGAGCACGCCCTTCTGCTTGGCGAACACCTGCATGGTGGCCACCGGGTCACGCCCGGCGTGCCGCAGCGTGAGCGCCGTGCGCAGGAAGTAGCGGTCCGACAGCCACCCGGTGCGGATGCGGGGGTCGAACTGGAACAGCTCGGCCGGGAAGCGCCGCAGCCCCGCGTGCAGGTACGCGAGGCGGGCCGCGGCGTCTTCGGGCGGGCATTCGATCATCGATGATGCTCCATTTGCATTCTCAAGACGAGAACAATAAACCCGGACACAGGATAGTGGACGGCGGAGGCGCCGTCAAGCATCCTCCGCCGCCTCGCTTCCATCCCCCGCGTCGCCCGCGGACCCGTCCACCGCCAGGAAGGGGAGGCGGAGCGACGGGTCCAGCCGCGCGCGGAGGATGCCGGGGAGGAAGGCGAACACCTCGGGGGCCACCCCCGGCTCGCCCGTGCGCGGCCGCCGCTTCCCCGTCCCCGCCACGATGCGGGGGGCGCGCGTCTGCCGGTCGCCGCGGGTCTGCGCCACCGCACGGCGGAAGTTGGCGCGGTGCAGCCGGCGCCCGGCCACCGCCTCGCAGGCGGCCTGCAGCTCGTCCAGCGTGAACTCGTCCCCCGCCAGGGCGCGCAGGGCGTTGGGGACGTACTTGATCTTCCCGCGCACCCGGGCCAGGGCGTCGGCCAGGATGCGCCGGTGGTCGAACGCCATCTCGCGCCCGAACCCCTTCCCGTCCGACCGCCCCCAGCGGTCGCGGCGCGCCTCGGGAACCAGGCGCGCGTCGAACAGCAGGCGCCAGCGCTCGGCCACCCGCTCCTCGTTCCACTCGCTGAAGCCCTGCCCGAACGCGGCGGCGATGCGTTCGCGCACCTGGCCGCCGCCCTCGCGGGCCGCCCACCGCTCCACCTCGGCCAGCACCTCGCGCGCGGCGTTGCGGCCGGCGTCGCCGCGCAGGTCTTCCCAGGGAAGGTAGCGGTAGACGTCGCTCCAGTGCGCGCCGCCGGTCTCCACGGCGTCGGGGGTGACGTCCGCGGGCGCGGGCATCAGCATCAGGTACGCGTTGCTGGCCACGCGCGCGCCGGTGGGCACCCACTCGCCGGACTCCGGATCGGGATGCCCGGCGAACTGGCGCGGGTCGCGGCCGTTCTGGGTGTAGCTCCCCAGCGGCTCCAGGTACTCGGGCCCGGCCACGGCGGTCTCTTCCATCAGCTCGCGCAGCGCGGCCTCGCGGGTGGTGGGGTCGCGCTCCCAGTCCAGGAAGCCGCCCGGCCACGCGTCGTGCCCCGCGAAGGGCTCGTGCCCGCGCACCACCACCAGCGCGCGCAGCGTGGCCCCGCCCGCGTGCGCGTCGCGCGCCAGCGCCACGGCGTCGCCGGTCACCGCGTACAGCGGGTACTCGCCGGCGTCGTAGCGGAGCGCCCACTCGGGAACGCCGCCCCGCCCCTCCCCTTCCCGATCGTCGCTCACGTTGCTCACCCGGTTGCGGTTGCGCGGGCGGGGAGAATGGCCCCGCGGCGGCACCCGCGTCAACTCGCTTCCCACAAGGCGTCTCGGGTGCCGGGGAGGGCGGAGCGCACCGGCGGACACTGCCACCTGCACGGACCGAAACTGCTACGCCCTGAGCAGCAGCTTCGCGCCATAAGTTTCCTTGCGTCCGCACAGCACAGTCCGCACTATGGTTCACGCGCCGCGCAAACGGCGGCCTTTGAACGCGCTTCATCTGAATGCGCCGGCGCCCCCCCGCGCCCGCCCGAATGGCCACGCGCCGCGGGCACCTTCATCTCTCGCCGGCTCCCCGTTCGGAGCGTGGCACAATCTGGCAGCACGGCCACAGGCGCCGCGGCGGTCCGTGTACCCCCGCGCGTCCACTGATCATTTCCCGCAAGCGCCGGAGACGCGCGGGAACCACCTGATTCGCGGAGGACTCATGGACCGCACGCGGGCACCAGGCCGGCGTTCGCCCCGCGCGATTGCCGCGCTGCTGGCGATCGCCGCCGCCGCCTGCTCCGACCGGGCCACACCGGTCACCCCCCCGCCGCCGCCCGGCGACGGCCCCATCGCCCCAGCCATCACCGTGCAGGCGCTGGAGTGCACCGCCAGCCGCACCGCGCTCACGGTGTCGTGCAGCCCCGCCGGCCCCGGCGGCGGCCCGGCGCAGGCCGACATCATCGTGGGCAACCAGAACGTGTACGTGAAGCTCACCAGCACCAACGTGGCCTACAACGCGGGCACGGGGCAGCTCACCTTCGACGTGACCGTGCAGAACCTGCTGGAGCAGAAGATGGGGACGGTGGACGGGACCACGCTGGCCGCCGGCGGGATCCGCGTCTTCTTCTACCAGCTCCCCGCGGTCTCCAACGGCACCGGCACCGCCTCGGTGGTTCCCGACGGCTTCGCCACCTTCACCTCGGCCGGGCAGCCCTACTACCAGTACAACAACGTGCTGGCCAACGGCGCGACCTCGCCCGCGCGCGGGTGGACGTTCATCGTGGCGCCCACGGTCACCACCTTCAACTTCCTGCTGTACGTGAGCGCGCCGGTGCAGTACCCCAACGGCTACATCACGCTCGACGGCAAGCTCCCCGGCGACAGCTACGGCTCGCTGATGCACCCGGGCACCACCGACGCGCTGACGGCGGTGGTGAAGAACGCCGTGGGCGTGGTGATCCCCGGGCAGGTGGTGACCTTCTCCACCACCAACCCCGGGTGCGCCACGGTGGATGGGACTACCGGGCTCGTGACCGCGGTGCAGGCCGCGACCTGCACCGTGAACGCCACCAGCGGGGTGCGCGCGGGAAGCCTGGTGTTCGACGTGGGCGGGATCACCCGCACCTGGAGCGGCGCCGTGTCGGCCGACTGGAACGTGGGCGGCAACTGGGGGCTGGGGCTGGTGCCCGTGGCCGCCGACTCGGTGCTGATTCCCACCGGCGTGCCCAACTACCCGGTGCTCACCGGGGCGGCCACCGTCTCGGACGTGACCGTGGCCGACAACGCCACCCTCAACGTGGCGTCGTTCACCCTGACCTCCACCGGGAACGTGGCCACGGGTGCCACCGCCCCCTCGGGGATCCTGGCCTCGGGAACGGGCCAGCTGGCGCTCGCCGGAACCGGCAAGCTGGTGCACGGCCGCTTCCCCCGGACGCTGGTGAGCGGCACCTACAGCCTGGACGGCACCTACGAGGGATCGGCGCCGCAGACGGTGGACAACGGGAAGATCACCTCGGAGAACTTCCTGATGCGGCTCACCGCGCAGTAGCGGCGCCGCCCGCATGCGTTCGAACCGGCGGAGCGACGCCCGGTGCGCTCCGCCTTCCCCAGCACCCGAGACGACGATGAAGACCAACTGGATCCGCACCTCACTCGCCACGCTGGGAGCCGTGCTGGCGTTCGGCGCCGCCGCCCACGCGCAGAGCCCCGTCCTGCTGCAGCTGCGCGCCGGCGCGCCTCCCACCGACCGCTTCCGGGTGGACAGCTCGGGCGCGTTCGTGGCCTACGGCTTCGTGCGTGACGTGGGGAACACCACCGGGTGCGCGGCGCAGGTCCCGGCCACCGGCGCGGGAACGCGCTTCGAGTGGCACCCGTGCCGCGGCTCGCTCCGCTTCGGGCGCGTCCCCACCGCGCAGACGAACTGGGACGACGCCAACATGGACGACTTCACCTTCGCCGGCGGCAACCAAGTGACGGCCAGCGGCTACGGCGCCTTCGCCTATGGCGACCAGGTGACGGCCAGCTCCACCGTGGGCGTGGGCTTCGGCTCGGCGGTCACCGTGAGCGGGACCGCGGGGTTCAGCGCGGGTGCCAGCAACGTGTGCTCGGGGTTCGCCTGCACCGCCATCGGCTACACGGTGCGCGCCGGCGGCCAGGGCTCGGTGGCGCTGGGGTACCGGACGACGGCCAACAACGACTACGCGGTGGCGCTGGGGTACCGCGCGTCGAACAACACCCACACCGGGACCATGGTGATGGGTGACGAGAGCACCACCGACTCGGTGCGCAACCAGGCCGACAACGAGTTCCGCATCCGCTACAACGGCGGCATCCGCCTGCGCGTGAGCACCGCGGCCAACGGCAACACGCCGGGCGCGGGCGGCAACGTGGGGTGCGACCTGACGGTGGCCGTCCCCAGCTGGACCTGCGCGTCGAGCCGCACGCTCAAGGAGAACTTCCTGGCGGTGGACGGCGAATACGTGCTCTCCCGCATCCGCGCCCTCCCCATCACCACCTGGAACATGACCGGGGCCGACCGGCACGTGCGGCACCTGGGGCCGGTGGCCGAGGACTTCTACCAGGCGTTCGGGCTGGGCATCGGCGAGACCACCATCGGCCTGGGCGACATCGACGGGGTGAACCTGGCCGGGGTGAAGGCGCTGGAGGCGCGCACCGCAGCGCTGCAGCAGCAGCTCGACCAGCGCACCGCCGAGGCCGCGCAGCTCCGCGGTGAGGTGGCCACCCTGCACGGCGAATCGGCGGACCTGCAGCGAACGGTGGCCGAGCTCCGCGCGCAGGTGCAGGCGCTGATCGCGGCCAGGCCCGGCGGCGCACCCGCGCCGCATTGACGGCGCTCCCACCCCGAACCACCTTACAGGCCGCCCCCGGCACGATCGCGCCGGGGACGGCCTCGTTGTTCCCTCCTCCTTTCCTCAAGACAGGCCTCGCATGATTTCACTCAAACAAGCCGTCCGGTGGACGGCGGCGGCGCTCGTCCTTGCCGCCGCGCCGGCGGCCGCGCAGTCGGGCGTGCTCCTGCAGCTTCGTTCCGGCGCGGTGCTCAGCGACCGCTTTCGCGTGGACAGCTCGGGCGCGTTCGTGGCCTACGGCTTCGTGCGCGACGTGCTGAGCGGCACCGGGTGCGCGCCGCAGATCCCCGCGACCGGCGCCAGCACGCGCTTCGAGTGGCACCCGTGCCGCGGCTCGCTCCGTTTCGGGCGCGTCCCCAACGGAAACCCGACGGATTGGGACGACAACAACATGAACGACTTCACCTTTGCCGGGGGCGACCACGTGATCGCGAGCGGGCAGCTCGCCTTCGCCTACGGGAACCAGGTGACGGTGTCGTCCACGGTAGGCGTGGGCTTCGGCTCGGCGGTGACCGTGAGTGGCACCGCGGGGTTCAGCTCGGGCGCCAGCAACGTGTGCTCCGGCTTCGCCTGCACGGCGATCGGCTACACCGTGCGGGCGGGCGGCCAGGGCTCGGTGGCGCTGGGGTACCGGACGACGGCCAACAACGACTACTCGGTGGCGATCGGCTACCGCGCCTCCAACAACACCCACACCGGCACGATGGCGATGGGTGACGAGAGCACCACCGACTCGGTGCGCAACCAGGCCGACAACGAGTTCCGCATCCGCTACAACGGCGGCATCCGCCTGCGCGTGAGCACCGCCGCCAACGGCAACACCCCCGGCGCCGGCGGCAACGTGGGGTGCGACCTGACCGTCGCGGTGCCCAGCTGGACCTGCGCGTCGAGCCGCACGCTGAAGGAGAACTTCGTGGCGGTGGATGGCGAGGACGTGCTCACCCGCATCCGCGGAATTCCCATCACCACCTGGAACATGACCGGCGCCGACCAGAACGTTCGGCACCTGGGGCCGGTGGCGGAGGACTTCTACCACGCCTTCCCGCTGGGCCTGGGCGAGACCACCATCGGCCTGGGCGACATCGACGGGGTGAACCTGGCGGGGGTGAAGGCGCTGGAGGCGCGCACCACGCACCTGCAGCAGCAGCTCGACCAGCGCACCGCCGAGGTCACGCAGCTCCGCGGCGAGCTGGCCGAGTTGCGCGCGCAGGTGCAGGCGCTCGCGGCCGCGCAATCCGCGGCGTCGAAGCCATAGCACGCGCGAGCGATGACGGCGGAGGCGCCGCGAAGCCCGTCTGTTTCGCGGCGCCCGCCGTTACGCATCCGTTCCCCGTCGCACCCGCCGGATGTAGACTACCGCGTCTTTGCTCCCGCGGGCTCGTCCCCGGACAGACGGCTCCTCCGGACCCACCCCCCAACCAACCTGACATGCTGAAACGAACCCTGGCCGCCGCGGGCGCGCTGGCGCTCACGGCCGGCGCCGCGCGCGCTCAGGCGCCCGACGTTGCCGACACCACCGCGCGCCTCACCTTCGGCGCGTTCATCGACAGCTATTACGCGTGGGACTTCGGCCGCCCCGACGGGCACCAGCGCGTGCTGGTGACGCAGGCCGCGCGGCACGACGAGTTCGCCGTGAACCTGGCCCACGTGGAGGCGCGCTACCAGTCGCGCAGCGCGCGGGGGCGGCTGGCGGTGCAGGCGGGCACGGCGGTGCAGGTGAACTACGCGGGCGAGCCCGACTCGGTCGCGGGGACGAGCAACTTCCTTCCGCACCTGCAGGAGGCCTGGGCCGGCGTGGCGGTGTCGCCCACGGTGTGGGTGGATGCGGGGATCTTCCTGTCGCACATCGGCAGCGAGAGCTGGATCTCGGCCGACAACCCGGTTTACACGCGCTCGCTCCCCAGCGAGCTGGCGCCGTACTACGAGGCGGGCGTGCGCGCCACCTGGCAGGCCACGCCCACCCTCGCCGCGCAGCTGAGCGTACTCAACGGCTGGCAGAACATCACCGAGAACAACGGAAACAAGGCCGCCGGCCTGCGGGTGGACTGGACGGCGAGCCCGGCGCTCACGCTGTCGTACAGCAACTTCGTGGGCCGCGAGCGCCACGCCACCGACGGCGGCCAGGGCCTGCGCGTGCTGAACGACGTGAGCGCGCGGTGGAGCCGCGGCCCCGGCACCGTGATCGCCACGGTGGACGTGGGGACGCAGGAGGGCGACACCTGGTACACCGGCTCGCTGCTGGGCCGCTGGTGGGTGACGCCCACGGTGGGCATCAACGGCCGCGTGGAGCGCTACGACGACCGCGAGGGCGTGATCGTGCCGCTGCGCACCAACGGCGCGTCGGTGGGCGTGGACGTGGCCCGTGGCCCGGCGCTCTGGCGCACCGAGCTGCGCGCCTTCTTCGGCTCGCCCGACGCCGTGTTTCCCGACCGCGGCGCCGGCGGCGGCCTCGCGAAGTCCAACACCGCCCTGGTCACCTCCCTGTCGCTGCGGATCTGACCCGCGCGAGTCCGGAACGATGAGGGCGCGGGCAAGATCTCAATCCTGACCGCGCCCCTCTTCGCGCATCGAACGACACACTACTTCGCCGACCTCCGTACCTCCGTACCTCCGTACCTCCGTACCTCCGTACCTCCGTACCTCCGTACCTCCGTACCTCCGTTGGAGTGCTCCCCGTATCTTGATCCAGTAGAATGGGAGTCCACCACCCTATCGAGGGAGAGGACTCCGTGAAGAAGAAAACATATACGGCTACGCAGATCGTGGGGATGCTGCGCGAAGCCGAGGCTCTGCTGAGCACGGG
>DASSJS010000464.1:0-50902 GCA_035691085.1 Longimicrobium sp.
CGCGGGTGAGCGTGAACGCCACGTCGGCCAGGGAGACGTCCGGGTTCGCCTCCAGGTGCGTGGCCGTGTCCTGCGTCAGCCGCTCCAGCGCGTCGCCGGAGCGGGCGGAGAGGACGAGCAGCTCCGGGCCGTCCGTCACGACGGACGGCGCGGACGAGGGCGCTTCCTCCAGCACCACGTGCGCGTTGGTGCCGCCCACGCCAAAGCTGGAGACGCCCGCGCGCCGGGGAACACCCCGCGGCGGCGACCAGGGGAGGAGCCGGTCGGCCACGAAAAAGGGCGAGCCGGCGAAGTCGATCCGCGGATTCGGCTTCTGGAAGTGCAGCGAGGGCGGGATCTGCGCGTGCTCCATCGCCAGCACCGTCTTGATCAGCCCCGCCACCCCCGCCGCCGCGTCCAGGTGGCCGATGTTGGTCTTGACCGAGCCCAGGGCGCAGAAGCCGCGCTCCGGCGTGTCGAACGCGCGGGTGAGCGCCGCCACCTCCACGGGGTCGCCCATGGGGGTGGCCGTGCCGTGCGCCTCCACGCAGGTGATGGTCTCGGGCTCCACGCCCGCCACGGCGTGCGCCAGGGCCACCACCTCGATCTGCCCGTCCACGCTGGGCGCGCTGAAGCCCACCTTCTGCGAGCCGTCGTTGTTGATGGCCGAGCCCAGGATCACGCCGTGGATGCGGTCGCCGGCGGCCAGCGCGTCGGACAGGCGCTTGAGCACCACGATCCCCACCCCGCTCCCCGACACCATCCCGTTCCCGTCGGCGTCGAAGGCGCGGGTGTGGCCGTCGGGGCTCGACACCCCGTGCCCCGCCAGGTACCCGGTCCTGAGCGGCGCCGTCACCGACACGCCGCCCGCCAGCGCCGCGTCGCACTGGTAGTCCAGCAGGCTCTGGCAGGCCAGGTGCACGGCCACCAGCCCGGTGGAGCAGGCCGTCTGGACGGTGAGCGACGGGCCGCGCAGGTTCAGCTTGTACGAGACCAGCGTGGCCAGGAAGTCCTTGTCGCTGCGGATGCGGTTCATCAGCCCGTCACCCGTCATCCCCCCGAAACGGCCCAGGTAGGTGAGCAGGTAGCTGTTCATGTTGGTGCCGCCGAACACGCCGATCGGCCCCGGAAAGGTCTCGGGGTCGCACCCGGCGTGCTCCAGCGCCCGCCACGCCTGCTCCAGGAACAGGCGCTGCTGCGGGTCCATCAGCTCCGCCTCGCGGGGGTTCAGCTCGAAGAAGGCGGCGTCGAACCGGTCGGCCCCCTCCAGCGCCCCGTGCGCGGGGACGAAGTCGGGGTGCGCCATGAACGCGGCGCCCATCCCTTCCTCGAGCAGCTCCTCCGGGGTGAAGAACGAGATGGATTCCACCCCGCCCTGAAGGTTGCGCCAGAAGGCGTCCACGTCTCCCGCGCCGGGAAAGCGGCACGCCATCCCCACGATGGCGATGCGCTCCGGCCCCTCTTCGATCACGTTGTCAGTCCCGTTGCTCACGGCGTTCTTTCCCTCGGTCGTGTTGCGTTGCGCTGGCGCTCCGCGCGCGAGCGGGCCTGGTCGAGCAGCCCCCCGCGCCCCGCGGCGGCCGCGTTCCTGGGGCGGATGGCGTACAGGTTGTACAGCAGCGAGCCCGTGTACATATCGTCCTGCTCGGCGGTCACGCGGAACCCCTGGCGTTCCAGGAGCGCGGTGACGCGGCCCAGCCCGCCGTCCACGTCGTGTACCTCGAGCACCACCTGCCGCACCTTGGGCCAGTCGGCCGGCTCGATCCCTTCCAGCACCTGCAGCTCGCTCTTCTGCACGTCCACCTTCAGGAGGTCGATGCGCCGCACCTGGTGCTCGTAGATCACCTGCGACAGGGGGCGCAGCGAGCAGCGGAAGGTCTCGGCGCGGAAGCGCTCCTCCAGCAGGTCGTCCGCGTGCCGCATCACCCCTTCCATCCCCTCCATCCCCTGCTCCCGCTGGTTCTCCATGATGGCGAGCAGCGTCTCGCGCTCCTCCTCCACCCGGGGGTGGAAGGTGGACATTCCGGGCGAGTTGGGATAGAAGGTGAACTCGGCCTCTCCCGCCTGGTCGCTGATCCCGTAGTTGAACAGCCGGGCGCCCGGCGCGTAGCGCGAGGCGTTCACGCGCAGGATCTCGAACAGCCGCGGCGCGGGCTCGAAGGTGTACGAGGTGATGCGGCGCCCCAGGCTGTGCATGAACAGCGTGGTGGTGCCGATGTTGCCGCCCACGTCGAACACGCAGTCGCCATCCTCCAGCGTCAGGCCGTTCCGGAGATAGACCTGCTTTTCGAAGATGTCGTGGTAGAAGTACCGCGCCTCGGCCTTGCTCTGGTAGACGATCTCGTAGCCGTTGGGCAGCACCAGGGTCCGGTGCCGCAGATGCTCGGGAACGGGTGGCAGAAGGTCGTCCATCGTCCGCACTTTTAGGCGACAAAAGATGCGAACGGAGTCCGCACCGGAAGCAACCCGCGGATGACGCAATGCGGGTTGTTCCGAGCGCGCTCCGCGTCGCGGGCGGTATGCTTTTCTTTGACGTCAAAACTACCGACAAGCCCCGCACCGGACCAGTCCCCGCGCGGCGGCATCAGTGGCGCTCCGGCTCCAGACGAGCGAGGCGAGGAGCGATACTCGTCCGCAAGCTGGCGCAAAACACGCCACTGCGTAAACCTCGCGACCGGGCCTCTTGCGCTCAAAACGGCGCTCACTCGCACGAAGATCCAGCAACGGCAGAGACTTTCACACAGCCCGCGCGCTCGTCACCAGGCACGGTCGTTTCTCCGGTCGAGTCCCGTACTACCACTACCGGCGGCCCGCGCGGCCGCGCTGCTGGCGGGCGGCCTGGGCCTGGCGCTGGCGCTCGGCGCGGTCCTGCACCTCGCCGCGGCGCTTCGCCCCGCCGTCGTCCTCTTCCCCCAGGTGCTCGGCCAGGCCGGCCACGGTGGGGTAGCGGAACAGGTCGACGACGGTCACCTCGCGCTGCAGCCGGGTCACCAGCAGGCGGTGCAGGGTGGCGAGCCGCACCGAGGTGCCGCCCAGGTCGAAGAAGTTGTCGCGGATCCCCACCCGCTCCACCCCCAGCACCTCGCGCCACGCCTCGCTGATCACCGCCTCCAGGTCGTTGCGCGGCGGGGCGTAGGCCACCTCCAGCTCGGGGCGCGCGGGGCCCGGGTCGGGGAGCGCGCGGCGGTCGGTCTTCCCGTTGGGGGTCTGGGGGATGGCGTCCACCGGCACGAAGATCGACGGCACCATGTACGCCGGCAGCCGGTCTCCCACCCAGCGCCGCAGTTCCGTGGCCGAGGCGGGCTCGGCGCCGGCCGGCGTGGTGACGTAGGCCACCAGGCGGCGCTCGCCCGTGCCGTCGTCCCAGGCGGTGACCACCACCTCGCGCACCCCGGGGTGGGCGGAGAGGATGGTCTCGATCTCGCCCAGCTCGATGCGGAAGCCGCGGATCTTGACCTGGAAGTCGGTCCGCCCGAAGTACTCCAGCTCTCCCGCGGCCGTCCAGCGCACCAGGTCCATCACCCGGTACATCCGCGACCCCGGCGGGCCGAACGGATCGGGGAGGAAGCGCTCGGCCGTCAGCCCCGGCCGCCCCGCGTATCCCCGCGCCAGCCCGGCGCCGGCCAGGTACGCCTCGCCCACGATCCCCACGCCCGTGGGGCGGAGCGCGTGGTCCAGCACGTACGTCCGCGAGTTGGCCAGCGGAACGCCCACCAGCACGCGGTCGGCTCCGTGGGGGACCAGGGAGTAGGTGGAGTAGGTGGTATCCTCGGTGGGGCCATAGAGGTTGCCCACCTTCTCCACCGTGCCCAGCGCGTACAGCCCCTGCGCCAGCTCGTTGGGGAGCGCCTCGCCGCACAGGTTGAAGGTGCGCACGCTGGCGGGGATCGCGCCCGAGCGCAGCAGCTCGGCGGCGGCGGTGGGTACCACGCTCACGTAGCGGATCTCCTCGCCGGCCACGCTGGGCAGATCGAGCGCGTTCTCGACCAGGACGAGCTTGCCGCCCCAGCACAGCGCCCCGAAGATCTCCCCCACCGACACGTCGAAGTTCACGGAGGTGGATGCCAGCGCCGACGCGCGCTCCTCGTCCGTCACGTTCTCGCGCAGCCAGTGCACCAGCACGGCGGTGGCGTGGTGGCGGATCATCACCCCCTTGGGCCTGCCGGTGGAGCCGGAGGTGAAGATGACGTGCGACAGGTTCTCGGGATCGACATGGACGCGCGGCGCCTCCGCGGGCTCGGCGGCGATCGCGTCGGCGGCGGCGTCCAGGCACACCGGCTCCACGCCGTCCGGAAGCCGGCCCGCCAGCGCGGTGGAGGTGATGACCAGGCGCAGGCCGGCGTCCTCCACCATGAAGCCCAGGCGCTCGCGCGGATACGCCGGGTCCATGGGGACGTACGCGCCCCCGGCCTTGTGCACGGCGATCAGGGAGACGATCAGCTCCGGCGTGCGCTCCAGGCACACGCCGATGCGCGTTTCCACCCCCGCGCCCAGCCGGCGCAGGTGGTTGGCCAGGCGGTTGGCGCGCGCGTCCAGCTCGGCGTACGACAGCGTCTCGCCGCGGAAGGCGAGGGCGGGCGCATCGGGCGTGCGCGCGGCCTGCGCGGCGAACAGCTCGTGCACGTGCGCGGCCGGGTAGTCGCGCTCGGTGGCGTTCCACTCCGCCACCTGGGAACGCTCGGCGGCGTCCGTCACCTCCAGCGCGGAGATGGGGGTGTCGGGCGCGGCGGCGATGTTGCGCAGGAGCTGGTTCAGGTGCCCGGCCATCCGCTCGGCGGTGCCGGGGTCGAACAGCGCGGTGGAATACTCCAGCCTGCCCACCAGCTCGCCCTCGTCGCGCCCCACGGCCAGGGTGAGGTCGAAGGTGGCCGTCTCGGCGTCCAGGCTCACCCCCGACAGCTCCACCCCGGCCAGGCGGTCGGCGCCGGGGGGGAACTCGTCGATCTGGAAGACCACCTGGAAGATCTGGTTGCGGCTCAGGCTGCGCTCGATCCCCAGCTCTTCCACCAGCCGCTCGAACGGCACCTCGTCGTGCGCGTAGGCGCCCAGCGCGGCCTCGCGGACGCGGCGCAGGGCCTCGCGGAAGGTGGGGTCGCCGGACAGGTCGGTGCGCAGGGCCAACATGTTGACGAAGAAGCCCACCAGCCCCTCCACCTCGCCCCGCCCGCGGTTGGCCACGGGGGTGCCGACCACGAGATCGGCCTGGCCGCTGTACCGCGCGAGCAGGCACTGGAAGGCGGCGAGGAGAACCATGAAGAGCGTGGCGCCCTCCTGGTGGGCCAGGGCCTGCAGCGGCTCCTCGATCCCCGCGGGAAGGTCGAACCGGTGCGCCCTCCCCGCGAACGACTGGATGGGCGGGCGCGGATGGTCGGTCGGCAGCGCGAGCACGGGGGGCACGCCGGCCAGCGCCTGGCGCCAGTAGTCCAGCTGCTCGGCCAGGAAGGCGCCCTGCAGCCGCTCGCGCTGCCACACGGCGTAGTCCGGGTACTGCACCGGGAGATCCGGGAGCCGCGGCGCCTCGCCGTTGACGATGGCCGTGTACGCGGCCGAGATCTCGTCCACCACCACGCCGCGTGACCAGCCGTCGCTGATCACGTGGTGCATCACCAGCACCAGCACGTGGGTTTCCGGGGCCAGCCGCAGCAGCAACGCGCGCAGCAGCGGCCCGGTGGCCAGGTCGAAGGGGACCGCCTGGACCGCCCGCGCGCGTTGCTTCACCTGGGCGTCCTGCTCGGCGGCATCCAGCCCCTGCAGGTCCTCCACCTCCACCGTGATGCGCATCCCGGGAACGACCTGCTGCACGGGCCCGCCTTCGTGCAGCACGAACACGGTGCGCAGCGCCTCGTGCCGCTCCACCACGGTGTCCACGGCGCGCTGCAGCGCGCCGGCGTGCAGCACGCCGTCCATCCGCGTGAGCCCCATCATGTTGTAGGCGACGTTCGCGGGGTCGAGCTGCTGGATGAACCACAGCCGCTGCTGCGCGAACGACAGCGGGATCGGGCGGTCGCGGGAAACGGGGAGGATCGGCGCCGAGCTGGCCGTGGCGCCGCCGCGGAGGAGGGCGTCCACGCGCGTGGCGAGCTCCGCGACCGTGTGCGCCTCGAACATCGCGCGGATGGGCAGCTCCACGCCGAACGACGCGCGCACGCGCGTCACCGCGCGCACCACCAGCAGCGAGTGCCCGCCGGCTACGAAGAAGTCGTCGTGCACGCCCACCCGCTCCACCCCCAGCACGTCGGCGAAGATGCCGGCCAGCCGCTCTTCCGTTTCCGTTCGCGGCGCCACGTACGCATGCGCGTCCGCCGCCCCCGACGTGTCCGGCGCGGGGAGGGCGCGGCGGTCCACCTTGCCGTTCGGCGTGAGCGGCAGCGCGTCCAGCGGCACGAACGCGGAGGGCACCATGTACTCCGGCAGCCGCTCCTTGAGATGCGCCCGCAGCACGGCCGCCGGCGGCACTTCTTCTCCGGTCTGGGCGACGAGATACGCCACCAGCCGCCGGTCGCCCTCGACGTCCTCGCGCACGATGGCGACGGCGTCGGCGATCGATGGATGCGCGCGCAGCGCCGTCTCGATCTCGCCCAGTTCGATGCGGAAGCCGCGGACCTTGACCTGGAAATCCGTTCGCCCGAAGTACTCCAGCTCGCCCGACGCCGTCCAGCGGATGCGGTCCATCACGCGGTACATCCGCGATCCCGACGCGCCGAACGGGTTGGGGATGAAGCGCTCGGCCGTCAGCGCCGGGTGCCCGGCATATCCCCGCGAGAGCCCGCCGCCCGCCAGGTACAGCTCGCCGACCACGCCCACCGGCGCGGGCTGCAGCTGCGCATCCAGCACCAGCGCCGTGGTGTTCGCCACGGGCCGGCCGACCAGGACGCGGTCGGCCCCGCGCTCGACGATCGAGTACGTGGAGTAGGTGGTATCCTCCGTCGGCCCATAGAGGTTGCCCACCTTCTCCACCGTGCCGAGCGCGTACAGCGCCTGTGCCAAGTCGTTCGGCAGGGGCTCGCCGCCCAGGTTGAGGGTGCGCACGCTGGCCGGAATCTCGCCCGCGCGCAGCAGCTCGGCGGCGGCGGTGGGAACCATGCTGGCGTAGCGGATGCCCTGGTCGGCCACGGCGGGGAGGTCGAGCGCGTTCTCCACCAGGACGAGCTTGCCGCCCCAGCACAGCGTTCCGAAGATCTCGGCGATGGAGACGTCGAAGTTGATGGAGGTCGATCCCAGCACCGCCCCGCGCTCCTCGTCGCTGACGTTCTCGCGCAGCCAGTGGAGGAGGATGGCCGTGCTGGAATGCCGGATCATCACCCCCTTCGGCCTGCCGGTCGATCCGGAGGTGAAGATGACGTGCGACAGGTTCTCGGGATGCACCTCCACGCGCGGCGCCTCCGCGGACTCCGCTGCGATCCGATCGGCGAGCGTGTCGATGCGCACGGCCTCCGCGCCGGCGGGGAGGCGATCGGCGAGCTCATCCGTCGTCAGGACAAATCGGACACCGGCGTCCGCGGTCATGTAGCCCAGGCGCTCGCGCGGATATGCGGGATCGAGCGGCACGTACGTGCCGCCGGCCTTGAGCACCGCGAGCAGGGAGACGATCAGCTCCGGCGTGCGGTCCAGGCACACGCCCACCCGCGTCTCCACGCCCACGCCGAGAGTGCGCAGGTGGTTCGCGAGCCGGTTCGCGCGTGCATCTAGCTCGGCATACGACGTCGGTTCGCCGTCAAAGACGACGGCAGGCGCCTCCGGCGTGCGGGCCACCTGCGCCGCGAACAGATCGTGGACGAGCGCGCCGGCCGGGTAGCCGCGGTCGGTGGCGTTCCACGCATCCAGCGACTCGCGCTCGGCGGGCGTGAGCAGGGGCACGCGGGCCAGCGGCGCGTCCGGATCGGCCGCCACGGCGTCGAGAAGCGCGGAGAGGTGCGCGGCCATCCGTTGCATGGTGGCGCGGTCGAAAAGCTCCGTGCGGTACAGCAGCACCCCGTCCAGCGCGACGCCGCGTCCGCCATCGCCCATCACCAGCATCAGGTCGTCCTTCACGGCCGATCCCGCGCTCTCCAGCTCCTCCACCCGCGCCCGGCCCAGCGTCTCGAGCCCGGCGCCCGGCTCCGCCGCGACGAGGTCGAACATCACCTGGTAGAGCGGCGCGTGGCCAAGGCGCCGCTCGGGCGCCAGCTCCTCCACCAGACGCTCGAAGGGCACGTCCTGGTGCGCGTAGGCGCCCAGCGTGTGCTCACGCACTTGGCGGACAAGGTCGCGGAAGCCGCCCGCCGCGCCTACGTCGCTCCGCAGCACCAGGGTGTTCACGAAGAAGCCGATCAGCCCCTCGGTCTCCAGCCGCCCGCGCCCCGCGATCGGGGTTCCCACCACCACATCCGCCTGCCCGGCGTAGCGCGAGAGCAGCGCCTGCCACGCGGCCAGCAGCGTCATGAACATCGTGGCGCCCTCCGCCGCGCCCAGCGCCCGCAGCGCCTCCGACGTCTCGGGGCGCAGCCGGAAGCGGAACGCGCCGCCCGCCGCGCTCGCCGTCGGCGGGCGGGGACGGTCCGTGGGCAAATCCAGCACGGGCGGGGCGCCGGCCAGCCGCTGGCGCCAGTACGCCACCTGCGCCTCCAGCACCTCGCCGCGGAGCCAGCCGCGCTGCCACGCCGCATAGTCCGCGTACTGCACGGGAAGGTCGGGGAGCGACGGCGCGCGGCCCTCGGTGAAAGCGCCGTACAGCTCCGCCACCTCGCGCACCAGGATGGCCGTGGACCACCCGTCGCTGATGATGTGGTGCAGCGTGAACAGCAGCGCGTGGTCCTCGTCGCCCAGCCGCACCAGCGTGCTGCGCATCAGCGGCCCCGCGGCCAGGTCGAACGGGCGCAGCGCCTCCTCCGCCACCAGAGTGCGGAGCGCCGCCTCACGCTCATCCGCCGGACGGTCCGACAGGTCCACGCGGGCGAGCTGGACCGGCCCCGCGGGGTCGATCACCTGCGCCGCCTGCCCATCCACCGTCACGAAGCGCGTGCGCAGCGACTCATGCCGGCGGGCGAGCTCCGCCAGCGCACGCTCCAGCGCGTCCGCGTCCACGGGGCCGCGCAGCCGCAGCGCGTACGGCAGGTTGTACGCTGCCGACCCCGGCTCCAGCTGGTCGATGAACCACAGCCGCTGCTGCGAGAAGGAGAGCGGGAGCGCGCCGTCGCGCGGCAGGGGCACCAGCGGCGGCACCCGGTCCGCCACGTCGGCCCCGCGCAGCGCCTCCACCTCCGCGGCCAGCCGCTCCACCGTGGGCGCGTCGAACACCGCGCGCAGGGGCAGCTCGATGCCGAACGCCTCACGCATCCGCGACACCAGCCGCGTGGCGAGCAGCGAGTGCCCGCCCAGCGCGAAGAAGTGGTCGCGCGCGCCCACGCGGGGCACGTGCAGCACCTCGGCGAACACCCGGGCCACCGCCTCCTGCACCGGGCCGTCCAGCGGCACGTCCTCGTCCGCATCCATCGCGACGACCGGCGCGGGAAGCTCGCGGCGCGCCACCTTGCCGCTGGGCGTGAGCGGGAACGCATCCAGCGCCACGAACGCGGACGGCACCATGTACTCCGGCAGCCGCTCGGCCAGGTGCGCGCGCAGCTCGTGCGCGGCCGGCGCGGCCGTGCCCGCGGGCGATACGACGTACGCCACCAGCCGCCGGTCGCCCGGCGCCTCCTCGCGCGCCACCACCACGGCCTCGCGGACGGCGGGGTGGCTCTCGAGCGCGGCCTCGATCTCCCCCGGCTCGATGCGGTAGCCGCGCACCTTCACCTGGTCGTCCGCGCGGCCCAGGAACTCCAGGGTGCCGTCCGCCAGCCAGCGCGCCCGGTCACCCGTGCGGTACACGCGCGCCCCCGCCGCGCCGAACGGGTCGGGGATGAACCGCTCCGCCGTGAGCGCCGGGCGGCCCAGGTAGCCGCGCGCCACGCACACGCCGCCCAGCAGCAGCTCGCCCGGCACGCCGACCGGCGCCGGCTCCCCGCCCTTCTCCACCACGAACGTGGTCGCGTTGGCGATCGGCCTGCCGATGGACGGCAGCAGGGGCCACGCCTGCGGCCCGCCCTCCAGCCGCAGCGCCGTGGCCACGTGCGTCTCGGTGGGCCCGTAGTGGTTGCTGAGCCGCGCGCCCGTGGCCGAAAAGAAGCGGCGGATGGCGTCGGTCACGCGCAGCTGCTCGCCCGCGGTCTGCACCTCGCGCAGCGACCGCGGCACCATCCCCACCTCCGCGGACACCTCGGCCAGGTGCTGCAGGGCCACGTAGGGGAGGAAGAGCCGCTCGATCCCCCCCTCGTCCAGCCGCCGGAGCACGGTGGCGAAGTCGCGCCGCTCGTCCTCGGTCACCAGCAGCAGCGCGCCGCCGGAGATCCAGCAGGAGAAGATCTCGTGGAACGAGACGTCGAACGAGAGCGTGGTGAACTGCAGGGTGGCGGATGCGGCCGGGTGCACCCAGTCGCGCTCCTGCCACGCCAGCAGGTTCACCAGCGGGCGGTGCGGCATGGCCACGCCCTTGGGCCGGCCGGTTGAACCGGACGTGTAGATGACGTACGCCAGGTTGTCGGGCCGCGCGCCGCCGTCGACCACGTCGGCGCTCTCCGCCGCGATGGCCGCCGCGTCCGCGTCCACGCGCACCACCCGCGCGCCGGTGGAGGGGAGCCGCTCCGCCAGTTCCGCCGTGGTCAGCAGGACGGGCGCGGCGGCGTCCGCCAGCATCCAGGCGATGCGCTCCGCGGGATACGCGGGGTCCACCGGGACGTACGCGCCCCCCGCCTTGAGCACGGCCAGTACGGCGGCCATCATCTCCGGCCCGCGCTCCAGGGAGATCCCCACGCGCGTCTCCGGCCCCACGCCCAGCCCGCGCAGGTGGCGCGCGAGACGGTTGGAGCGCGCGTCCAGCTCGGCGTACGACAGGCTCCCGCCCGCGAAGGCCACGGCGGGCGCGTCCGGCGCGCGCGCGGCGGCCTGGGCGAACAGGTGGTGGATGCACGCGTCCGCCGGGTACTCCGCCGCCGTCGCGTTCCAATCGGTGACCACGCGCCGGCGCTCGTCCGCCGTGAGCAGCGGGAGGGCGGAGATCCGCCGGGACGGATCGGCGGCGACCGCCTCCAGCAGCATGCGATAGTGCCCCAGCAGGCGGGCGATGGTCGTCGCGTCGAAGAGCGAGGTGCGATAGTCCAGCGTGCCCTGGATCACGCCCTCGTATTCGCTCATCTGCAGCAGCAGGTCGAACATGGCCGACCCGGTGCCGGTCTCCTCGCCCAGCACCTCCACGTCGCCCATCCGCAGCGTGTCATGCGCGTGAACGGAGCCGAAGACGAGCATGGCCTGGAAGAGGGGTGACGAGGCCGCGTCGCGGTCCACGTCCAGCTCCTGCACCAGCCGCTCGAAGGGGAGGTCCTGGTGCGCGTGGGCGCCCAGCGTGGCCTCGCGCACGCGGCCCAGCAGCTCCACGAAGGTGGGGTCGCCGGAGAGGTCGCCGCGCAGGGCCAGCGTGTTGGCGAACAGGCCGATCAGCCCCTCCACCTCGCGCCGCGTGCGGTTGGCGATGGGGCTCCCCACCACCACGTCGTCCTGCCCCGCCCAGCGGCCCAGCAGCAGCTGCCACGCGGCCATCATCACCATGAACAGCGTGGCGCCCTCGCGCTGGGCGACCTCGGCCAGCGCGCGCCCCGTCTCGGCGGGGAGGAAGAAGGGGAGGACGGCGCCCGCGGGGTCGGGCCAGGGGGTGCGGGGACGGTCGGTGGGCAGCTCCAGCACGGGCGGCGCGCCCGCCAGCGCCTTGCGCCAGTACGCCAGCTGCTCGCCCAGCAGCGCGCCGGAAACGCGTTCGCGCTGCCAGAGCGTGTAGTCGGCGTACTGCACGGGAAGCTCGGGGAGCGGCGACGGCTCCCCGCGCGAAAAGGCATCGTACAGCACCGTCAGCTCGCGCATCAGCACGCGGATGGACCACGCGTCCGAGATCACGTGGTGCACGGTGAAGAGCACCACGTGCTCTTCCGGCGCCAGACGCAGCAGGGTCACCCGCAGCAGCGGCCCGAGTTCCAGGCTGAACGGGCGCGCGGCCTCCTCGCCTGCCAGCCGCCGCGCCTCGCGCTCCCGCTCGTTTGCGGGAAGCGTCGACAGGTCCATCACCGGCAGCGGGAGGGGCGCGGCGGGGGCCACGGCCTGCACGGGCTCGCCGTTCAGCAGGGGGAACGACGTGCGCAGGGTTTCGTGGCGGCGCACCACCTCGCTCAGGCTGCGCGCCAGCACGCCACGGTCCAGCCGGCCGCGCAGCCGCAGGACGATGGGCGTGTTGTACGCCATGTTCCCCGGCTCCAGCCGGTCCACGAACCACAGCCGCTGCTGGGCGAACGAGAGCGGAACCGGCTCCGTGCCCGTGCGGCGGCGAATGCCGCCCGCGGCCGGCGCCTCGCCCCGCAGCATGCGCAGGCGCTCCTGCAGCTTGGCCAGCTGTTCGGGGGTCAGGCTGTGGATGGAGGCCGTCTGCTGAGTCATGTCGGGTCGTTCTACGCAACCGAGGTTGCTCGTGGGTACGGATGTGCTGAGTGCTGGGTGCTGAGTGCTGGGTGCTGGGTGCTGGGTGCTGGGTGCTGGGTGCTGAGTCCTGAGACTGGATTCGGCGATTGAGTGTGCATTCTCGCGACACCGGTCTCTCGTCATCCTGAGCGCGACCACGCTGTACCTGAGGCATGCTCCGACAGCCGCAGCGCGAAGGATCCATAACGTCGGATGCGCTACAGCCGGGTGTTTCGCATCGACCGGCTATAGATCCTTCGGCCTGCATCCATTCGCGCATGCCACGAGTTCGGCGTGGCCGGCCTCAGGATGACAACAGGTGACCCCGGTGCGGCATGCCCAGTCAATCACCGCAACGGGTCTGAGTCCTGCGTCACGACGTCCAGGCCGTTGGAGCCTCGCGCAGTTTGCGAGGCTTCTCGTAGTTGTTGCTGCGGCTTCAGCCGCCGGTCAGCAGCCCGGGCCGCCCAGCACTCAGCACTCAGCACTCAGCACCCAGCACTTCAGGACCGCCGGCTCTCGCGCCCCCGCTGCTGTCGTGCGGCCTGCGCCTGGCGCTGGCGCTCGGCACGGTCGTGCACCTCGCCGCGGCGGGCCGCGCCGCCGTCGTCCTCGTGCCCCAGGTGCTCGGCGAGGTCGGCGACGGTGGGAAAGCGGAACAGGTCGACGATGGTCACCTCGCGCCGCAGCCGGTCGGCCAGCAGGCGGTGCACGCCGGCAAGCCGCACCGAGGTGCCGCCCAGCTCGAAGAAGTTGTCGCGGATCCCCACCCGCTCCACCCCCAGCACCTCGCGCCACACGTCGCTGATGGTGCTCTCCAGCTCGTTGCGCGGCGGGGCATAGTCCTCCTCCAGCTCCGGCCGCGCGCCACCGGGGTCGGGGAGCGCGCGGCGGTCGGCCTTGCCGTTGGGCGTCCGCGGCAGGGCATCGAGGGGGACGAAGATCGACGGCACCATGTACCCCGGCAGCCGCTCGCCCACCCAGCGCCGCAGCTCCGCCGGCGACGCCGCCCCATCCCCGGCCGTGGAAGTGACGTAGGCCACCAGCCGGCGCTCGCCCGTGCCGTCATCCCACGCCGTCACCACGCTCTCGCGCACGCCGGGGTGCGCGGCGAGCGCGGCCTCGATCTCCCCCAGCTCGATGCGAAATCCGCGGATCTTCACCTGGAAGTCCGTCCGCCCGAAGTACTCCAGCTCGCCCGAAGCCGTCCAGCGCACGCGGTCCATCACCCGGTACATCCGCGATCCCGGCGCGCCGAAGGGGTTGGGGACGAAGCGCTCCGCCGTCAGCCCCGGCCGGCTCGCGTATCCGCGCGCCAGCCCATCGCCCGCCAGGTACAGCTCGCCGATGATCCCCACGGCCACCGGGCGCAACTCGTCATCCAGCACGTGCGCCGCCGTGTTCGCCACGGGCGCGCCCACGAGCACGCGGTCCGTGCCATGCCCGACGACCGAATACGTGGAGTAGGTCGTATCCTCCGTGGGGCCGTAGAGGTTGCCCACCTTCTCCACCGTCCCCACCGCGTACAGCCCCTGCGCCAACTCGTTGGGCAGCGCCTCGCCGCCCAGGAAGAGGGTGCGCACGCTGGCCGGGATACCGCCCGAGCGCAGCAGTTCGGCGGCGGCGGTGGGGACCATGCTGGCGTAGCGGATCTCCTGATCGGCCACGCCGGGGAGGCCGAGCGCGTTCTCCACCAGCACCAGCTTGCCGCCCCAGCACAGCGTGCCGAAGATCTCCGCGACCGAGACGTCGAAGTTGATGGAGGTCGATCCCAGCACCGCCGCGCGCTCATCGTCACTGACGTTCTCGCGCATCCAGTGCACGAGCACGGCGGTGCTGGCGTGGCGGATCATCACGCCCTTCGGCCGCCCGGTGGACCCGGAGGTGAAGATGACGTGCGACAGGTTCTGGGGATCGACACGCACCCGCGGCGCGTCCGCGGATTCGTTCGCGATGCGGTCGCGCAGCGCGTCGATGCACACCGGCTGCACGCCGGCCGGAAGCCGGTCCGCCAGCGTGGTGGAGGTGAGGACCAGGCGGACGCCCGCATCCTCGGTCATGTAGCCCAGGCGCTCGCGCGGATACGCGGGGTCCAGCGGCACGTACGCGCCGCCGGCCTTCAGCACCGCGAGCAACGAGACGACCAGCTCCGGCGTGCGCTCCAGGCACACGCCCACGCGCGACTCCACACCGGCGCCGAGCGCGCGCAGGTGGTTCGCCAGGCGATTGGCGCGCGCGTCCAGCTCCGCGTACGACGTGGCCTCGCCGCGGTATGCGAGCGCGGGCGCGTGGGGCGTGCGCGCGGCCTGCGCGGCGAACAGCTCGTGCACGCGCAAGTCGGCCGGGTAGCCGCGCTGCGTGGCGTTCCACCGCTCGATGCGCGCGCGATCGGCGTCGCTCATCATCGGCAGTTGCGACAGGCGGGCGTCCGGATCGGCCGCGATGCCGCGCAGGAGCACGGACAGGTGCTCCGTCATCCGCTCGGCCGTGGACGCATCGAACAGCGCCGTGGCGTACTCCAGCCGGCCCACGAGCTCGCGGCCGTCCCGCGCCAGCGCGAGCGTCAGGTCGAAGATGGAAGTGTCCAGCTCCACCGGCACCGGGAGCAGTTCCAGCCGCGGAAGGCGCAGCGCACCGACGGGAGATTCGTCCAGCAGGAACACCACCTGGAAGACCGGGTTGCGGCTCAGGCTGCGCTCGATCTCCAGCTCCTCCACCAGCCGCTCGAACGGCACCTCCTCGTGCGCCCAGGCGCCCAGGGCGCTTTCCCGCACGCGGCGCAGGGTCTCGCGGAAGGTGGGGTCGCCGGCCAGGTCGGTGCGCATGGCCAGCATGTTCGCGAAGAAGCCGATCAGCCCCTCCGTCTCGCCCCGCGCCCGGTTGGCCACCGGCGTGCCGACCACCAGGTCCGCCCGGCCGGTGTAGCGCGCCAGCAGCGCCTTGAAGGCGGCCAGGCACACCATGAAGAGCGTGGCGCCTTCCTGGCGGGCGATGGCCTGCAGCGCGTCCGCGATCCCCTCCGGGAGCCGGAAGGCGTGCCCGCGGCCGGCGAACGACTGCAGCGGCGGCCGCGGATGGTCTGCCGGAAGCGCCAGCACGGGCGGCGCGCCGGCCAGGGCGCCGCGCCAGTACTCCAGCTGCGCGTCGAGGAAGGCGCCCCGCAGCCGTTCGCGCTGCCACACGGCGTAGTCCGGGTACTGCACCGGGAGATGAGCCAGCCGCGGTGCTTCGCCGCGGACGATCGCCGTGTACGCGGCCGAGAGCTCGCCCACCAGCACGCCGCGCGACCAGCCGTCGCTGATCACGTGGTGCATCACCAGCACCAGCACGTGGCTTTCCGGCGCCAGCCGCAGCAGCGAGGCACGCAGCAGCGGCCCCGCCGCCAGGTCGAAGGGGCGCGCCCGGGCTGCGCGCGCGCGGCGCTCCACCTCGGCATCGAGGTCCGCGGAATCCACCCCCCGCACATCCTCCAGCTCCAGCGCCACGCGCATCCCGGCCACGACCTGCTGCACGGGTTCCCCGCCCTGCTGCACGAAGACCGTGCGCAGCGCCTCGTGCCGCTCCACCACGGCGTCCAGGGCGCGCTGCAGGGCGTCCACGTCCAGCACGCCATCCAGCCGCGTGACGCCGAGCATGTTGTACGCGGTGCTCGCCGGGTCCAGCTGCTGGATGAACCACAGCCGCTGCTGCGCGAAGGAGAGCGGGAGAGGCCGGTCGCGGGGCGCGGGCACCAGCGGCGGCGCCTGGTCCGTCGCGCACTCGCGCGGCAGGGCTTCCACGCGCGCGGCCAGCTCCGCCACGGTGGGCGCCTCGAACATCGCGCGCACCGGCACCTCCACGCCCAGCGCCTCGCGGATCCGGGTGACCACGCGCATGGCCAGCAGCGAGTGCCCTCCGGCGTCGAAGAAGCCGTCGTGCACGCCCACGCGCGCCGCCCCCAGCACCTCCGCGAAGATGCCGGCGAGCCGCTCCTCGACGTCCGTGCGCGGCGCCACGTACGCGTGCACCTGGGCCGCCGACGCGTCCGGCGCGGGGAGGGCGCGGCGGTCCACCTTGCCGTTTGGCGTTAGCGGCAGCGCATCCAGCGGCACGAATGCGGAGGGCACCATGTACTCCGGCAGGCGCTCCCTGAGAGCTGCCCGCAGCTCGGCGGCTCCCGGCGCTGCTTCTCCGGCACGGGGGACGAGATACGCCACCAGCCGCCGGTCGCCCGGCACATCCTCGCGCACGATGGCGACGGCGTCCCTGATCGACCGATGGGCACGCAGCGCCGCCTCGATCTCCCCTAGCTCCACGCGGAAGCCGCGGATCTTCACCTGGAAGTCCGTGCGGCCGTAGTACTCCAGCTCGCCCGAGGCCGTCCAGCGCGCCCGGTCCATCACCCGGTACATCCGCGATCCCGGCGCGCCGAAGGGGTTGGGGACAAAGCGCTCGGCCGTGAGCGCCGGGTCGCCGGCGTATCCACGCGCCACCCCGCCGCCCGCCAGGTACAGCTCGCCGGCGACGCCGACCGGTGCGGGCTGCAGCGCCGCGTCCAGCACCAGCGCCGCCGTGTTCGCCAGCGGCCTGCCAATGAGCACGCGGTCGGCCCCGCGCTCCACGATGGAAGCGGTGGAGTAAGTGGTATCCTCGGTGGGTCCGTAGAGGTTGCCGACCCTCTCGATCGTCCCGGTTGTGTAGAGCGCCTGCGCCAGGTCGTTCGGCAGCGCCTCGCCGGCCAGGCTCATCGTCCGCACGCTGGCCGGGATGCCGCCCGCGCGCAGCAGCTCGGCCGCGGCGGTGGGAACCATGCTGGCGTAGCGGATCTCCTGGTCGGCGACTGCGGGGAGGTCCAGCGCGTTCTCCACCAGGACGAGTTTTCCGCCCCAGCACAGCGTCCCGAAGATCTCCGCGACCGAGACGTCGAAGTTGATGGAGGTCGATCCCAGCACCGCCGCGCGCTCGTCGTCGCTGACGTTCTCGCGCATCCAGTGCAGCAGGATGGCCGTGCTGGAATGCCGGATCATCACCCCCTTCGGCCTCCCGGTCGATCCGGAGGTGAAGATGACGTGCGACAGATTCTCGGGATCGACGCGGACCCGCGGCGCCTCCGCGGACTCGGCTGCGATCCGATCGGCGAGCGCGTCGATGCGCACGGCCTCCGTGCCGGCGGGAAGGCGATCGGCGAGCTCATCCGACGTAAGGACAAAGCGGACACCCGCGTCCGCGGTCATGTAGCCCAGCCGCTCGCGGGGGTACGCGGGGTCCAGCGGCACGTACGCGCCGCCCGCCTTGAGCACCGCGAGCAGCGAGACGATGAGCTCCGGCGTGCGCTCCAGGCACACACCCACGCGCGCCTCCACCCCAACGCCGAGCGCGCGGAGATGGTTCGCGAGCCGGTTGGCGCGCACGTCCAGCTCGGCGTACGACGCCGTTTCGCCGTGAAAGACGACGGCGGGCGCATCCGGCGTGCGGGCGGCCTGCGCGGCGAACAGCTCGTGGACGCGCACATCGGCCGGGTAGCCGCGCTCGGTGGCGTTCCACCCGTCGATCCGCGCCCGCTCGCCGGGACCCATCAGCGGCAAACACGAGATGGGCGCGCCGGGATCGGCGGCGATGCCGCGCAGGAGCACGGCCAGGTGCTCCGCCATCCGTTCGATGGTGGGCGCGTCGAACAGCGCCGTGGCGTACTCCAGCCGCGCCACGAAGCCGTGCTCGTCCTTTTCGATCCCCAGCGTCAGGTCGAACATCGACGTGCCGGGATCCACGTCCACCGGCGCCATCTCCACCGGGCCCAGGCGCGGGAGCCGCGGCGAGGATTCCTCCAGCAGGAACATCGTCTGGAAGACGACGCTGCGGCTCAGGCTACGCTCGGGGTGCAGCTCCTCCACCACCCGGTCGAACGGCAGCTCCTCGTGCGAGTACGCGCCCAGCGCCGTCTCGCGCACGCGGCGCAGCACCTCGCGAAACGTGGGGTCGCCGGAGAGGTCGGTGCGCAGCGCCAGCGTGTTGACGAAAAACCCGATCAGCCCCTGCGTCTCGCCGCGCGTGCGGTTCGCCGCGGGCGTGCCGACCACCAGGTCCGTCTGGCCCGTGTAGCGCGCCAGCAGCGTCTTGTACGCGGCCAGCAGCACCATGAACAGCGTGGCGCCGTGCTCGCGGCCCACGGCGCGCAACGCCTCGATGGTCGCGTCGGGCAGGCGCACGCGGTACGTGCGCCCGGCGAACGACTGCACGGCCGGGCGCGGATGGTCGGCCGGAAGCTCCAGGGCCGCGGGCGCGCCGGCCAGCTTATGCCGCCAGTAGCCCAGCTGCTCCTCCAGCACGGCGCCGCGCAGGCGCTCGCGCTGCCAGACGGCGTAGTCGGAATACTGGATGGGGAGCTCCGCCAGCCGCGGCGCCTCGCCCGCGAGCAGGGCGGCGCAGGCAGCGGTGATCTCGTGGACGATGATCCCGCGCGACCACCCGTCGCTGACGATGTGGTGGATGCACAGCACCAGCACGTGCCGCTCCGGCGCCAGCCGCAGCAGGACAACGCGCAGCAGCGGCCCCCGCTCCAGGCTGAACGGGCGCGCCTGCTCCATCCGCACGCGCCGCAGCACCTCGGCGTCCTGTGCCTCGGGCGGCACGGCGCACAGGTCCTCCACCGCCACCGGCACCCGCATCCCGGCCACCACCCGCTGCACGGGCTCGCCATCCTCCTGCTGCACGAACACGGTGCGCAGGGCTTCGTGGCGCCCCACCACCACGTCCACGGCGCGCTCCAGCACACCGGCGTCCAGGGGGCCGGTCATCCGCGTGGCGCCCACCATGTTGTAGGCGACGTTCGCCGGGTCCAGCTGCTGGATGAACCACAACCGCTGCTGCGAGAACGACAGCGGTGCCGGGCCGGTCCCCGGACGCCGCGGGATGGCCGGGGCCGCGGGGCGCGCGGCCTCGGTCGCCCGCAGCCGCTGCATGAGCTCGGCGAGGCGTTCGGGAGAAAGCCTGGCAAGGCGGTCGGAAAGCTGGTCCATGTCCCCTGGCTGAACGCGTGTGTTCACACGGGTGGCGCGGGTCGAAGCCGCACGGGCTCTCCCGTGTTCCCGCCCGGGCTCCCCACGCCCCGTGTTCCTGGTTGTCCTTCGATTCCATCGATCCGTGCGCCCGGCCCGCGGCGCACGTTCCAGGTGCCGTGCGAGGGGCCGCAGACGAACGCGATCGGATGATGCGTGCACCGGCTTCCGCGCGGCCATCGGGGCTCACGGCCCGCGAAGGACGCCCGAAACCCGGCCTGCACGATCACTCGATCGCGCCCGCGCGGAGGCAGCCCTGGGGCGCCTCCACCGCCCGTCACGTGTAAACTATGATTAAGTGTCTGCTTCGATTTCCATGACAAATCTGCATCAGAATTTCTCCGGCGGGAAGTGGTACCCGCCCTCCAGCCGAGATCGAAGCAGAGAGGACACAAACCCGTCAACTGGCGCTGCAACGAACCCGTGATGCAGATGACCCATCTGTGTCAACACGGACTCATAAGGAGCGCAATGACGGGGCAGTAAGCTTTGCGGAGAGTTGCATCCGCTTTGTACCGTTTCCCTGCCCGCATGCGAGATTGTGCGGGAAAACCGCGCGCTGGGCGATGCACGGTCGTAAGCCGCGATCCCCGTCGCCGAATGACGTCCCGGGGTCTCAGCTTCACATCCAGCCGCATCGTTGAATTCGCAGGAAGTTGCGAGGACCCCGCGATCTGGCGCACCGTCGAGCACCACTGGGCCGACGTGACCTGGTTCTTCGTCCCCAAGGACGAAGAAGGGGATGATGCCGTCGGCTTTTCGATCCTGAAGGACGGGCAGCGCACGGGGAAGGCCGATATCCTCATGGGCGCGTATGCCGACGGCGTCCCGGCGCTCGCGGAACGCATGAACGCCGCGCGCGCGAAGGCGCCGGTCCGGCGCGACGGGCGCCGCGAGCTCCATCCCGCGAACAACAGACAGCAATCGTGACTGTCGCACCAATGCAGACCGGGCGCCTCCGCGAGGGAGGCGCCCGGTTCTCGTTTGACCCGACCGGTGGATCGCGCCCTCCCGCCCGAATCGAGTGGGAAGAGACCCTTCGGTTTCCGCAGTCGGGCACTCCGTTCGATGCGGTGTGCCCGGATGAGCGTCAGCAGGGATTGAAGAAGCAGGTCTGCACGCCGCAGTTGCTCGCCTCGATGCAGGTGGGGCCGGCACAGGTCTCGGCGTCGCGGCGCGTGAGGAACGCCGCCACCGTTCCTTCCGCCCTCGTCTCCGTTCGCACGGCGAAGCTCTCCACTTCCAGCCGGTCGAGGTTCAGTCGCAGCTTCTTGCCCATGGTGGTATCTCCGGGGATGGTGTTGCGGACGACGGCGGGCATCGGCGCAGGCGCGGCCCGGGATGCAGGTGGAGTCCTCCGGGCAGCGCTGGCAGTTGGAGGGTAGCGTGATCGTGATGCGACTCCAACGCCCGAGGGATGAAGCGCGGTGCGCGGGGGCGAACCGGTCTCTCCCGCCGTCGATCCGGGCCGGCGGTGAGGTGCCCCCACGGATCGCGCGCGGCGGCATGGCACTCCCGGTCAGGTCCAAGCAGTGCCACGAACGAGTGATACAGGATACCGGAGGATCGGACAGCAACACGCGCGCGATGCTGTGGAGGCGCCTCCAATGTGACGCTTCGGGCGGCTCCCTCCGCGCTACGCGGTTTCCAGATCGGCCGTCAGTCCCATGTGGAGAATGCCGATTGGATCTCGGAGATCACCCACGCGTCCTCCTCCACCTCTTCCCTCCCCCGCAGCGCCTGCCGCGCCGCCTCCGTGCCGATGCGGCCCAAGGCCCACGCCGCGTGCCCGCGCACCAGTGCCTCCTCGTCGTTCAGCGCCACCGCGAGCGCCGGCACGGCTTCCGGCGCGCCCCAATTTCCGAGCGCAACCGCGACGTTCCGCAGCAGCCCGCGGCGCTTCGTCCGCTTGATCGGGCTGTTCTTGAAGCGGCGGCTGAACTCCTCCTGCGTCATCGTCATCCACTCGATCAGCTCCGGGCCCTGCAGACCCTCGCGGGTGCGGAAGGCGGGCTCGTGCGTGGGCGGCGAGAAGCGGTTCCAGGGGCACACCTCCTGGCAGATGTCGCAGCCGTAGACGCGGTTGCCGATCAGGGGGCGCAGCTCGCGGGGGATGGGGCCGCGCAGCTCGATGGTCAGGTAGCTGATGCACCGGCGCGCGTCCATCACCGGCGCCCCGTCCGCATCCCGCCCGAGCAGAGCGTTCGTCGGGCAGGCGTCCAGGCAGCGGTGACAGGTGCCGCAGTGGTCGCGGGCCAGCGGCGCGTCGTACTCCAGCTCCACGTCGATCAGCACCTCGCCGATGAAGAAGTACGAGCCGCGGCGAGGGTGGATGAGCATGGTGTTTCTCCCCTGCCACCCCAGCCCCGCCCGCCGCGCCAGCTCGCGCTCCAGCACCGCGCCGGTGTCCACGTAGGCGCGCCCGCTCACCGGCACCAGCTCGCCGCTGATCCACTCCTGCAGGGCGATCAGCCGTTCCTTCATCAGCTCGTGATAGTCGTCATTGCGGGCGTACCGGGCGACGATGGCGCGCGACGGCTCGACGCCGTGATCCTGCGCGTCACGCGGGTCGTAGTGCAGCGCGACGACCACGGCGGACTTCGCGCCGGGGACGAGAACGGCCGGATCGCGGCGCTTCTCCACCGCGTCGGGGCGGGAGAGATAGGCCATCTCCCCGTGCATCCCCTCGCCGATCCACCTTTCGTACGCGTCGCCGTCCGCGCTGGGGTGCACGGGGGCGATGCCCACGGCATCGAACCCCATCTCCCGGGCGCGGTTGCGGATCCGCGCCGAGAGCGCGGCAAGTGAAAGTACGGCGGTCGGCGTCATGGCCCCCGGTACACCGCTCCCGCCCTCTCCGTGCCGGAAATCCTCCCGAATCCTCGCCCGCGGCACCGCTGTGCCGGCTTCACGCGAATCCGACAATCCAGCGAGGTGACCGGCACCGTCGGACGTGAACGCAGAGATAAGCAGAGAGAATAGAGATAAGCAGAGGAACCGCTCTGGTTTTCCTCTGCTTGTCTCTGCTCCCTCTGCTTATCTCTGCGTTCAGAAATTCAGGAATCTGGATTGGGTGATGATCGTCCGGAGCGCTGCGGCCGCGTCACGTCCGTGCCCCGCGTGACGCCTCCGACACTGTCCGAAATCGCGACGATTCATCCAACCTAAACAGTAGCAACATCTTAGCTCCTGGAGAGATGATCCGGCGGACGACTTCGTGACGATTCCCGCCGGCGGCGCCATCCATCATAAACCTATCCACAACAACCATTTGCGGTCCAACGCGCAGCCGGTCCGCTTCTGGCTTGGGAGGCGCGCGTCCGTAAACGACGCACGGACGGCCTGCCCACCCGGCGAACAGACAGCTCCCTCAAACCCTTCCATCGGGACCACCGGCCATGCTGAGCGGACGGATCATGATCGTGAGCGATCGCAAGGAAGTCATCGCCGAGCTGCAGCCCATCATCCGGGCGGGGCAGCACCTTGCGCTCACCGTGCCCGACGGCGCCGAGGCGCTGCGCACCCTGGAGGAAGGGCTGGTCCCCGACCTGGTGATCAGCGACCTGGGCTCGCACCGCTCGCTCGACGACATCGACTACGTGCTGCGCTTCCGCGAGCTGAACCGCGTGGGCCGCCACCTGGCCGTGGTGGAAGACGGCGCCCCCTTCGCCGCCGCCGGCGACACCATCCCCGCCCGCGGCCGCCTCCCCGAGCTCACCGCGCTCCCCCGCCCCTTCAAGCGCGGAGACGTGACGCTGAAGATCGAGGAGGCCATCCGCCGCGTGGACCACGACCTGCGGGCGCTGCGCGGCGAGATGTGGCGCGAGATGCACCGGATGCAGCAGGCCATGCGGCAGATGCAGCGCGAGACGGTGAACGCCCTCGCCGCCACCGTGGCCGCGCGCGACCCGTACATGCACGGCCACGCCACCCGCGTGGCCGAGCTGTGCCTGAAGGTGGCCGAGGCCATGGAGCTGCCGCACGACCAGCGCGAGCTGCTGGAGACCGCCGCCGTGCTGCACGAGATCGGCAAGGCCAGCATCCCGCTGGAGCTGCTGCACAAGACCGGGCCGCTCTCCCCCGCCGAGCTGGAGCAGATCCGCTCGCACGCCGGCACCGGCGCGGGGATCGTGGGCGGCGTCCCCGCGCTGCGCCGCGCGGCCCCGCTCATCCTGCACCAGGGCACCGACCACGCCGACCTGCACGCGCAGCTCGACCCGCACACCCCTGAGTTCCTGCTGGCCGGCATCCTCCGCGTGGTGGACGCCTACGACGCCATGCTCAGCCCGCGCAGCTACCGCGGCCCCGTGACGCGCGAGTACCTGGAGCAGACGCTGGTGGAAGGCGCCGGGACGCGCTTCAACCCCGCCGCCGTGGACGCGCTGCTGGGGCTTACCCGTCCCGACCCACGTCCTGAAGCTCGTACTGCTTGATCTTGGCATGCAGCGTGGCGCGCGAGATCCCCAGCTTGTCGGCCGCCAGCGTGCGGTTGCCCGCGGTCAGGTGCAGCGTGCGCTCGATGTGGCGCCGCTCCACCTCCTCCAGCGTCAGCACCTCCCAGTCCTGCCGCTGCGCGCGGGGCGCCCCAGGCGCGCGCAGCTGCTCGGGAAGGTGCTCGGGGTTGATGCGGTCGGCCCCGCGCGCCAGCACCAGCGCGCGCTCCAGGGCGTTGCGCAGCTCGCGCACGTTCCCCGGCCACGCGTAGCCCACGAGCAGGTCGACCGCCTTGGCCGACAGCTCCCCCGGGCTCTGAGGGTGCCGCCGGTGCAGGTCCCGGAGGGATGCGTGGATCAGCTCCAGCACGTCGTCGCGGCTCCGCTCGCGCAGCGGGGGGATGGTGAGCGGAAAGACGGAGAGGCGGTAGAAGAGGTCCTCGCGGAAGCGGCCGGCCTTCACCTCGGCCTGCAGGTCGCGGTTGGTAGCCGCCAGCAGGCGAACGTCCACCTCGATCTCGCGGGTGCCGCCCAGGCGGCGGAAGGTGCGCGTCTCCAGCACCTTCAGCAGCTTGGGCTGCAGTTCGGGCGCCAGGTCGCCGATCTCGTCCAGGAAGAGCGTGCCGTGGCCGGCCACCTCGAACATCCCGCGCTTCATCTCCTTCGCGTCGGTGAAGGCGCCCTTCTCGTGGCCGAAGAGCTCGCTGTCCAGGAAGGTGGCGCTGAGCCCCGCGCAGTTGATCTCCACGAACGGGCCGCGCGCCCGGGGGCTGCGCGCGTGGATCATCTGCGCCACGAAGCTCTTGCCGGTGCCGCTGTCGCCCAGGAGGAGGACCGAGGTGTGGGGCGACGAGGCGACCAGCTCCACCTGCCGCGCCAGCTCCTGCATCCGCGGGGAGGCGCCCAGCACGGCGGTGCGGCTGCGCTCCTCCATCCGCTCGGCCAGCGTTTCGTTGGCGCGGCGCAGCTCCACCTTCTCCACCGCGCGCTCGGCGGCCGACTGCAGGTGCGCGAAGTCCACCGGTTTGGTCAGGAAGCTCTCGGCGCCCAGCTGCATGGCCTCCACCGCCGTGTTCACCTCGGCGTGGCCGGTCAGCATCATCACCGTGGCGCCGCGCGACACCAGGATCTCCAGCGTCTGCAGCCCCGACAGGCCGGGGAGGTTCACGTCCAGGATCACCAGGTCCGGCCGCTGGGCATCGAAGGTGCGGACACCATCCTCTCCGGACAGGGCTTGATAGACCTCCCACTCCTGGCGCTCGAAGAAGCGGGCGAGGACGCGGACCACGGCGGGCTCATCGTCGATCAGCAGGACGGAACGGGGCATCGGTCCTCGAAGGGTCTGGCGCCGGGACAGAAGCCGGCAAGAAGAAATCGAATCAATGCGGCTACTTAGCCGCTTCACGTTCCCCGCGCAAGCGGCGCGGGCCACACGGATCGGGCGGTTTCGGCCCACACGGTGGTGAAGATGAACGACTCCCTGCTGCACGGCGCCCGCATCCTGGCCGCCGACGACGAGGAAGCCAACCTGCGCCTGCTGCGGCGGATGCTGGAGCGCGCCGGCTTCGGCGACGTGACCACCACCACCGACCCCGGCCAGATGCTGCCACTCTTCCGCGCCACCCGGCCCGACCTGGTGGTGCTGGACCTGCACATGCCGGGGATGAGCGGGCTGGCCGTGCTGGAGCAGCTGCGCCCGCTGCTCGACGCCGAGGGGTGGCTTCCCGTGCTGATGCTGAGCGGCGACCTGACCCCCGAGGCGCGGCAGCGGGCGCTGGCCAACGGCGCGCGGGATTTCCTGAACAAGCCCTTCGACCAGGCCGAGGCGGTGCTGCGCATCCGCAACCTGCTGGAGATGCGCTTCCTGCACCGCCACGTGCGCGAGGAGAACCGGCGGCTGGAGCGGAAGGTGGCCGAGCGCACGCGCGACCTGGAGCTGGCGCAGGCCGAGATGCTGGAGCGCCTTGCCCAGGCCGCCGAGCTGCGCGACGACGAGACCGGCGAGCACGTGCGCCGCGTGGGCGACCTGGCCGCCGGCATCGCCCGGGCGATGGGGCTGGGCGAGGGCTTCGCCGCCATGCTGCGCCGCGCCGCCGCCCTGCACGACGTGGGCAAGATCGGCATCCCCGACGCCATCCTGCGCAAGCCCGGCCCGCTCACCCCCGACGAGCGCGTGCGGATGAACGAGCACGCGGCGATCGGGGCGCGCATCCTGGCCGGCGGCCGCAGCGAGCTGATGGCCATGGCCGAGCGCATCGCCGCCGCGCACCACGAGCGCTGGGACGGCACCGGCTACCCGCGCGGCCTGGCGAGCGAGCGCATCCCGCTGGAGGCCCGCATCGTGGCCGTGGCCGACTTCTACGACGCGCTCACCCACGACCGCCCCTACCGCCCCGCCTTCCACCCCCGGCTTGCCGTGCAGGAGGTGGAGCGCGGCCTGGGCTCGCACTTCGACCCCGACGCCGCGCGGGCGCTGCTCTCGCTGGTCGCGGCCGAGCAGGTGCCGGAGGGGACGGCGGCGTAGGGAAGTGCTGGGTGCTGGGTGCTGAGTGCTGAACAGCAACGGCAAGGGCGCTTCGCGCGAGGGCACGGAGGAACACGGAGGCCACGGAGAACTTCATCGGTTCCTCCGTGGCCTCCGTGCTTCTCCGTGGCCTCCGTGTTCACCGCCGTTGCCGTTTCACTTCGCACTTTCGCACTCTCGGACTCTCGCACTTTCGCACTCGGCTTCACCGCTTCCGTTTCAGCGCCTCGGCCACGCGCTGGAGCAGCGTCTCGGGCGAGAACGGCTTGGGAAGCAGGTCCACGCCGGGGGGCAGGCCGTGCTCCGCGATCGCGTCGCCCGGGTAGCCGCTCATGTAGAGGACGCGCGTGCCGGGGCGCAGCCGCGTGATGGCCTGGGCCACGCGCACGCCGCCGCCGCCCGGCATCACCACGTCCGTCAGCAGCAGGTCGATCTCGCCGTCGTGCGCATTCGCCTGCTCCAGCGCCTGCTCCAGCCCGGCGGCCTCCAGCACCGCGTAGCCCCCGCGGCCCAACACCCGCCGCGTGAGCGAGCGCACCGTCTCCTCGTCTTCCACCAGCAGCACGGTGGCGCCGCCCCCCTCGCCCGGCAGCACGCGCGGCGAGGGCGTGGCGGCCGATTCCCCGTCGGCCGCGCGCGGGAGGAGGACCACGAAGCGGCTGCCGCGCCCCGGCGTGCTCTCGGCCCACACGTAGCCGCCGCTCTGCTTCACGATCCCGTACACCGTGGAAAGCCCCAGCCCCGTGCCCTTCCCCGCCGGCTTGGTGGTGAAGAAGGGCTCGAACAGGTGCTGCATCACCCCCGGCTCGATCCCGGGGCCGGTGTCTTCCACGTTCAGCCGCACGTAGTCGCCCGTGGCCACGTAGTACGGCCACGCGCCGTCCGCCTCGCCCGTCACCTGCGCCAGGCCGGTGGAGATGGTCAGGCGCCCGCCGCCCGCCATGGCGTCGCGCGCGTTCACGGCCAGGTTCAGGACGACCTGCTCCACCTGGCCGGGGTCGGCGCGCACCCACCCGGGGTCGGGGCCCAGCCGCACCTCGATGGCCACGTGTTCCTCGATCAGCCGGCGCAGCATGCGGTGCGTTTCGCCGATCACGGCGTTCAGGTCCACCACGCGGGGCTGCAGCACCTGCCGCCGGCTGAACGCCAGCAGCTGCCGCGTGAGGTCCGACGCGCGCTGCGAGGCGCGCTCGATCTCCTCCACGTCCTCGCGCCAGGGGCTGCCGCCGGGGAGCTCGGCCAGCAGCAGCCCGGCGTTCCCCTTGATGGCGGTGAGCAGGTTGTTGAAGTCGTGCGCGATCCCCCCCGCCAGGCGGCCCACCGCCTCCATCTTCTGCGCCTGGCGCAGCTGCGCCTGCAGCTTGCGGTCCTGCGTCACGTCACGCGCGATGGTGGCCACGCCGCTCACCCGCCCCGCCCCGTCGCGGATCGGCGAGAAGGTGAGCGACACGGCCACGGGGCGGCCGTCCTTCCCCGGGCGCTCGGTGTCGTGCCGCGCCACCCGCTCGCCGGCGGCCACGCGGGCCAGGCTGGCGCGCTCCTCGTCGTGCAGTTCCGCCGGCAGCAGCTCGAAGATGGAGCGGCCCACCACCTCGGCCTCGCTCCAGCCATAGGTGCGCTCGGCGCCGGCGTTCCAGCTCAGGATGGTCCCGTCGAGCGCCTTGGAGACCACGGCCTCGTCGGTCCCCTCCACGATGGCGGCCAGGCGGCGCGCCTCGTCCTCGCTGCGGCGGCGCGCGGTGATGTCCACCACCACGCCGCGCACCTGCAGGCCGCCGCCGGGCACGGGCGTCACCCGCACCATGTCGCGCACCCACACCACGCGCCCGTCGGCCGCCAGCATGCGGTACTCCACCGCCTGGTCGCGCCGGCCGCGCACCGTCTCCACCCAGGCGCGCACCACCCAGCCGCGGTCCTGCGGGTGGATGGCGCGCTGCCAGAAGCCGGGCTCGTGCAGCCACCGCTCGGGCGGATGCCCCAGCATCACCCGCGCGTGGTCGCTCACGAAGGTGAGGCGCGGCGGGTCGCCCTCGGCCTCCCACACGATGGCGTCGATCCCCTCCAGCATCTCGCGCAGGCGGCGCTCGGCGCGCTCTGCGGCGGCGCGGGCCGCCTGCTCGCGCTCCAGCAGCTCGCCGCGCGCCTGCTCCATCCGCACCACCTCGGTCACGTCGCGGTGGAACACCGTCAGCCCCTCGGGCGATGGATAGGCGTGCATCTCCAGCCAGGGTCCGCCGCCGGGAAGCCGCGCGGTGAAGTGCGCGGCTTCCTGGTCGCGCATGGCCAGGCGCAGCCGGTGCTCGAAGGGGGTGCCCAGCAGGCCGGGGAGCTCGTCCCACAGCACGCGCCCGTCCAGCTCGCCGCGGCCGCGGCCGGCCAGCCGCTCGGCCACCGGGTTGGCCTGCTGCAGCCGCCACTCGCCGTCGAGCGAGAAGAAGCCGTCGGTCATCCGCTCCAGCACGGCGATCCGCTCGCGCTCGGCGCGGGCGGCGCGGCGCACGCGGCGCAGCGCCATCCCCATCCCCCCCGCCACGCGCTGCACGAAGGCGGCGTGCTCGGCGTCCACGCCGCGCCCGGCGGGAGCGCCCGCCACCATCACCGCGGCGTCCCCCTCGGCCGTGCGGCAGGCCAGCACCGGGCCGCTCCACGCGCGGGCGCCGGCGCGCCCCAGCACCGCCGCGCCCTGCAGCTCGTGCACGCGCCCGTTGCGCAGCGGCTGCGCCAGCGCGGCGCGGGGCACGCGCGCGCGGGGCTCCAGCGCGGCCTCGCCGGCCGCGTGCGCGGCCAGCTCCCACGCATCCTCGCCCGCGCGGTAGACGGCCACCCACGCCAGGTCTGCCCCCAGCGCGGCGGCGGCGCTGGCGCGCAGGGCGTCGGCCGGCTCGGCCGCGCCCGCGGCGGCGGAGAGCACGTCGGAGATCACGCGCGCGCGCCGGCGCTCCAGCACCCGCGGCGTGGTCTCCACCGCCGCCACGAAGATCCCGGCCACGCTCCCCGCGGCGCCGCGGATGGGGCTGTAGCTGAAGGTGAAGTACGCGGTGTCCACCCCGCCCCAGCGGCGGAGCGGGACCTCGGCATCCTCCTGCCACACGGCCTCGCAGGTCTCCATCACCTGGCGCGCGACCGGCCCCAGCAGCTCCCAGCATTCGGCCAGGCACTCGGCGGCGGGCCGGCCCATGGCGGCGGGGTGGCGCGCGCCGAGGACCGGGAGGAAGCCGTCGTTGTAGATGCACAGCAGCTCGGGGCCCCACAGCACGCCCATGGGGAGGCGCGAGCCCAGCGCCACGTCCACGGGCGCGCGCAGCTCCAGCGGCCAGCCCTGCGGCGGGCCCAGCGGCGTGGCGCTCCAGTCGGTGGCGCGCAGGGCGTCGGCGGCCTCGCCGCGCCCGGGCCAGGGCGAACCGGGGCCGGCCGGGGCGCCACCGTCCATGACAGCTCCGTAGATCAGGGGAATGGCCACGTTATCCGTCAGCACGACGCGCGGGGGGCTCGGGTCTGGTTGGGGGGAATCGGCGCGCGCGTCTGCGAGGGTCGCGCCGCGGCGGGAGAGAGGCCACAACTCGTTTCTCCGCAACGGCTTTCGTCCCCTCCGCGCGCCGCTGGCGCCGCCCGCGGCATCGACCGGTTTCCGTACACTTGTGGCCATATTGACGCGTAGATGCCGCCCTCGCCGCACTTTACGGCGAAGGTGTCGAGTTTCTGTACGATGTCGGATTTCTGGGCAGTGCGCCGGAAGTCGGCTACGGGGAGAGCGTCCGCGTCGGAGGCTTGTGATCCGCGAGAGGGGTCGATGAGCGGCACGGGGCGGAGAGCTTCCCGCCACCGCGTACACCAAGTGTGAAACGGGACGCCCGCACTGCAACCAGTGCGCGGGCTGACGGAGCCGGGACACCACCCGGTGCGTTCTGTTTGAAGCCGACAGCGGGGGCATCCCGGACGGATGCCCCCGCTGCTCTTTCAGCTCATCCCCCCGATAGCAGCCGCGTGCCGGCGAACACCAGTTCCTCGCCCACCCCGGCGGGGCGCAGCCGCTGGATCTCGCGGCGGAGGAGCGCGGCCCTGGCATCCAGCTCATCCACCTTCCGCTGATCGACGGGCGCCGAGGTGAGCAGCCGGGCGATCTGGCGCGCGACCTCGGCCAGCCCGGCCTCCAGCGGTTCCACGGTTGGGGCTTCCATCATCCCCGGCCGATGGCGGCCACCGCCACCAGGTGCTCGCGGAAGGCGCGCGACACCAGCGCCAGCGCGCCGCCTTTCCGCACGGTGCTGGGCGCCGTTCCCAGGGTCTGCTCGAACGCCCGCCGCAAGCCACGATCCGACGAGTAACCCGCCGCACGCGCGGCGCTGTCCACCGTGCGTCCGCGGTCTTCCAGCAGCGACGCGGCAAGGAGCAGGCGGATCCACACCAGCAGCGACCGCGTGGGCCCCAGCTTGAACTTGTTGCACCAGAGGGACAGGGTCTTCGCGTTCACCTCGAACACCGCCGCCACGTCGTCCACGCCGCCACCCACCAGCGCCACGTCGCACGCCGCGCGGATGATGTGCCGCGCGTCGGCCGAAAGGTGCTGCGGAAGCGCGGCCTCCACCTGGCGCTTCACCGGCCGCCCCACGGCTTCGCGGATGTGGCGCGCGGCCACCTCGGGCGTGGTGTCCACGCGCAGGTTCACCACCCCGCTGATCCCCGCCTGAAGCATCTGCCGCACGTCACCCACCCGCGCGGGCGTCACCACGAACGCGCCCACCACCGCTACCGACGGAAACGCCTCCATCAGCGTGAACATCTCGCGCGCGGGCGCCGTCTCGTCGTCCGCGTACGGATTGATGACGACGACGGTGGCCGGCGGTGCGTTCCTGAGCGCCTCGTTGAGTTCCGTCCAGCCGCTAACCGCGCGAGTGATGAACGACAATCCGCCTTGCGTCACATAGCGTAGACCGGGCGCGTCGAGCACCACCAGCGAAATCGGGCGAGTCGTTGTCACGATGAGACCGGGCATTTTCAGGCGATGATGTGTTGACCGGTGGAAAGCCGGCGGCAACTTTCGTCCACCTGTGCCGGTTTTCGCCCCCTCGCTCTCCAACTGGAGGCCCGATGCGCCGCTTGCTCGTTGCCGTCGTCACGCTCCTGACCATCACCGCCGCGTGCACCGCGAGCCCCACGGCCGCAAAGCAGAAACCGGCGGAGCCCACAGTCCCCGCCCACACCGGCGCAACGGACAGCACGGTGGTGAAAACCGCCGAAGAGCGGAACGGCAACACCATGGGATCCGGTCATTGATTGGCGCCCATCTCGTGCGGCGGGGGGCCATCCTGCCCCTCCGTGCTGGCCGCCGAGGCACCTGAGAGGTGCGAGACGAGATCGCGGCCAAGCTCGGTGCTCGCCGCTGCGGCTCGCAAAGGAGGAAGAGTATCCGGGTTCTCGCGACGCCGGACTGCTTGCAGCGCCATCTCTGCTCGTACGGAGTCCTCCGCCTGCCCTTTCGCACGGGCCACGGTCTCGGCCCTGATGAACACGGCTTCGGCGTTGGCCCACTCGCCCACGTGAGCCGCGCCGTAACCCAGGTCGATCAGCGCAATGCTGAACGCGGGTGAGTTCCGCGCTCGTTCCATCAACCCGTTCGCATCCAACCACAGCGCCCCGAACGCCGGCCGGTCGCCCACCGCCCCCGCGGCTCGCACGGCCGCGCACAGCACCTGGAACTGGGCCTCTGGATGGGGAAAGTGGGGACGGAGAAGGCGAAGCACGCGTAGCGCGCGGCCCGCGTAGCCTCTGGTGAGCCAGTAGTAGGCGACGTCATACGCCAGGGCGGGAAGACGTTCGTGCGCCGGCAGGTAGCGTTCGTATGCGCCACGCGCGAGCGCCTCGGCGTCGGTCTTCTCGCGCGAGGTGAACGCGACGGTGAAGCGGTCGTGCAGGATCTCGCCTTCCAGCCGCCGCAGCCCGCGCCGCCTTGCCACCCGCAGCGCGCGGTCCAGGAACGTCCGCGCGCGCGGGATGCTGCCCTGCCGGTACGCCAGCATGCCGATGGAGGTCAGCGCGTCGGCATACGCCTCCCAGTCCGCGTACCACCGGGCGATTCGCGCCGCCCTGCGCAGCCAGATGTCGGCTTCCTTGAAGCGCGAAACGCCTCCGTAGCGGCGCCCCGCCACGTACGCGAGCCGTGCGTTGGACGGCCACACCAGCGCTGCCAGGCGGTTGAACTCGAGCGAGGTTTCCACCGCCTGTCGCTGCAGCGCCCACTCGGAAATCTGCAGGCAGCACAGCGACAGCTGGCGCGAGTCGCTACTCTCCGGATGCACCAGCTCGCCCAGCAGCACCCCAACCGCGCTGCGGAGATGCTCGTCGAGCGTGCCGGTGAGCACCTCGTGCTCCCACCGCCGCAGCAGCCTGGGCGCATACCAGCCGCGGCGCCCCGCGTCCGCCGCCCAGGTGCTGGCCACCCGCAGCACGTCGAACAGGATCACGGCATGCTCCGGGTCCAGCTCGGCGAGCACCTGCGCGCCGGGAACCTCGCCGGCTGGAAGCGTGATCGGGTCGCTGAGCTCCAGCGGGGCATCCGGGAGCGGATTCCGTTTGCTTGCGCGCACGACAGGCGGGGAAGGTGACGTGGCCGCTCAACCGTTTCAGGCTGACGTTTCCGGCTATGATATGTCTCCGGATGCCACATATCCACCGCCCAAAATGCCCGCCGTGAACGGGTGTGGCGAGCTGTCGCCGGTGGATGCATTGAGCCATGCCCGGTCTCCCGTGGCGTGCCGGCATGCTCACGAACCGAGATGACACGAGCCCATCCCTCCGGATGTGCGCCGATGCTCCACCTTTGCGACTCGATTCATATACTCATAATATCGGACTCTTTACGGAACGATGTCGATTGACTACAATTGTCGCGAGCAAGAGATATTCAGCATTCGGACACGCTTCCGTGGGCACAACCCGGATTTTGGGCCGTTTGTTTTTGCTCTTCCTGTGATTTTCGGCGCAGTGCGGGGACTTCCTCGGCAGCCGCGAGGAGCGAGAGCGTTGGCGCCGTTCGCACGCCGTGGGGCACCGTGGCCCCGCCTGGCCCCGCGGAAATGCCGTGTGGGCCAAACCACCACCGAAGGAGCATGGCGATGCAGAAGGTCAAGCTGGAGCTCGACGAGCTCGAAGTCACGTCGTTCGCGATGCAGGCCACCGACAAGCCCGAGGGCACGGTCGTGGCGAACTCGACCATCGAGGGGTGCTACACGGTCGTCATCGGCCAGACCTGCCGTTGTCCGAGCGTCAACCCGGACTACTGCGCCTGAAGCTCCCGGCGGCAACGCCACGGGCCCAGGTGCGGCCCGGGCGATGCGGGCCAGGAGATGTAAACGCAAGCGGCCCCGCCCCCCGGTGATAGGGAGCGGGGCCGCCGTATCTGCCGGTTGCGCTCGGAACCGGCCTGCCGAAGCGCGCCGGATGGCCCGCTGACCGGCGGCTGAAGCCGCAGCAACAACGACGAAAAGCCTCGCAAACTGCGCGAGGCTTCACCGGCTTCCGCCTTTCATCGTCCCGAGCCGGCGCGCTCGGGTGCACTCATTCCGGATGCGGAGAGTCATTGTGCACTCACCCCTCACCCGGAGAGAGTCATCCTGAAGGAGCCGCCGCGCCAAAGCCGCGTCCACACCGGACCTTGGCGGCGACTGAAGGATCTATCGCCCGCTCTCGGAACCGATCCTCCGAAGCGCACCGGGCCACGGATCTACCGTCAGGCAGATGTTGGCGCGGCCGCGGTTATAGATCCCTTCGGTCGCCGCCAAAGATTGGTGCGGACGCGGTGCTGGTGCAGCGGCGACGCTCAGCTCAGGATGACAGGGATTTGAGCTCATCCGGAATGCACACCCAGTCTGCCGATCCGGTATCAGCACTCAGCACTCAGCACTCAGCACCCAGCACCCAGCACCCAGCACCCAGCACCCAGCACCCAGCACCCAGCACCCAGCACCCAGCACCCAGCACCCAGCACCCAGCACCCAGCACTCCCCGCTCACGCCGCCCGCTCCATCTCACCCTCCACGCCGTGGTCACGCACGCAGCGCAGGCACCGCTCGTAGGCCTCGGGGTAGTCGCGCGCCACGCGCTGCTCCAGGCGCGCCACGATCGCGGGCTCCTTCTTGGCCGCGGCGATCAGGTGCGTGTACCCCAGCCGGATCGCCAGCGGGCGGTCGAAGGCGTCGTCCATCGACGCGAACAGGTGCTCCATCCGCACCCCCGCGAACGGCGAGCCCGGCGTGCGCGCGTGGTGCTCCACGCACGCCGAAAGGAGGTACTGCTCCACCGACAGCATGTCGCGGTCGCGGAAGTCGCCGGTGGCCCAGAGCGGCCGGTTGCCGGGGTGCTCCACCATCTCGACGGCATGGCTGGCGTAGTAGCGGATGAAGCCCACGTCCTGCCCCCCCACCACCCCGCAGCAGTCCGCGCGCGGCGGGAGCCCCGAGCGCAGGTACCACGACCATTCCGCGGGGACCCATCCCCCCGGCGCGCCCAGCAGCGTCTCCTCCATCACCCCCGGGCGATACCAGGGCGACCACTCGCCCACCGGCTCCGGGCTCTGGGTGAACACCGGCGCCGACTCCAGCCGCTCCGGGAGCCGGTTCCACAGGTACACGTCGGCGTCGATGTGCACGAACGGCTCGGTCTGCGCGCGATAGGCGTACAGCTTCCCCAGCGACCACAGCGTGGGGTCGGCGGCGGCCAGCGCGTCAAGCTCGGTGCTGACGCGGCCGAACTCCAGGCCCAGCGCGTCCACCAGCAGCCGGGCTCCCGCGGTGTCGGTGACCAGCACGGTGTCGGGGTAATGCCGGCGCGCCGTCAGGAACGAGAGCGCCCACGAGAGCAGGTGATACCGCTCGGCCAGCCACGGCCGCCTGCTCGACAGGTCTCGCGGGCGCGACCAGTACGACCACACGGCGCGCATCAGCCGCCCCTCGGGATCGGGATCACGCCGCGCGCCCGATGGGCTCGGCTCCGGGCTCCAGCCCGTGGTCGCGGGCGTAGCGCAGGCAGCGCTCGTACGCGGCGGGGTAGTCGCGCGCCATGCGCGCCTCCAGCCGCGCCATCACCGGGGCCTCGCCCTTGACCCCGGCGATCAGGTGCGTGTACCCCGCCTCCACGGCGCTGCCGGGGGTGTAGGCGTGGTACACGCTCTCGAACAGGTGCTCCACCCGCACCCCGGTGAAGCGCGACCCCGGGGTGCGCGCGTGGTGCTCCAGGCACGCGGCCAGGAGGTACTGCTCCACCGAGATCATGTCCAGCTCGCGGTAAGGCAGCTCCAGCCACCGCCGCCGGTTCTCGGGGTGCTCCACCAGGGTGATGGCCTGTTCCGCGTAGTGCCGGATGAAATCCAGGTCGCACCCGCCGAAGATTCCGCAGCACTCGCCGCGCAGCTTGATCCCCGAGCGCAGGAACCAGCTCCACTCGGCGGGCACCCACCCGCCCGGCGGCGAGAGCATGGCGTTCTCCACCAGCTGCGGGCGGTAGAAGAAGGTGTCCTCGTTCAGCGGCTCGGGGTTCTGGGTGAACACCGGCGCCGTGCGGATCCGCTCGGGGAGCGGGCTCCACAGGTACACGTCCGAGTCCACGTGCACGAACGGCTCGGTCTGCTGCCGGTACGCGTACAGCTTCCCCAGCGCCCACATCGACGGGTCGGAGCCCTCCAGCGCGTCGAGCGAGGTGGAGACCGAGGCGAACTCCAGCCCCAGCCCGTCCACCAGCATCCGCGCGCCCTCGGAGTCGGTCACCAGCGCCGTGCTGGGGTAGTGGCGCCGCGCCGTCTGCAGCGAGAGCGCCCACGAGAACAGGTGGAACCGCTCCGCCAGCCAGGCGTGCCCGCGCTTGACGTTGCGCGGGCGCGACCAGAACGACCACACCGCGCGCATCAGATCAGCTCCTCGCCGATGCCCGACGCAACCGTGCCCCCCGTGAACGCCGTCTTGATGTACGGCGAGTAGTACGGCGGCGGGGGAGGAGGTGGCGGCGGCGGCGGCGGCGGTGGCGGCGGCGGCGGCGGCGGCACGAACTCGGTCACGTTGAACCAGATGCTGAGGTCGCCGCCGCGGCGCCCGTCGCCGCTGGGGAGCACCTGCTGCAGCGCGCCGCCGTTCAGCACGCCGTAGACGTTCCCGTCCAGGTAGCGGCGGATGGTGTCGCTCCCCGTGAAGAAGATGAAGTCGCCGCGCAGCGTGAGCCGCGCGCGCACCGAGGTCAGCCCCAGCTGCTTGATCGCCGGGATCACCCGCTGCTCCAGCCAGGTGGATGCGTCGAGGGTGGGCTTCCAGGTCACCGACCGCGCGCTGGCGTTCTGCGTGAGCGTGCCGGCCACGATGATGGGCTGCTGGCCGAAGATGATGTTTCCCGTGGCGCCCCACGCCGAGCGGTCGGCGGTGCTCAGCGGCCAGGGAAGCTCCAGCGTGATGAACACCGTCTCGGCGCGCAGGGTGGCCGCGTCGGGGAACTGGCTGAACACGAGCGCGATCCCGTTGCGCAGCACCGAGGTGTTGACGTTGGCGTCGTTGAACAGCGGGGCCCCCGACACCTGCATCGTGTCCACCCGGATCGACGCCTCGGCGCCGGCGGCGGTGGCCAGCGTGGCGGTGAAGCGCACCTGGCTGGGCGCCGCCTGCGTGAGCCCCGGCGCCGAGAAGATGGTGGCGGCCACCTCCTGGTACCCGGTGTTCTGGTCGGGCGTCCAGCTGGCGGTGGCGGTGCCGTCGCCCTGCACCGGCACGTCCACGAAAGCGGCCGCGGCGCCCCCGCCGGCCTGCACCATCCCCGTCCCGCTCTTCACCTCGAAGCGCACGGTGGCGCCCGAGGTCACCAGGCCGCGCGGCGAGGCCACCAGCACCTTCAGCGGCTTGAGCGGCGTGCCCGGGGTGAACACCTGCGCGTCGCCCTCCAGCCGGTGCAGGCTCACCAGCCCGCCCAGACGGTCGATCGCCTTCTGCACCGTGTCCTGCTGCGCCAGCGCGCCCGCCGGGTTGGGCACGTCGTAGCGCACGCGGTCGGCGTGGCCGTGGCTGGCGGTGAAGCGGACGACCTGCCTGGTCTCCTGCCCCGCGGGGTCCAGCAGGGTGGCGGTGGTCTGCTGCACCCGGTTCACCGAGGCGCTCACCGGCTGCCAGAACACCGTGGCCACCCCGTCTGCGTCGGTGATGGCGACCAGGGTGTTGGGCCCCGTGGCGGCCCCGGGCTCGGTGGCGGCCAGGCGGCCGCTCACCATGGTCACGAAGCGGACCCGTGCCCCCGCCACCGGCGCATCGCCGTTGAACACGGCCACCTGCAGCGGGCGGGCGAGCGTGTCGCCGGGGAGCACCTGCTGCCCGTCGCCGCCCACGTAGCGCAGCTGCACCACGCGGGTGAGCGAGGGGAAGAGCGAGCGCGCGTCCTCCACCAGACTCGCGGTGCCGTTCTGCGTCTGGATCACGGCCAGCCGCGCGTAGGCGTGGCGGATCCCGTGGGGGGCCACCGCCGCGGGCTGGCCGCCGTCGGCGGGCCACTCGATGGCGCCGGCGCGGGCGTCGGCGGTGGCGGTGCGCGCGGGGATCATCCAGTGGTCGCCCGAGCGGTACGTCCCCTCGTCGAATTTCACCTCCACGCCGCTCTCCAGCGGCAGGTACCCCTCGTTCCCCGCGGGCGGCCGGGCCTTGACCGCCCCCACCCCGTCCCAGCGGCGGATACGGGGGTGCAGGGCGGCGTTCACGCCGTCGGGGCCCGGGTCCAGCGTGCCGGGAACCGTGCGCAGCGTGAGGGTGCGGGTGGCGTCGTTGCGCTTGCTGATCAGGGCCAGGAAGCCGGGGCGCCCCTCCAGCTCGCGGGCGTCGTCGGTGATCTCCACCCACTGGCCGGGGATGAAGTCGAGCACCGCGTCGGGGCCGAACTCGGCCACCTCCACGTCGGCGCCGCTGATCTTCTTGACCGGGGTGACCACGATCCCGTTGTCGCGCGACCACTTCCAGGTGGCGCCCACCTCGCGGATGCGCGGCTGCTCGTCGAGCGTCAGGTCGGCGATGGGGGCGCTGAGCGTCAGCTCGTTCTCGCCGCCGCCGCCCACGGCCACCACGTGCGCCAGCGCGCCCTTCACCGGGTCGCGCCCGGCCAGCGCGGAGAAGATCTCCACCGCGTCGCCGGGGGCGAAGCTCCCCCCCTGCACGGTCACCTTGTCGGGCGCGGTGATGGCGGTCACCTGGGCCGAGGCGCCGCCGTTCACCGGGTAGGCGGCCCCCGAATCGTGGATCTCCACGCGGTAGAGCTGGTTCTCGAGCCCGCGGTACCCCGCGCCGGGGGGGACGATGCACGGCTCGCCGCCCTCGTCCTCGGTGCGCGTGCGGGCGCGCATCACCCCGGTGGGCGCCAGGGTGGCGTTGTCGAACTGCGGGATCGGCCCCAGCGCCGGGAGCGCATTGTTCCCGATCGCCACCGTGCGCACCTGCCACACGTTCTTGACGCGCGTGGCGGTGTCGGCGCCGCCCAGCGCCGTCTCGCGCAGCGACGGGTCGTCGAGCGCGGTCAGGTGGCGGCGCCACACGTCCAGGTACACCAGGTGGTACCCGTTCCCCGCCAGCGGCGTCACCCCGGAGCGGTCGGGCTGGGTGAGGAAGGTGGTCGCAGTGTCGTTCTCGCACAGGATCCCGTTCACCCAGTAGCGCCCCGCGCCGATGCGGAAGTCGCCCACGGGCGCCCCGGCGGCGACGGCGAAGCCGGCGGCTTCCAGCGGGCCGCCGTTGGCGCCGATGGTATCGCGCGCCTCGGTCTCGTCGCGGTACAGGCCGATCTCGGCCTGCTCGTTCCAGTCCGCGTCCAGCTGCACGCGGCCCTGCTGCATGCGCACCCCGGCATAGTGCCGCCGCGGCGCGAACGTCTGGCGGCTGAAGTCGCCCTTCATCGCTGTATCTCTCCGTGGGTAGTCCGTCCGGCAGGTTTGCTGCTGTCATCCATCCGGCGAAGCGATTCCCCGCTCCGCCGCGCATCCCCGGGCGCTGGAGTGGAGCTGCGCCCGGCGGGTCCAGGGGTCATTCCGTCACGTCCGTCGTCTCGTCGTCGTCACGCCGTCAGCACGCCGTCGTCTCGCCGTCAGCACGTCCGTCGTCATCGACCGGCGGTGCGGCGTGCCCTCGGCGCCGCGGCCCCCCTCCCCGGCCCTCCCCCCAAAAAAGCCTGGGGGGAGGGTGACGTGGGGAGAGGTACTGGAGCGCTTCGGCGGTCGGCCGGTCGCTCCGTCGGTCCGATCAGCTCGCGTACACCAGGCCGGCTTCCTGGCCGAAGCGCAGCGCCTCGTCCAGGCGCTGGCGCAGGTGCGCCTCGCGCAGCGGCAGGTACAGGTGGTGGAAGGCGCCCATCTCCGACTCGTCGTCGGCGCCGCGGCGGATCTCCACCGGGGCGTGCGGGGCCAGCTGCGCGTACCCGGCGTCACCCCAGGTGAGCGAGGTGAAGGCGGGGGCGGCGCCGGCGCTCTTCGGGCCGTCGGGGTGGCACCGGTAGCGGCGGGGGACCAGGGCGTCCAGCGGCACGTACGAATAGCGGACGCATCCCTCCTGGCGGCGCCGCGCCACGATGGCCGCGGGCCACTCGGCCGGGTCCTCGGCGCCGGAACGGCCGGAGAGGAGGATGGAGTTGGAGACCAGCTCCAGCGCGTCGGACTTGATCCGGCCGATCACCGTGCACCGCTCGCACTGCAGCGGGGCGCCGTGCCCCTTCCCCGCCGGGTCGGCGTAGGCGACCGACGTCTCGCCGCCCGAGTCCACCACGCTGTCGGTGATGCGCGCCGACGCGTCGAGGTGCACGCCGATCCCGCCCACGATCGAGTGGTCGATCTCCAGCCGCGTTCCCGCGTCGGCCACGCAGAGCCGGTCGGCGCCGGGGACGATGGTGCAGTGGCGCAAGATCAGCCGCCCCGGCCCCTCGTAGCCCCCCGCCGCCGCGGCGCTCACGCGGCCCTCGATCACCACCCCGTCCAGCGTGGCGCTGTCCTCGGGGCCGCCCACCAGCGAGATGCGCCCGCCGACCACCGGCCGCACCCCGTCGGCCGCGCGGATCACCAGCCGCCGCCGCGGTTCCGTAACCAGCAGGTCTTCCGGGTAGCGCGCGTTGTCGGCGATCTCGATCACCCCGCCGTCACCCGGGAGCGAGGCCAGCGCCGCGCCCAGCGTCTTGAACGCGTCGGGCACCCGGCCGAGCGCGGAGACGATGGCGACCGGCCCGTCGCTCCCCGCCAGCGCCGTGGGGCGCGAGTACTCGCCGCCGCCCAGGTCGCCCGAGAAGCCGTAGTGGAAGGTGGCCAGCGGCCGCCGCGCCGGCGCCGTGCCGAAGGAGACGCGGCCCAGCACCGGGTCCACCGCCACCTTCCCGGCCGAGGGAATCCCCCATTCCGACAGGTCGGCGGCGATGATGTCGCCGGGGTCCACGGCCTCGGGGTCCTGGTCCGGAACCGGGATCTCCAGGAAGAAGCTGCGGTCGGTGCCGTAATAATCCTCGGGCGCCCCCAGCAGCGCCCGGCGCGAGATGCGCAGCGGCACGTTCACCGGCTCGGCCAGGTGCGCCAGGTCTTCCTCGGTGTGCGGGCGATGGAAGAGCGGCAGGTCGCGCCCCATGGGGTCGAAGCGGAAGCAGCGCGCGGGATCGGCGCCGGTGTCGTTCGCGGGGACGGCGGGGGTGCGCCCCAGCCGGTACGCGCGCAGCCGCCAGAGGAAGACGCCCACGTTGGGGACGTTGTAGCGCCCGCCGCGCGCCGGCCGGCGCACCTCGGCGCTGCGCGGGAGCGACTCGAAGGCGGTCCCCGCCCGCTCCAGCCGCGAGGCGCCCCGCAGCGAGGCGAAGGCCGGGGCATCGGGGCGCACGTGGTTCAGGTGCTGGGTCACCGCCAGCGCCTGGAAGTGCTCCACCGCGCGCGCCGGGAGCCCCGACACGTCGCGCGCCATCTGCTCCAGCATGGCCGCGGTCCCCTTGCGGCGCCGGAAGGCGATGGTGTTGGCCACCTCGCCGCGCGCGTCCAGCTGCTCCGACGGGAGCGAGCCCACGCCCAGCAGGTCGGCGATGTAGGGGAGGACCCAGGGGGCGCAGGTTTCGACGAAGAGATCGTCGTACAGCTGCTCCATCCCCTCCTCGAGCACGGCCACCTGGTCGTCGAGCGCGGCCAGCAGGGCGCGCAGCGGCCCCCCCGCCTCTTCGTCGCGGGCGCGGTGGACGGCGGGGAGAAGGGCGAACAGGCGGTCGCCGGGGGCGGCGCGCGTGGGGAGGAGTGCGGTCTCGGTCATGTCAGGCGCTCACCCGGAGGTCGCCCGGGCGCAGGTCGAGGGTCAGCAGCTCGGCCGGCTCCGCGGTCTCGGCGCCGGCGCCGGGGGCGGGAGACGCGGCCGGAAGGCGCGTGCGGAAGGCGGGCTCCTCCTCGTCGGTGCGGTAGAGGAGGTCCACGTCCACCGAGACGACGCCGGGCACCTCCTGCAGCGCCGCCAGCACCTCCGAGAGCGCCACCCCCTGCCCGAAGCCGCGCGCCGTGAACGAGAAGCGCCCGCGCAGCGCCGCCTCGGCGGCGGAAAGGACGCGCGCCGGGTCGTGCGCCGGGTGATGGCGGAGCGTGGCGGAGACGCGGAAGCGCGCGGGGCGGTAGGAACGCACGGCGACGGCGATCAGCGCGTCGCCGTACTGCGCCATCGCCGCGCGCAGCGCCGTCTGCACCGGGCCGCCGTCGGGGATGGTGTCGCCCTGCGGCCCGGCGACGGTCACCAGCACGCCGCGCCCGCGCCCGCTCCACGTCCAGGTCGCCATCGCCTTGGCCACGCCGGCGAAGGTGCGGGCGAAGTCCTCGTAGTCGCGCAGCGAGACGATGCGGTCGAGGGTGAGCACGGTGAGCGGCGCGTTCTCTCGCGCGCGGTCCAGCGTCTCGGGATCGTCCCCCCCGGTGGCCGGGAGCGGGTTGAGGACGGAGCGGATGCCGAGCGGCCGCGTCAGCAGCAGCGACAGCTGCCCCGCCGCCACATTCCCCTCGCGCCCGATCCCCCGGCGGTAGACGGCGGTCACGTTCTCGCGCCCCGAGGGGAGGCGCGCGCCGCTCTTCCCGTCGCCGAACTGCACACGGGTGCCGCCCTCGGCATCCTGCCGGGCCGAGAAGACGCGCTCGCGCGGGCCGCGGCCGAAGAGGGTGGACGCGGCGTCCCAGCGGATCCCGTCCACCCACACTTCCAGCGTGGACCGCCGCCCCCCGGCCTCGGGGGAGAGGACGTGGGTGAGCGGGGGCTGGCGCAGGGCAAAGCGCTGCCAGGCGCGCCCCGCGTCGCCGCTCCCCAGCACCTCGCGCACCGTCTCGCCGTGCGTGGCGGGGGCGACGTTGCCGTAGATGGTGAGCCCGCCGCGGTCGTACGCCCCGCGCAGCGGCTCGCGGAGGACCAGGACGGTGCGCCCCTCCTCCTCGCGCGCCTGGTAGACGATGGCCAGCTCGCTCGCCTCCGTCTCGTCGGGGTCGGCGGGGAGATGGTCGAAATCGGCCCAGGCGGCCCAGGCGCGGCCCACGGTGCCATCCGCGTCGCGCAGGCGCCACTCGCCGGGCTGGTGCATCGCCCCGCCACAGTCCGGGCAGTCGGCGTAGCGCGGCCCCGCCACGATCCCCGGAGGCGGCGGGCACTCGGGCGCCGGCGGGGCGGCCAGCACGGTGAGCGTGTCGCCGGCCGCCAGCATCCGCGGCGCCTCCCCGTCATCGAACTGGACGCGCGTGCGGACGCGCACCCGCGGCGGGCGGCCCACGAAGAGGAGCCGGCGCCCCTCCTCCACCTCGTCGGCGATGCCGTCCAGCGCCACCTCGGCGCCGCGCACGCCGCCGCTGATCCCGCCCTCCACCGGCTCCAGCCGCTCGCTGGCGCCCCACACCATCAGCTGGCGGACGGCGTTGTCGAACGGCCCCACCGACGACTCCACCTCCAGCCGGGTCACGTGGCCCTGCAGGGTGAACCCCGCCACATAGCCGGTGCGCGCGTCCATCACCCGCTTCAGCTCCACCACGTGGGGCTTCTGCCAGAACGTCCACCCCCCCGCCACGAAGCCCGGGTAGGTGGAGTCGAGGTACACCACCCGGTCCACGGGCGCGGCATCGGCCGTCGCCGCGATCTCGTTGAGGGTGAACCCCGGCCAGTTGGTGGGCGGCGTCGGGGTCGAGTTCCCCGTGACCGGCGGCGTGAAGATGTCCTTCGTGGCCTGGGGAAGGAGCCGCCAGTCGGGCGCGTCGTGCCCGAAGGCCGTGGCGCGGGTGCGCAGGACGTGCAGCTGGGGGTCCACGCAGGGGAGCCTGGCCTCGGTGCCGTCTTCCATCCAGCCGAGCGGCTTCTCCCACGAGATCACCGTGGTCTGCGTGAGCGGGTCGGCCTCCACGGCGGTGACGGTGCGCACCACCCAGCGCGGGTCCGAGACGGAGAGCTCGCGCTCGGCGCCCACCACCAGCACCAGGTCGCCCACCCGCGCCGAGCTCCCCACGCCGCGGACACGGACGGAGGTGTCGTCCGGCGCCGGCGCCCACGGCCGGGTGCGGCGCGGGCGGAAGACGTTCCACTCCGTGCGGGCGTGCAGCGGCTCCACGGTCTCGAACAGCTGCGGCTTCTCGCCCGGGCCGGGGATGCTCTGCACCTTGGTCCCCGTGGCCACGTCGGTGCGGCGCGGCGAGCCGGCGGCCTCCTCCACCGTGAAGGCCAGCCAGGTGGAGGCGGCCACGCCGGGGGAGAGCTCGTACCCCACCGCGCGGGCCAGCTCCAGCACCGACAGGCGCTCGGTGGCGGTGCGCAGGTACGCCTCGTTGGCGATGCGCTCGCCGTAGAAGGTGAGCACGTCGGCCACCGCCGACCATGCGTCGAGGAGCGCCACCGTCCAGTCGCCCTCGCGCGCCGACAGCCCGCGCAGCGCGGGGCGGTCGGCGGTGGAGAGCGAGGCCAGCAGCGAGCGGAGGAAGGTGGAGTGCGTCCCCGGCCGGTAGCTGATGGCCGGGAGGCCGGGGCGGTTGGCGATGGCCACGGGGGTGGCGCGGGCGGTCCCGCCGCCGCACCCGCAGTCGTCCAGCCCCTTCAGCGAGGGGTCCAGCGCCAGGCTCATCGTCCGCCCTCCAGCACCAATGTGAGAATCCCCCGCTCGGCGAAGCTCGGGTCGTTGTCCAGCCGCGCCACCTCCAGCGGCCCGATGGCCAGCTCGCCGCTGTCCAGCGCCTCGCTGCTGTCCACCCCCAGCCGCTGGAAGCGCGTCACCTCCACCCGCTCCACCCCGGCCACGGCCTGCGCCGCGGCGTACACCGCCGAGAGCGGCGCCCCCTGGCCGAAGGTGAAGTGGTCGGGGTGGAAGAAGCCGCGCTGCCCGTTGCGCAGCGTCCCGCTCCCCAGCCGCTCCAGGAGCGCGGCGCGCACGTCGCTGCGGAAGTAGCCGGGGAGCACCTGCACGCGCAGCTCGATCTCGAGCGCCACGAAGCGCGGCGCGTCGATCTCCAGGTCGTGCCCGGCCATGCGGAAGCGCTCCAGGTGGGCGCGCAGCTGCGCCTCGAAGGCCGCGTCCACCGGGCGGCCGCCCAGGCGGTCCACGGTGAGGAAGACGGTGCGCCACGACCCCGTCCAGCGCAGGGTGGCCTGGGCGCGCTGCACCTCGGGGTGCCGCTCGGCGATGCGCGCGTAGTCGTCGGGCGTCACCGCGCGGGCCAGGGTGCGGAAGGCCGCCGGGGCGTTCTGCCGCGCCTCCTCGATCGGCTCGGGGTCGCGCCCGCCGCGGGCGGAGAGCGGGTTGCGCACGCCGTCCACGAAGGCGGCGGCCAGGTTGCGGCGCACGTCCACCACCAGGTGGCGCACCGAGTCGGCGCCCACGTTCCCCCCCGCGCCGCTCCCCACCCGGTACTCGGCGATCATCTCCACCCCGTCGGCGGGGCGCTCGCCGTGGCGGTCGTCGCCGAAGCGCAGCGAGGCGCGGCCGTCGTCGTCCACCTCCACCACGAACTCGGGGGCGAACGAATCGCTGGCCAGCAGGTCCTTCTGCGGGCGCCACACGCGCCCCGTCTCGTCGAGCACGCGGATGGCGGGGACCACGCGCTCCATCTCCCAGCGCAGCGCCGACTCGGCAGAATCCGCGGGGTCGAAGGGAAGGCGCTCGCGCCGGCCGTCCACCACCACCGTGCGGCTCGTCCGCGCCGCCTGCGTGAGCGGCCCCTGCGACAGCCGCGGCCGGAAGCGCGCCGGCGGCGCGGCCGATCCATCCTCACCCCCGCCGCAGCAGGCGCCGTCGGCGCCCACGGGGGCCAGGCGGGGGTCGGGTCGGGCGGGGGCGCCCAGCGGCTCGACCACGGTGCGGCCATGGTCGGCCAGCACCACGTTGCCGCGGGCCACCGCCACGTCGTCCACCTGCCGCGAGCCGTGCTCGGCGTCCGTCGTGGCCGACACCACCAGGGGGAACGGGAGGGCGTCGTCGCCGCTCCACTCCACCTCCACGATCGGGGTGCCCAGCAGCGGGTCCATCACCACGGGGTCGTCGTGGTCGGGGCTCACGCGGGTGAGCCGCACCGCGTGCCGGCGCGCCGGGTCGGCGTCCGACGCCTCGCCGGTGCGGGGGCCGCGCACCTCTTCCAGGAGGAGGACGTCACCCGCGCGCAGCGCCAGCCGCGCCTGCGGGTCGTCGCGCAGGGTGGCGCGGGTGGCGCCGCGGGGAAGGCAGCAGTCGCGCTCGCCCCAGGTGTGGAAGCGGATCTCGTTCAGCTCCGGGCGCAGCCGCGCCACGTGCATGGTCTCGAACACCTCGGCCGGGCCCAGCGCCGCCACGTCGAGCGGATTCAGCACCGGCGCCGCGCTGGCCACCCGGGTGAGCAGCGGCGTGCCCGCGGGAAGGACGATCTCGGGCCCCAGCGGCTTTCCGTCGCCGTCCTTGGCCTGGCGCAGCCCGGGGCTCACGTGGAACTGCACCCACACGCGGGCGTTGCTCCCGTCGTGCATGGCGTAGTCGAGGAGGCGCGCGTGGCGGCGGACCGAGACGCGGCGCCGGGCGGTGCCCAGGTACGCCTCGGTGGCCACCACGTCCTGCCGGTAGGCCAGGTGGTCGGCCACGTAGGCCAGCAGCTCCACCACGGTCACCCCCGCGTCGGCCGGGTTCCGCTCGGTCCACCCGGGGACGAGCAGCGACATGCGGTCCAGCATCAGCTGCCGGAACGATCCGTAGTCGCGGGCCAGGTAGTCGATCACCGGCTCCTGGGCGCGCGCCGGGGGGCAGGCGTCCAGCGGCTGGCAGTCGAAGGGGCTGGGGCAGTCGGCCTTGAAGGAGAACTGCACCGCCGCCAGCAGCGGGTCGAGCCCGGGGAGCGGCTGGCCGTCGGGCGAGGCCAGGCGCAGCGTGTAGGTGGAGAAGTCACCCGGCCGCGCCACCCGCACCTCGATCAGGCGCCCGCCCTCGCCGCCGTTCTGCGCCACGCCGCGCACCTCCACGGTGGGGATGCGCTCGCCGCCGGTGACGAAGACGTTGGCCGCCGTGAGGTGGGCCAGCTCGCCGGTGGCGGGGTGGACCAGGTGGACGTTCAGGATGCGCTGGCGGAGCGTGGGATTCGGCGCGCCCTGGTCCACGACTTCGAGGAAGTCGATCCCGTTCAGCGCGCCGGGGCCCTGGCGGCGCAGCTCGCTGCGCCGCCGCTCGTCGCGGCAGAAGTACACCAGCCCCTGGGTGAAGCCCGCGGCGCTCACGAGGCCCCCGCGGCGCGGCTGAAGGTGGCGGTCCTGCGCTCCTGGGTGCGGCGGAGGACGTACTGCACGCGGACCACGAGGGTGGCGTCCACGGCCTCGGCCTCGACTCCCTCCACCACCACCAGGTCGCCCAGCCACTGCTGCAGGGCGGCCTGCACCGCGAACTGCGCGGCCGCCGCCAGCGCGTCGCCGCCGGGGCCGAAGAGGAGCTGCAGCATCCCGCTGCCGAACGAGGGGCGGTTCACCCGCTCGCCCGGCGAGGTGAACAGCACCTGCTCGATCAGGTCGCGCACGTGCGCGTCGTCGTCGGTTTCCGCCGTGCGGCCGCGGCCGTCGAAGCGGATCGGATAGGCAACGTGCATGGCTACTGTCCCTTCACCCGGGGCTGCACCACCAGCGCGGTCAGCGGCGTTCCGGTGGGCGCGCAGATGGCCTGCGAGTCCTGCAGGAGGACGGGCATCCCCCCGGCCTTCACCCGCACCGCGGCGGTGACGAAGCTGGCGGTGGCGCACGGCCCGCCCGAGACGGGCGGGTTGAGGCAGCCGGTCACCGCCCAGGGGATGGGCTGCACGGCCACCGCCTGCCCGGCCACCTTCACGCGCGGGAAGGGCGCGGTGGGCGTGGCCTGGCCGGCGGGGTGGGCGCAGATGACGGTGGCGCCCTGGTGCAACAGGTAGCCGGGCATCAGGTCACCTCCAGCGCGCCGTTGTTCACGACCGTCTGCGGGCCCTGCAGCTTCACGCTGGCGCCCGTCGTGTTGGATATCTCGATCACCGCTCCCTCGATCTTCACCTGGGGGCCCTGGAGCGTGATCTTCGCGCCGGACCCGTTGTCGATCTCGATCTTCATCGCGTTCATCACCACCTTCTGCCCGCCGGAGGTTTCCAGGGTGATCCCACCCACCCCCGGGGTGTCGTCCAGCAGCACCGAGTGCCCGCCCTCGGTGCGCACCATCATCTTCTTCCACGGCGGCGGCGGGGCCAGCAGGGTGGGCGGCATCTCGGCGGCCGACCCCCACCACACCCCGGTCCACACCGGGTACTCGGGGTCGCCGTGCTCGAACTCGATCCACACCCCCGCCCCCTGCGCGGGGACCGCGAAAAAGCCGTGGCCCTTCCCGCCGAAGGGGGCGCAGGGGAGCGCCCACCCGCTCTCCTTGTCGCCGTACACGTCGGGGACGCGGGCGCGCACGCGGCCCATCATCAGCGGGTCTTCGTTGGAGCTGACCACGCCGCGGTACTTTCCCCAGAAGCGCGTGCTCATGGCACCAGCACGGGGAGGAGGGAGCCCGTCCCCTCGCGCGAGAGCGAGAAGCGCTGGGTGTAGCTCGACGCCTGCACGTCGATGGAGTGGGTCACGCGGCGCACGTAGTAGAGCCCGTTGTAGGTGAACCCCGCCCCGCGCACCCCCACCAGCCGCCGGGCGCGCAGCACGTGCCCGTAGCGGGTGGTGTCCATCTCGCCCTCGGCGGTCACCGGGTCGGGGGCGCGGGTGGCGGCGGAGAGGACGGAGAGGATGGCCTGCGCCGGCCCCGCGTTGGCCGTCTCGCGGGTGATGGCCTTCCGCCGCGCCAGCGAGGGGATCGGCGCCAGCGGGGGAAGCTTGAGCGCGGGGACCGCCGGGATCGGGATCTGCGCCTTGGTGATCGGCTCGATGATCTTCGCCTCGGCCTGCACCGCGGCCATCCCGTCGTGCGAGAAGTGCATCCCGCGGACGTTGCTGGCGGCGCCCATGTCGAGCGTGAGCGCGCTCTGGGGGATCCCCAGCCGGTTCTCGGGGCCGAAGTAGGCGCGGGTGACGCCCAGCGTGACCGGTTCCACGTAGAAGACGAAGCCGTTGCGGTCGGCCAGCCGCTTCAGCAGCGCCAGGTCGGTCTCGTGCTGGCGGGGGATGCGCTGGATCATCAGCGGGATGTCGGCCGTGGGGGTCACCTGCGGCACCATCCCGTAGCGCGCGTACGGCGCCAGCGTGCGCCCGGCGATCAGGAAGTCGGGCTGATTGGGGAACTCCTCGCTCTTCTCCTCCAGGTCCAGCATCACGCTCACGTCCTTCCCCGTCACCGTGAGCGTGGCGCTCCCCGGCTCCTCGCCCGGCGTCAATTGCTGGTGGGTGATCACGCCGTCGATCAGCACCTCGGGGAGGGCGCCCATCAGCAGCGCCACCGTCACCCGCTTGAAGGGCGACAGGGCGCCGCGCAGCACGATGGAGTAGTCCACCACCGCGTCGCGGGCGAGCGCGAAGGTGAGCTGGAAGCCGTCGCCGCCGTCGGCGTCGCAGGTGACCTCGGCCTTGCGCAGCGCGGCGGTCACGTCGGGCGGCGCGGGGAGGGGGACGGCGTCGCCCACCAGCAGCAGGATGCGGATGCCCAGGGCACCGGTCAGCACGGCGGCCCCTCAGGTCTGCGGAAGGACCACGCGGATGCGCCGCCCGGCCTCGTCGGTCAGCTCCTCGGGGCGCATCACGTTGTTGGCGTCGCACACGATCCAGTACTGCGTGGGGTCGCCCAGGTAGCGCGCCACGATGTTGTCCAGCCGCTCGCCCTGCGTGACCGTGTGCTCGAAGAGCGCCGGCTCGTCGCCCGGCTGGGGGATGAAGCGGCGGAGGACGTAGCGCACCTGCCTCGTCTCTCCCTCGGCGTCGGTCACCTCGAGCACCGCCGTGGGCAGATTGGCGTACCGGCTGTTGGGGTCCAGCATCTCGGCCCTTCCTCTCGTTCTTCGTCTATCGATGGAACGCGATCGCTCGCGCGTGTTCTTCGATCGAGTGCCCGGCTCCATCCGCGGAGCCCTGGACCTGCCATCCCGAGCGTCGCCGCCGCGCTGACACCGCGTCCGCACCGCCCGTGAAGCCTCGCGCAGTTTGCGAGGCTTGTCGTCGTTGTTGCTGCGGCTTCAGCCGCCGGTCATCGGGGCGGACGGCAGATGTCTGGTCCAGTGCGCTTCGGACACCGGGTCCGAGCCCCGTCTTTAGATCCTTCGTCGCGTCCAACCACTCGTGCCGCCGAAGATTCCGTGCGGACGCTCCTCAGGATGACAGCACGAGGAGAAGGCGGACGGTTCGATGCGGGGCTGCGGATCGATCCTGATCCACGTCGTCCCAGTTCCGCCGGACGACCCGGTCAGACGCGGATGTTGGCGCCCAGCGACACGCCGCTGGCCGCGGCGCCGGCGCCGTTCAGGGTGGCCATCACCTCCTTGGCCACCTGGTGCACCATGAACAGCGCGCCGCCGGCCGAGGCCAGCCCCAGGTCCTGGTAGGTGAGCACGCGCATGGACAGGCGCACCCGCGCGCGGATCGGGTTCAGGTCGGTGTCGAAGGCCTCTTCCTCGATCGACAGGTCGGTGATGCGCACCGGGAGCACCCGCTTGACGCCCCACACGAACAGGGTGAGCGGCGCCTCGGCGGGGATCACCTGGATCAGCCCCGCCCTGGCCAGCACCTCGTTGGCGATCATCAGCGCGCTCTTGGGATACAGGAGCATCTCCAGCGAGGCCAGCACGGGGTGGATCCCCAGCTGGGCCGCGCGCTGGTCGCCCTGCTCCAGCTGGTCGGTGGCGTCGATCTCCACCGACACGTCGATGGTCTCCTCGGGCGGGCCCTTCAGCCGCAGCGCCTCGTTGGGGGGCGCGTAGCGGTTGCTGGCGTTCACCTCCACCCGCCGCGACAGGTTCTCGGGGTTGTACTGGAACACCACCACGCTGGCGAGCGGGTTGAACAGGTCCAGCCCCA